>NZ_JBEPBA010000006.1:0-438662 GCF_040298885.1 Streptomyces sp. NPDC001137
CACATGCGGGCCAACAGCCCCGCCCCCCACCTTTTTGGCCCGGCGCCCGGGCCCCGCGCTGCTGAGGCCCCCCGCCGCACGGCGGGGGCCGACCCGTGTACCGCGGTGGCCGTCAGGCCATGTTGAACGTCGACGGGTCCGGTCCCAGGCGCCGGTCCTCGTTGAGCGCGCTGATCGCCGCGAGGTCCTCGGTGTCCAGGCTGAAGTCGAAGACCTCGATGTTCTCCTTGATCCGGGACGGGGTCACGGACTTGGGGATCACGATGTTGCCCAGCTGCAGATGCCAGCGCAGCACGACCTGCGCCGGGGTGCGGCCGTGCTTCTGGGCGATGGCGACGATCGCCGGGACCTCGAGGAGGCCCTTGCCCGAGCCGAGCGGCGACCAGGCCTCGGTCGCGATGCCCTGCTCCGCGTGGTACTCGCGGGCGGCGTGCTGCTGCAGGTGCGGGTGCAGCTCGATCTGGTCGACGGCCGGGATGACGGACGTCTCGGCGATCAGCCGCCGAAGGTGCTCCGGCTCGAAGTTGGACACGCCGATCGCCCGCACGCGGCCGTCTGCGTACAGCTTCTCGAACGCCTTGTACGTGTCGACGTAGTTGTCCCGGGCCGGCGTCGGCCAGTGGATCAGGTACAGGTCGACGTACTCCATGCCGAGCTTGTCCAGTGACGCGTCGAAGGCGCGCAGCGTGGAGTCGTAGCCATGGTCGCTGTTCCAGAGCTTGGTGGTGAGGAAGATGTCCTCACGGGGGACGCCGGAGGCGGCGATCGCCTTGCCGGTGCCCTCTTCGTTGCCGTAGATCGCCGCTGTGTCGATGCTGCGGTACCCGGCCTCCAGTGCGGTGGCGACGGCCCGCTCCGCCTCGTCGTCCGGCACCTGCCAGACGCCGAAGCCGAGCTGCGGCATTTCGACGCCGTTGTTGAGGATGATCGGGGGGACCTTGCTGCTCACGAGCTCTTGATCCTTACGGTTGTCGTCAGGTGGTACTCCCATCGTCAACGATCACGGGCGGTCATGCATTCCTGACGCGAGAATCCATACGAACTGACCGGTGAGTCAGTTGACGGTTCCGGGGATTGTCCGGAAATGCATCCGACGTCTTCGGTCCGGACCATTGACGCGGGCCTCTCCTCCCGCAACTCTGGATCGCGCCACCGACCGAGTTCGTGAACTCGGTGCATGCATGTGAACTCCTTGCGCCTGTCTGGGCCTCCCCAGCCCCCCACCCCTCAGGAAAGCAGGTACGGCCACATGAACGAGATGCTTTGCCGCGTCCTCCCCGCGGAACGAACCCTCCCGGAGGAGCAAGAGACATCGGATGAAAACGCCTGGCAAAAGCCTGGCTATGAGGTGGTGGAGACAGCTCTCGAAGTGACCGCGTACGCCCTCGGCGACCGTTGACCGGCCGTACGGCGACCGCACCGTGACCGCGACCACCGTCCGTGCCGACGGCGCCACCGCCTGGGGAACCGCCGAGTTCACCGAGCGGCTGCGCGCCGTCGCCGCGGAGCGCTACCACGACCGCCACCCCTTCAACCTGCGGATGCACCGCGGTGAACTGAGCCCGGCGGAGCTGCGCCGCTGGATCGCGGGCCGCTTCCACTACCAGCGCCACATCCCCGTCAAGGACGCCCTGATCCTCGCCGGGCTGGACCGGCCCGAGCTGCGCAGGTCCTGGCTGCGCCGGATCCAGGACCACGACGGCACGGCCGAGGGGGAGGGCGGGATCGAACGCTGGCTGCGCCTCGGCGAGGCGGCCGGCCTGCACCGCGACGAACTGTGGGACGGCTCCCGGGTGCTGCCCGGCGTCCGCTTCGCGGTCGACGGATACGTCAACTTCTGCCGTCTGCGCCCGGCCCTGGACGCGATCGCGGCCTCGCTGACCGAGCTGTCCGCTCCCGGTCTCATGCGCATCCGCATCGCCGCCTTCGAGCGCCACTACCCCTGGATCGACCCCGACGGCCTCGCCTACTTCCGCACCCGCATCGACCAGGGCGGCCGCGACGGAACCGAGGCCCTCGCCCTGGTCCTCGACCTGGCCCGCACCCGCGAGCAGCAGCAACGCGCACTGGCCGCGCTGAAGTTCAAGTGCGAGGTGCTGTGGTCACTGCTGGACGCGGTGGACGGGGGCGGCCCATGACCTGGCGTCCGGCGCTCTCCCGAGGTGTCGTCCTGCACCACGATCGCGTCCGGGACACCGATCTGCTGCTGCTCCCGGAGCGGGTGGTCGTGCTGCGCGGCAGCGCGGGCCCCGTCCTCGGCCTCTGCGACGGCACGCGCGCGGTGGACGACATCGTCGCTGAGCTCGGAGAGCGGTACCCCGCCGCGCCCGTCGCCGCCGAAGTCCCCGGCTTCCTCGCCGCGTTGCGGAAGGAGGGCTGGCTCGTATGACCGTGGCCGCCCCCTGGGCGCTGCTCGCCGAACTCACCCACGGCTGTCCGCTGCGCTGCGGGTACTGCTCCAACCCCGTCGAACTGATCGGTCGGTCAAAGGAGTTGGATGCCGGGCAGTGGTCCGACGTGTTCCGCCAGGCCGCCGACCTCGGCGTCGTGCAGACACATCTGTCCGGCGGCGAGCCCCTGCTCCGGCGCGATCTGCCCCGTATCGTCGCGGCCGCCGACACCGCGGGCCTCTACACCCAGCTGGTGACCAGCGGGGTGGGCCTGAGTGAGCGGCGCACGGCGCAGCTCGCCGAGGCCGGGCTGCGCAGCGTCCAGCTCTCGGTGCAGCACGCCGACCCCCGGGCCTCCGAGCGCATCGCGGGCGCCCGCTCGTTCGCGGCCAAGGAGCGCGCCGCCCGGCTGATCCGCGCCTCCGGTCTCCCCTTCGGCCTCAACATCGTGCTCCACCGCGCCAATCTCGACGCCCTCGACGAGCTGATCGCCCTCGGTCTGTCGTGGGGCGCCGACCGCATCGAACTCGCCCACACGCAGTTCCACGGCTGGGCCCTGCGCAACCGCGCGGCGCTGCTGCCCACCCGGGAACAGGTCGCACAGGCCCGCGCCTCGGTCGCCCGCTGGCGCCAACTCCTCGACGGTGCTGTGGAGTTGGTGTGGGTCGCCCCGGACTGGGTGGACGCCACCGCGAAACCCTGCATGGGCGGCTGGGGCGCGGTCTCGCTCACCGTCGCCCCGGACGGCACCGTCCTGCCCTGCCCGGCCGCGGCCGCCCTGCCGGACCTCGACCCGCCGAACGTGCGCGAGCACCGGCTGGCGTGGATCTGGCGGGAGTCGAAGGCCTTCAACGCCTATCGCGGCGAGTCCTGGATGCCCGAACCCTGCCGCGGCTGCGCCCTGCGCTCCACCGACCACGGCGGCTGCCGATGCCAGGCCCATGCCCTCACCGGCGACGCCGGCCGTACCGACCCCGCCTGCCGGCACGCCCCCGACCACCACCTCGTACGCGATCTCGTCGAGGGGGCGCGCGGTGACCTCGCGTACGCCTACCGAAAGGGAGGAACATGAGAACCGGACGTCTGCGGACGGCGCTGACGACCCTCGCCCTCGTCACCGCCGGCCTCGTCACGCTGCCGGCGGCGACACCGGCTCCGCCCGCCGCCCCCGCGCCCGCACACCTCCGGGCCGCCGCCCCCGACTGGTCCGTGGCCGTCGTCGACTCCACGATGGCCCGCTACACCCCGAGCAGCATCGGCGGCTGGTCCTACCCGGTCGGCCTCTACCTCTACGGCCAGTACCTCACGTACCGGCGCACCCATGACGCCCGCTATCTGGCCTACATCAAGGACTACGTCGACCGTTTCGTGAAGAGCGACGGCTCCATCGGCCAGTCCTTCAACAGCCTGGACAGCATGCAGGCCGGCAGGCTGCTGGTGATCCTGCACCACGAGACGGGCCAGGACCGCTACCGCAAGGCGGCCAAGAAGATCGTCGACCGCCTGAGCACCTACCCGCGCACCGCCGACGGCGGCTTCTGGCACGCGGAATCCGCAAGCCGCGCCCACCAGCTCTGGTCGGACGGCGTCTACATGGTGAACCCGTTCCTCGTCGAGTACGGCAAGGAGTTCGGCGGCAGTGCGGGCACCGACGACGAGGCGGCGAAGCAGCTGTACGTGTACGGCAGCCATCTGCAGGTGGCGAACGGTCTGCTCCGGCACGCATACGACGAGTCCAAGAGCGCGAGCTGGGCCGACCCGCAGACGGGGCTCGCCCCCGAGCACTGGTGCCGCGCGGTCGGCTGGTACTCCATGGCGATCGTCAATGTGCTGGACGCGCTCCCCGTAAACCATCCACGCCGGGCCCAACTACTCGGCGTCTTCGGGAAGTTGGCGGCCGGCCTGGAGAAGTACCAGGACCCGGCGACCGGACGCTGGTTCCAGGTGATCGACAAGGGCGGCCGGAGCGGCAACTGGACCGAGACGTCCTGCTCCAGCATGTTCACCTACGCCCTCTCACGCGGAGCTCAGCAGCACTACCTCGACCCGCACTACGCGGCCGTCGCCCGCCGGGGCTACCAGGGGGTGCTCGCCAAGCTGTCGACCGGCCCGGACGGCCGTACCGACCTCGCCGACATCTCCGTCGGCACGAACGTCGGCGACTACGGGTACTACGTCGCCCGCACCCGGGCCACCAACGACCTCCACGGCCTGGGTGCCTTCCTGATCATGAACGAGCAACTGCGAGGTGATTAATGTCATGAGCACATCCAGAAGGGCGGTGCTGGGTGCCGCTCTCGGTGGCGCGGCCACGGCAGCGGTCGGCCTGCCGGCCGCCACCGCCCATGCCGCCTCCTGGCAGCAGAAGTGGGCACCGTCCGCGAGCCGCGACGGCCTCGGCGCCTTCGAGACGGTCGAGGACGACCGCGCCGACTCGCACCCGGCCGGCCATCCGCACATCTTCGCCACCGGCAACAACTGGCGCTTCAACATGCACACCGTCGACCGCGACACCTCGACCGACCGCCAGCGCCAGGAGGTCACGGGCCTGCGCAACGGCAGCGGTAGCAACTACCTCAAGTGGACCCAGGGCCAGACCTGGCGGCTCACGTACTCGATGTACATCCCGAGCTCGCTGAAGGCCACGACCACCTTCACCCACATCATGCAGATGAAGCAGCCGGGAAACGGCACCTCGCCGATCGTGGTGCAGTCCCTGCGCCGGGTGAACGGCAGGCAGACCATCGAGCTGAAACTGGCCGTCGACGACATCCTCGTCGGCCGCACCGACCTCGATCCGCTGCACGACAAGTGGACCGACGTCGACTTCCAGATCAAGGTGGGCAACGGCTCGGCGGGCTCGGTCCGCTGGATCCTGAAGTCCGCCGGCTCCACTGTCGTCGACGCGTCGAAGACCGGCGTCGACACCTTTCTGGCCGACCGTGTGCGTCCGAAGTGGGGCATCTACCGCTCCCTCGGCGACACCTCCGGGTCCCTCCAGGACACCTATCTGCTGCTCACCAACCTCCGCGGCTACCAACTCGTCTGAGAGGCCGTCATATGAGACCCCCCACCGCACGGCGGACGGGGCCGGCGGCGATCGTGTTCTTCGTCATCGCCGTCGTCCTCGGACTCGCCCACCCCGCCGCGCTCGCGGCCCCGCACCGCACCCCGCACACCGCCGCCGTCTACGACGTCCGTGACTACGGAGCCAAGGCGGACGGCTCCGCCAACGACACCTCGGCCATCAACAAGGCCATCACGGCGGCGAGTTCGGCCGACGGCGGCGGAATCGTCCGCTTCCCCGCCGGCGCCTACAAGTCCAAGAACACCATCCACATGAAGAGCCATGTGACGCTCCAGCTCGACAAGGGCGCCACCCTCCAGGGCTCCGGCGCAGACACCTACGACAAGGCCGAGGCCAACCCGTACGACGCCTACCAGGACTACGGGCACAGCCACTTCCACGACGCGATGATCTACGGCGACAAGCTGACCGACATCGGCTTCGTCGGACAGGGCGTCATCGACGGCATGGGCAACCTGATCACCGGCAACCCGAAGTCAGGCGAGGCCGACAAGATCATCTCACTGACGCGCTGCGACGGACTCCGTATCGGCGACGGACTCACCCTGCGCCGCGGCGGGCACTTCGCCGCACTGATCAACGGCTGCAAGAACGTCACCTCGGACCGTCTGACGATCGACACCGCGAGCGACCGGGACGGCTGGAACATCATCTCCACGACGAACGTCACGGTGACGAACGCCGACATCAAGGCCAACGACGACGCGCTCGTCTTCAAGAGCGACTACGCCCTCGGAGCCAAGCTCCCGAACGGCCACGTCCGCGTCAACGACTCCTCCCTGTCGGCCCGTTGCTGCAACGCCCTGATGTTCGGCTCCGAGACCTGCGGAGACTTCTCGGACTACCGGTTCGAGAACATCCGCATCGACGGCGCGGACAAGTCCGGCCTCGGCATGGTGTCGATGGACGGGGCGAAGATCTCCGACGTCCACTACCGCGACATCACCATGACCAACGTCCACTCGCCGATCATGCAGAAGATCGGCACCCGGAAACGATGCGGCAACAGCCCGGGCATCGGATCGATCAGCAACATCACCTACGACAACATCACGGCCACCGGCAACAGCCCGTCCTTCAGCCCGACCCTCTGGGGCGAGACCGGCCACCGCATCAACGGCGTCACCTTCAACGACGTCCACATCACCGTGCCCGGCGGCAACGGCACCATGTCCACCGGAGTACCGAGCAACGACCCGGGCGACTACAACCCGAAGGCCATCGGCACGCGCCCGGCGTACGGCTGGTACCTGCACAACGCCGACAACGTCCAATTCACCGACAGCTCGGTCAAGTTCGCGGCGAACGACGGTCGCCCCGCGGTCATCGCCAACGCGGCGAGCGGCATCCGTTTCACCGGTTTCACCGCGCAGCGCGGCTCGAACTCGCCGTACGATCTGGGCTTCCAGGACGTCGACGGGTACTGCCTGAGCGGCGTGACGCTGCGGGTGTCCAGCAGCGGGTCCACCGAGAACTGCACGCGCGCCGTACGGCCCCTCGACCTGGAGAACCCCCGCCAGGACTTCCTGCGCAACTCCGTCGGCGGGCTCTTCCTGCACTGGGGCCTGCGCACCGCACCCGCCCACACCAGCTGCACCGCCTGGGAGAAGGACGTCACGAGCGGCGGCTGGACACCGGACTACTGGGTGAACGAGGCGAAGAAACTGCACACCCAGTACCTCGTTCTCGCCACCTTCCACAGCCGCCTCGGCTACGCCCGCCCCTGGCCGTCGAAGATCCCCGGATCCTGCTCCACCGAGCGGGACTTCCTCGGCGAGCTGATCACCGCCGCCAAGGCCAAGGGCATGAAGGTCATCCTCTACATGACCGACGACCCGCAGTGGCACGACGAGGGGGGCCACGAGTGGCTCGACTCGGACGCCTACTCCGCCTACAAGGGCAGGAACGTCGACCTGACCACCCGCGACGGCTTCGGGCAGTTCAGCTACGACAACTTCTTCGAGGTCATGGACCGCTACCCCGACCTCGGCGGCTTCTGGATCGACAACGACAACGCGTACTGGGAGAGCCACGACCTCTACCGGCAGATCTACCAGAAGCGCCCGAACTACACGCTCAGCAACAACAACGAAGACACGTCGATCATGGACATGATCAGCAATGAGCAGAAGACGGGCATGACACCCGCCTACGACTACCCGCAGGCGATCTACACCGCCCAACCCCGCCTGACCGAGGCCGACTTCAAGCTGCCCTCGACCGGTGCGTGGTGGTACGACGGCTCCAACCCCTCCGTCGACCGCGCGCTCACCCTCGGCCGCCTCATCACCAACGCCGGCTCCTCGGTGAAGGCGCTGATGGCCGAGACGGCCCAGGTCAACGGCAAGTTCCCGTCGAACCAGGCGTCCTTCAACACCTTCGCCGACTCCTACCTCGACCCCATCTGGGAGTCCCTGCACGGCACCGAGGGCGGCGGCTACATGTACGGCGGCCTCAAGCCCGGCTTCTGGAACGACGGCGCGCACGGCGTCACGACGATCAGCAAGAGCGACCCGAACTTCCAGTACGTCCACGTCCTGACCCCGCCCAGCACCAGCACCCTGCGCATCCGCGACAACGGCTACCGCATCGCCTCCGTCACCAACCTCCGCACGGGAGCGGCGGTTTCGTGGTCGCAGTCCGGCGGCGTGCTCACCCTGAGCGGGCTCGGCACCTGGGACCCGTACGACACGGTCTTCAAGGTCACCACGGCCGGCCGCCAGGGCATCCTCACCGGCGTCAAGGTCAGCGCGAGCGCCTCCGCTAGCGGGCACGGCGCGTCGGCGGCCGGCGACGGCGACTACCTCACCTACTGGGACAGCAACAAGACCCTCCCCGTGAACCTCACCTTCGACCTCGGCTCGGCCAAGAAGGTGCAGTACATCGGGCTCAACCAGCGCGAGGACTCCGTCGCCTACGCCCGTTCCAGCACCGAGCAGTCGGCGCGGATCAAGGACTACAAGGTGTTCCTCAGCAACGACGGCTCGACCTGGGGGAGCGCGGTCAAGTCCGGCCAGCTGCCCAGCCGCCGCGGCATTCAGGGCATCGACCTGACCGCCGCGGGCGCCCGCTACGTCCGGCTCGAGGTCGACACCACCTGGGCCGCCTCCAGCGACACCACCCGCTACAAGCGACTGCGCGTCGACGAGGCGTGGATCGGCACGTCGTACGCCACACCCGCGAACGGGGGACAGTCATGATCCGTCTCAGATCCCTCACGGCCGCGGCGGCGGGCCTGCTGCTCGCCGCGGCGGTGCCGCTCGTGGGCACCGCCCACCCGGCGGCCGCCTCCGACAACGGCCAGTCCGCCCGGCCCGCCATGGGCTGGTCCAGCTGGAGCTTCGTGCGCCGCACGCCGACCGAGGCGAAGATCAAGGCCCAGGCCGACGCGCTGGTCTCCAGTGGCCTGAAGGACCACGGCTTCGTCTACGTCAATCTCGACGACTTCTGGCAGAAGTGCGACAGCAACGGCTTCACCGTGGACAACTACGGTCGCTGGGCCGTCGACACCGCCAAGTTCCCGGACGGCATCAAGGGGGTGGCCGACTACGTCCACTCCAAGGGTCTGAAGTTCGGCTTCTACGTCACCCCCGGCATCGCGAAGAACGCCGTCACCAAGAACACACCGATCGAGGGGACCTCGTACCACGCGAAGGACATCGCGGACACGTCCAGGACCGAGAAGAACTACAACTGCAAGAACATGTACTACATCGACTACTCCAAGCCGGGCGCGCAGGAGTTCGTCAACTCCTGGGCCAAGCAGTTCGCGTCCTGGGGGGTCGACTACCTGAAGATCGACGGGGTGGGCAGCGCCGACATCCCCGACGTCCAGGCCTGGGACAAGGCGCTGCGGGCCGGCGGACGGCCCATCAACTTCGCCCTGTCCAACAACCTGCCGATCGCGGACGCCTCCACCTGGCGGAAACTTGCGAACAGTTGGCGCACCCAGGGTGACGTCGAGTGCTACTGCGGGCCGGGGAGCAACGGCAGCGGCTATCCGCTGACCGACTGGTCCCACGTCTCCAAGCGGTTCGACTCGGCGGCCTCCTGGCAGCCGTACGCCGGCCCCGGCGGCTGGAACGACCTGGACTCGCTGGAGATCGGCAACGGCGACCAGGTGGGCCTGACGGCCGACCAGCGCCGCTCGCACTTCACGCTGTGGTCGATGGCGGCGGCCCCGCTGCTGCTCGGCACCGATCTCACCCGACTCGACTCCGTCGACAAGGCGATGCTGACCAACGACCGGCTGATCGGCGTCGACCAGGACGGGGTCGCGGCCAAGCGGATCGTGAACAGCGGTGTCAAACAGGTCTGGAGCAAGAAGGAGAGCGACGGACAGTACGTCGTGGCCCTGTTCAACACCGGGACCTCGGGCAACGCGACGGTGAGCGTGAACTGGTCGCAGGTCGGCTTCAGCGGCTCGGGTGACGTGACCGACCTCTGGTCCGGATCCCACAAGGGCGTGATCGCCGACTCCTACAGCGCGACCCTGCGTCCGGGCGAGACCCGGCTCATCCGGGTCAAGCCCGTCAACTCACTGAAGGCGGCGGCCGCTTCGCCCGGCTTCGCCGTGGCCCCCTACGAGTACCTCGGCTGGGGCAGCCCCCAAAGCCCCACGTCGGTGATGTCCGCGACCGGCGTCAAGTGGTTCACCCTCGCCTTCATCCTCTCCGACGGCACCTGCAACCCGAAGTGGGACGGCTCCCGCCCGCTGACCGGAGGCAGCGACCAGTCCACGATCAACGCGATCAGGGCGGCCGGCGGTGACGTCGTCGTCTCCGTCGGCGGCTGGAGCGGGAACAAGCTCGGCGAGAAGTGCTCCAGCGCCTCCGCGCTCGCCGGCGCCTACCAGAAGGTGATCAACGCCTACAGGCTGAAGGCGCTCGACATCGACATCGAGAACACCGAGTGGTCCAACGCGACCGTGCGGCAGCGGGTGGTCGACGCGCTGAAGACGGTGAAGGCGAACAACCCGGGCCTGAAGACCGTCATCACCTTCGGCACCACGTCCAGCGGCCCCGACTCCACCGGCGTCGACATGATCAAGCGGGCCGCCAACTCCGGTCTGGCGAACGACGTCTGGTGCGTCATGCCGTTCGACTTCGGCGGCGGCACCACCAACATGGGCAGCCTCACCACCAAGGCCATGGAAGGACTCAAGGCCCGGGTGAAGTCGGCCTATGGATACAGCGACGCCACCGCCTACACCCACATCGGGCTGTCGTCGATGAACGGCAGGACCGACGACTCCGGTGAGCGCGTGCGGGTGGCCGACTTCAAGACCATGCTCGCCTACGCCCAGCAGCACCACATCGGACGGCTCACCTACTGGGCCGTCAACCGCGACCGGGCCTGCGGCTCGGGCACCGACGGCGACGCGTGCAGCGGCGTGACGCAGCAGCCGTACGACTACCTCAAGGTCTTCACCCAGTACACGGGCTGAGGGGAACATCCGTGAACATCAGAAGAGTTCTGCCGTACGGCGTCGCGGCGGCCCTGGCGGTGCCGCTCGCCGGACTCGGCCAGGGCACCGCGCTGGCCGCCACCGACTACCAGGCCGAGGACGCCCAGATCTCGCAGGGCACCGTGGCCACCAACCACACCGGGTACACCGGCACCGGCTTCGTCGACTACACCAACGTCAAGGGCTCCTATGTGGAGTTCACGGTGAGCGCGGCCTCCGCCGGCACCTCCGCCCTCACCCTGCGCTACGCCAACGGGACCTCCACCGACCGGCCGATGGACATCTCCGTGGGCGGCACGGTCGTCGCCTCCGGGGTGTCCTTCCCGGCCACCGCCGACTGGAACACCTGGGTCACCAAGACCGTCAACGTCCCGCTGACCGCGGGCACGGACAAGATCCGGGCCACTGCCACCACCGCCAACGGCGGCCCCAACCTCGACCGGATCAGCCTCGCCGCGGCCGCCGACACCCAGGCCCCGACCCGTCCCGGACAGCCCGGCTGCTCGGACATCGGCGAGGACTCCCTCACCCTGGCCTGGGGGGCGTCCACGGACAACGTGGGGGTGAGCGCGTACGACATCTACGAGCACGGCAACAAGATCAGTGAGGCGCCGGGGAGTTCGACCTCCAAGACGCTGACCGGACTCACGCCCAACACCGACTACAACCTCACGGTGATCGCCCGCGACGCGGCGGGCAACACCTCGCCCGCCAGCCCGGTCGTCGACTGCACCACCAAACCCAGTTCCGACACCACCCCGCCGAGCAAGCCGGGCACGCTGTCCGCGAGCAACGTCACCGCCAACAGCGCCGACCTCAAGTGGGGTGCCTCGACCGACGACAAGGGGGTCGTCGCCTACGACGTGCGCAGCGACACCACCGTCTACGACACCGTCACCACCGGCACGTCGACCACCCTCACCGGGCTCGCCTGCAACAGCCCGTACAGCCTGAACGTCGTCGCCCGGGACGCGGCCGGCAACGTCTCCGAGGCCGGCAACACCGTCACCTTCACCACGAAGGCGTGCGCGACCGACGGCGGCGTCCCGTCCTCGATCGCGACGCTCTCCAGCGGCTGGACCATCCCCTGGGGCACCTACTGGATGCCCGACGGCAAGACCGCCCTGGTGACCGAGCGGGACGACTTCAAGGTCTGGAAGGTCACCAAGGACGGCACGAGGACCCAGGTCGGCACCGTCCCGAACGCCGTCACCACCAACGGCGAGGGCGGACTGCTCGGCGTCGCCGTCGACCCCAAGTGGGACACCGACCACTACGTCTACTTCATGCACACCGCCTCCGAGGGCAACCGGGTCGTGCGCATGACGTACGACGGCACCAGGCTCAGCGACTACAAGATCCTGCTCCAGGGCATCAAGAAGAACCGCTACCACAACGGCGGCCGCCTCGCCTTCGGCCCCGACGGCTACCTCTACGTCTCCACCGGCGAGGCCCAGACGCCCGACCTGGCACAGGACAAGAACTCCCTCAACGGCAAGATCCTGCGCATGACGACCGACGGGAAGCCGGCCCCCGGCAACCCGTTCGGCAACTACGTCTACAGCCTCGGCCACCGCAACCCGCAGGGCCTCGCCTTCGACCGCAACGGCCGTCTGTGGGAGGCGGAGTTCGGCAACAGCTCCAAGGACGAACTCAACCTCATCAAGCCGGGCGCCAACTACGGCTGGCCGATCTGCGAGGGCACCTGCGGCACCGCCGGGATGACCAACCCGAAGGCCACCTGGAACGTCTCCGAGGCCTCGCCCAGCGGTATCGCGATCGTCCGCAACGTCGTCTACATGGCGTCCCTGCGCGGCGAGCGGCTGTGGCGGATCCCGATCAACGGGGACAACGAGAGCGTCGGCACACCGACCGCGTACTACGTGGGAACGTACGGCCGGCTGCGGACCGTGACCAAGGTGCCGGGCGCCGACCAGCTGTGGCTGTCGACCACCAACTGCGACAACAACGGAAACCAGCCGGACGGATCGGACAAGCTCTTCCGCATCAACATCAGTTGACGGTGCGCCAGAAGGGGCTCAGGCCCGGTAGAGCGCCTCGACCTCGTTGGCGTAGGCGTTCTCGATGGCCTTGCGCTTCAGCTTCAGGGACGGGGTCAGCAGACCGTGTTCCTCGGTGAAGGGCTGGGCCAGTATCCGGAAGGTGCGGATCGACTCGGCCTGCGAGACGAGGGTGTTGGCGGCGACGACCGAACGCCGCACCTCCGTCTCCAGGTCGGCGTCCCGCACCAGCTCGGCCGGCGACATCTGCGGCTTGCCGCGCATGGCCAGCCAGTGCTCGACGGCCTCCTGGTCGAGGGTGACCAGGGCGGCGATGTAGGGGCGGTCGTTGCCGACGACGATGCACTGGTTGACCAGCGGGTGGTCGCGCACCCGCTCCTCCAGCAGACCGGGGGAGACGCTCTTGCCGCCGGAGGTCACCAGGATCTCCTTCTTGCGGCCGGTGATCGTGAGGTAGCCGTCCTCGTCGAGGGAGCCCAGGTCGCCGGTGGCGAGCCAGCCGTCGTGCAGGGTCTCGTCGGTGGCCTTCTGGTTGTTGAGGTAGCCCTGGAAGATGTTCGGGCCGTGCAGCCAGATCTCGCCGTCGTCCGCGATGTGCACGGTGACGCCCGGGATGGGCTGGCCGACGGTGCCGTAGCGGGTGCGCTCGGGCGGGTTGGCGGTCGCGGCCGCCGTCGACTCGGTGAGGCCGTAGCCCTCGTAGATCTGCACGCCGGCGCCCGCGAAGAACAGGCCGAGCCGGCGGTCCATCGCGGAGCCGCCGGAGATGGCGTTGCGGATACGGCCGCCCATCGCGGCCCGTACCTTGGAGTAGACGAGCTTGTCGAAGAGCTGGTGCTGCACGCGCAGTCCGGCCGAGGGGCCGGGGCCGATGCCCCAGGCCTTCGCCTCGACGGCGTCCGCGTATTTCACCGCGATCTCGACGGCCTTCTCGAAGGGGCCCGTCTTGCCTTCCTTCTCGGCCTTGCGGCGGGAGGCGTTGAAGACCTTCTCGAATATGTACGGCACCGCCAGGATGAACGTCGGCTTGAACGCCTGCAGGTCCGGCAGCAACGCGGCGGCGTTCATCTGCGGCTGGTGGCCGAAGCGGATCCCGTGGCGGATCGCGGTGACCTCCACCATCCGTCCGAAGACGTGCGCGAGCGGCAGGAACAGCAGTGTCGCCGCCTCGTCGCCCTTCTTGGAGTGGAAGACCGGCTCCATGTGCTCGGCGACCGTGTCCGCCTCGTACATGAAATTGGCGTGGGTGATGACACAGCCCTTGGGGCGGCCCGTGGTGCCCGAGGTGTAGATGATCGTCGCGGTCGAGTCGGGGGTGACGGCCTGCCGGTGCCGGTGCACCACCTCGTCGTCGATGTACGCGCCCGCGTCGTACAGCTCCTGCACGGCTCCGAGGTCGAGCTGCCACAGCTGGTGCAGCTGCGGCAGCCGGTCGATGACGCTGGCGATCGTCATCGCGTGGTCCTCGTGCTCCACGATCGCCGCCGAACACTCGGCGTCGTAGAGCATCCAGAAGCACTGCTCGGCCGAGGACGTGGGGTAGATCGGCACCACCTGGGCGCCGATCGTCCACAGCGCGAAGTCGAACAGCGTCCACTCGTAGCGGGTACGGGACATGATCGCGACACGGTCGCCGAAGCGGATGCCGCGCGCCAGCAGCCCCTTGGCCAGGGCCAGCACCTCGTCCCGGAACTCCGCCGAGGTCACATCACGCCACTGCCCCTGGTCGTCCTTGCGGCCGAGGCTGATGTGCAGCGGGTCTTCCTGGGCACGCTCGAAGACGACGTCGGCCAGACCGCCCACCGGCGGTGACAACGTCAACGGAGGGTTGGTGAACTCGCGCAAACCCGCTCCCCGTTCCTCGGCGCCCGATTTAGTGCTACTCCGCACAGGGCGTGAAAGCTACCCCAGACGGCGACAGGGCGGGAGGGGGGGACGAATCCGAGCGGTGCTCAGGTACACGCTGGTCACGGCCGGAAAATGCGCTCACATCCGGAAGGGTCGGACAGAAAACTGACGGTTGAGTAAGTTTCGGGCCCGTAATCTCCACCGAATCTGTACGACCTGGTAACCGGCCCCGGCGCCCGTCAGCGGCTCTGTCCGAGTGGGGCCGTCCTCTCCTCTGTCAGCGCAGGAGCGGAGGATTCCGTTACTTCCGGCCGTTTGGGGCGCGCCGTCCTGACCAGGACGATCACCAGCGCTCCGGCGACCGTCGCGGTCAGCCCAGCCGCCACCGCCGCGGTGTTCAGGCCCGACGCGAACGCCGACCGCAGCGCATGCTCGGAGAAAGCCCCGCGCAGGGCCTCCGCCCCGCCTCCCGCCAGGGCATGGGCCGCCCCGTGAGGCAGCGTGCTTTGCATGCGCGACGTCAGCATCGTGCCGTAGACGGCGATGCCGAGCGCGAGGCCGAGCTGCCGGAAGGTGTTGACCGCGCCGCCCGCCATCCCGGACCGCTCCGGCGGTACGGCGGCCAGCGCCGCGCCCGCGATGCCGGGCGCCACCAGCCCCGTACCGACACCGACCAGCACCATGCCCGGTGCCAGCGCGGACGCCGTCGACCCCGCGTCCAGCACCGTCATGCAGAACTGCCCCGAGCCGACCAGCAGCAGCCCGCCGCCGACCGTGATCCGCGCCGGCACCCCGTGCAGCAGCCGCCCGCCGGCCGCGGCCACCACGAACGCCGGCAGCGACATCCACAGGAACACCGCACCGCCGCGCACCGGGCTCATCCCGAGCAGCGACTGCATCCATATCGAGTCGTACGCCATCAGACCGAACGCCCCCGCGCTGAAGGCCAGCGCACCCAGCATCACCACGGAGAACGCGGGCTTGAGGAACAGCCGCGGATCCAGCAGCGGGTCCGCGCCGCGCCGCTCCACGGCGACGAAGCAGACCAGCGCCACGACCGCCGCCGCGAACGTCACGAGGGTGCCCGTCTCGGCCCAGCCGTGCTCCCCGGCCCGCACCGCCCCGTACGTCAGCCCGCCCGCGAAGGCCGCGAACGTCACCGTTCCCGCCCAGTCGACACGCCGCTCGCGGGAGCCGCGCGACTCCGGGACGACCTTCAGGGTCAGCCACACCGCGGCCACGCTCACCGGCAGATTGACGTAGAAGATCCACCGCCAGCCCGGTCCGTCCGTCAGCACCCCGCCGAGCACCGGCCCCACCGCGGCCGCCGCGCCGCTGACCGCGCCCCACACGCCGAGCGCCACCGACCGCTGTTTGCCCTGGTAGACGGAGCCCAGCAGCGGCAGTGTGGTCGCGAGCATCGCCGCCCCGCCGAGACCCTGCAGGCAGCGCGCGGCGACCAGCATCCCCGGCCCGCTCGCCAGCCCGCACAGCAGCGAGGCCGTCGCGAACACCACCACGCCCACGACGTGCACCCGCCGCCGGCCCAGGATGTCGGCCGCGGCGCCCGTCCCGAGCAGCAGCGCGGCCAGCGCCAGCGCATACCCGTCCATCACCCACTGCAGATCGCTCAGCGAGGCGTGCAGCGAACCCGCCATGTCCGGCAGTGCGACCACCGCGATGGTCACGTCCAGCAACAACATGAACGTGCTCAGGCACACCGCCGTGAGCGGCCCCCATGTACGCATGTCCTCAACTCCAGTGCTTCGTGTACGTCGGTTGCGTCTCTCCGTACGATGGACGGCGAGCGGCAGATTGCAATGGAAGCCAGGCATCTGGCGACGGAATCCGACAGGAGCAGCCCGGATGGAGATGGAATCCGATGTCTTCGACAAGCTGGACCTGCAACTGCTGAGCGCGCTGGAGATCAACGGCAGGGCCTCCTTCAGCCGGATCGGCGCCGTGATCGGGGTCTCCGACCAGACCGTCGCACGCCGCTACCGGCGCCTGTGCGCCGAGGGCGGCCTGCGCGTCGTCGCGGTCCTGGACAGCGACGCCCTCGGCCTGGACCACTGGACGCTGCGGCTGCGCTGCGTCCCCGACAGCGCCCAGACCATCGCGGAGGCGCTCGCCAAACGGCCCGACACCAGCTGGATCGGGCTGGCCTCCGGCGGCACCGAGATCGTCCTCGGCACCCGGCCGCGCAACGCCGGCGACCGCGACGACCTCCTGCTGGGCAAGCTCCCGCGCACCCCGAGGCTGCTGGAGATCCGCGCGTACCAGAAGCTGCACCGCTACTTCGGCGGCCCGCAGGGCTGGCTGCGGAAGTTCTCGGCGCTCGCCCCGGACCAGATCGAGGCCCTCACCCCCGATCCCGTCCCCGATCCGGGCCCCGCCCGGATCGCCCCGGAGGACGAGCCGCTGCTCGCCGTCCTCGAACGCGACGGGCGCGCCACCTACCCCGAGCTCCAGCGCGCCACCGGCCGTTCGGAGTCCGCGGTCAAACGACGCCTGGCCACACTGATCGCCTCCGGGGCGGTCTACATCGACTGCGAGTACGATCCCGAGATCGTCGGCCACCCCTTGATGGCCGCCCTCTGGCTCACCGTCGCCCCCACGGCACTCCATGGCGTCGGCCGGGCGCTCGCCGAGCACGCCCCGATCGCCCATGTCTCCGCGACCGCGGGCCCCACCAACGTCACGGCGACGGCGGTGGTCAGGAACACCTCCGATCTGTACGACTACCTCAGCGGCCCCCTCGGCCACCTGGAGGGCGTCCAGCATGTGGAGGTGACGCCGTATCTGCGCAACGTCAAGCAGCTGACGTACCGGCCGAGGCCGCGCTAGCCCCTGCGCCTGCGCTGCAGCCGCACCCCGCCCGCCAGGATCGTCGCCGCCAGGGCGTCCGCCGCGCTCTGGGCGGAGGTGCGGCGGGTGCCGTGGTCCAGGACGAAGTCGACGCGGCCGAGTTCGGGCAGGCCGAAGCGGTCGGGGACGCGGACCAGGCCAGGGGGGATCAGGCCGCGGGAGTGCGCCATGACGCCGAGGCCGGCCCGGGCCGCCGCGATCAGGGCGCTCAGGCTGCCGCTGGTGCAGGCGATGCGCCACGGCCGGCCCTGCCGCTCCAGGGACTCGAAGGCGAGCGCGCGCGTGATGCCCGGCGGCGGGAAGACGATCAGCGGCACCGGCCGGTCCGCGTCCAGGCGCAGCCGCTCCGCGCCGATCCACACCAGTTCGTCGTGCCAGACCAGCTCGCCCCGCGGGTCCTCCGGGCGCCGCTTGGCCAGCACCAGGTCCAGCTTCCCGGCGGCCAGCTGCTCGTGCAGGGTGCCCGACAGCTCGACCGTCAGCTCCAGATCGACCTCGGGATGGTCGTGCCGGAAGCCCTCCAGGATCTCCGGCAGCCGGGTCAGCACGAAGTCCTCCGAGGCGCCGAAGCGCAGCCGGCCGCGCAGCCGTGTGCCCGTGAAGAACGCCGACGCCTGCTCCTGCACCTCCAGGATCCGCCGTGCGAACCCGAGCATCGCCTCACCGTCCTCCGTCAGCTCCACGGAGTGGGTGTCCCGGGAGAACAGCTGCCGCCCGGTGGCGCCCTCGAGGCGACGCACGTGCTGGCTGACGGTGGACTGCCGCAGCCCCAGCCGCCGGGCGGCCTGCGTGAAGCTCAGCGTCTGGGCGACCGCCAGGAAGGTCCGCAGGTGGGAGGGGTCGTACATGGCAACCACGGTAGCCGCTTATCGTGGATCGCGATGGCAGTCAGAGCGGTATGACGGATTCCCGATCGGCTCCCGGAGGAGGACGATGGGCGGGGGCCCTCCGGCCCCGGACCGCCGACAGCAACAAGCAAGTGGAGCACCGTGAAACGCCTGCGATGGCCGAGTTGGATACCGATCGACCCGTACATCCTGCTGCTGCTCGGGACGGTGGGCCTCGCGGCTCTGCTCCCGGCGCGCGGGGCGGGGGCCGACGTGGCCTCGGGCGCCTCCACGGCCGCGATCGCCTTCCTCTTCTTCCTGTACGGCGCCCGGCTCTCCACCCGTGAGGCGCTGGACGGACTCAAGCACTGGCGGCTGCACGGCACG
The DNA here is from genome assembly GCF_040298885.1 of Streptomyces sp. NPDC001137. Taxonomy (NCBI): domain Bacteria; kingdom Bacillati; phylum Actinomycetota; class Actinomycetes; order Kitasatosporales; family Streptomycetaceae; genus Streptomyces; species Streptomyces sp. NPDC001137. The sequence continues at coordinate 18,897 of NZ_JBEPBA010000006.1, forward strand.
GTCCTCGCCTGCACGTTCGTGATCTTCCCGCTGCTGGGCCTGGCCGCCCGCGGTCTCGTCCCGGTCCTCCTGACCCACCCGCTCTACCAGGGCCTGCTCTTCCTCACCCTCGTCCCGTCGACGATCCAGTCGTCGATCGCCTTCACGTCGATCGCCCGGGGAAACGTTCCGGCGGCGATCTGCGCCGGCTCCTTCTCCTCCCTCGTCGGCATCGTGATCACCCCGCTCCTCGCGGCGGCCCTGCTGGGCAGCAGCGCCGGCGGGTTCTCGGCCGACTCGCTCGTCCAGATCGTGTTCCAGCTGCTCGTGCCCTTCCTCGCCGGGCAGCTGCTGCGGCCCTGGATCGGGGGCTTCGTCGCCCGGCACAAGAAGGTCCTCGGCCTGGTCGACCGCGGCTCCATCCTGCTGGTCGTCTACACCGCGTTCAGCGAGGGCATGGTCCAGGGCATCTGGCACCAGGTGAGCCCGGTCCGGCTGGGCGGCCTGCTGGTCGTGGAGGCCGTCCTGCTCGCCGTGATGCTCGCCCTGACCTGGTACGGCGGCAAGGCGCTGCGCTTCGACCGCGAGGACCGGATCGCCATCCAGTTCGCCGGTTCCAAGAAGTCCCTCGCCTCCGGTCTCCCCATGGCGAGCGTCCTGTTCGGCGCCCACGCCTCGCTGGCCGTGCTGCCGCTGATGCTCTTCCACCAGATGCAGCTCATGGTCTGCGCGGTGATCGCCAAGCGCCGCTCGCACGACCCCGTGGAGGAAGCCGCCGAGGTCACTGCGACCGAGCCACCCGCACCGTCACGAACCGCGGCCGGTACAGGGTCACGTTCGCGTTGATGCTCGCCGAAGCGCCGCTCGTCTCCAGCCAGTTGACGTCGTAGCTCAGCACCAGCCGCCCGTCGCCGCTCAGCTCGGGATGCACCTGCGGGTTGTACGCGGCGACGCCCGCCGTCGGCAGCGAGGGGCTGAAGCTCCTCGTCGGGCCGTGCCACGGCCCGGCGGGGTCACACGCCCAGTACGAGGTCACGGTGGTCAGACCGGCCGTCCCCGCCGCCATCGTGAACAGCACATACGTCCCGCCCACCCGCACCACCGAGAACGCGCTGCCCACCTTCGCCCCGTTCACCGGCCGCGGCCGAAGCCCCCATCCCGAGCCGTCCCAGTACCGCCAGGCGGCCGCGTCCCCGAGCCGCCCCTGCGGGACCCGCGCCACATACGCCGACGAGGCCGGCCGGGACGCGGCCCGCCCGTCGTCGCCGCCGAAGACGTAGGTCCAACCGCCCTGCTCCACCAGCGTCGTACCGAACAGGATCCGACGCGACGGATCGGGCACCAGGCTCTGGTCGAGCACCTTCACCACCGACTCGACCCGCAGATCCGGCAGGGAGAGCGTGGCGACCTCGGTCGCGGTGGGCACTCCGTAGATCCACGGGGACTGCCCGGCCGACCGCACCCACAGCAGCACCCGGACGACCTTCTCGGAGGCACCGGGGGAGCGCGGTTCGACCCGTGCCGCGACCGGCCAGCGCCACTGGTTCTGGGCGGGGTCGGGGAAGAGCGGGGCGGGGAGGGTGCTCCGCAGGCGGCCCCCGCCGTCCATCACCACCGCCGAGTTGCGCACCAGCGGGGCCGTCGTGTCCCGCCAGGCGTACGACTCGCCGACCGGATTGGGCGGGCGGTGCACCTGGCCGAGATAGGTGTCCGAGAACAGCCACAGCACCCGCCCGTCCGGCAGCCGCACCGAGTGGGTGCCGTCGCCGCCGGTCCAGTCGTCGGTTCGGGTCGCGTCGTCGCCGTACCGTGCGAACTCCCCGGTGAGACGGTCGTCGGCCGACCAGGAGGAGACCGTGTGCGGCGTACACGCGCCGCCCTCCCGTCGACCGTGGTCCGGGAGGGCGGTGAGCAGCACGGCCCCGAGAACCAGGGCCAGCAGCAAGCCGAGGCCGGTTCCCGTCCGCTGTCGTGCTCGTACGTCGTCGGGCACCCACGGGACGTTAGTGGCTGTTGCTCACATGGTCCATGGGCAGCCACAGCACGGTGTCCTTGAAGGACACGTCCTGTGCGGCGAGTTCCTCGTCGCTCAGCGCCCGGTCCCACACATGGACCTCGTCGATCGCACCGGTGAAGAAGGCCCGGCCGTCCATGCGCTGCCCGATGTGCACACCGAACGGCGAGTTGCGGCTGACCGATCCGGGCACGTCGGCGGTGCCGAGCTGCGTACCGTCGAGGAACAGCGTCAGTCGCCCGCCGCCGCGCCGCAGCGCCAGGTGGTGCCACTGCCCGTCGTTGTACGCCCCCGTGGTGCGCACGGACGCCGACTGCGGGGCCGAAGCACCGCTGCGCACGGTGATCAGCCCCTGGATGCGGTTGCTCGCGGGCTCGGCGCGCAGCCAGACCTGGGGCTGCGTGGTGCCGATCCCGCCCATCCACAGCAGCGGCTGCTCACCGGTCGTGGCGGTGTACCGGAACCACAGCGAGGCCGTGAAGTCCCGCGTCCCGAGCGGGAGTTCGTCCCGATACGGCAGGCGTACGGCGTCGTCGACACCGTCGAACTCCAGCGCCCCGCCGAACATGCCGTCCGTCTCCCGGGCGCCCCCGAGCACGGCCGCCGGCGGTTGGTGCCGGGCGAGGTCGACGGTGCTCGGACCCGGGCCGCGGCGCGGTTGCAGCCAGTCCTCGGTGAAGCGGGCGAAGCGGATCTCGTCGCGGGCGTCGACGGCACCGCCCTCGTACATCAGCCCCACCGTGTCGCGGTCGACGCGCACCATGTCGGAGTAGCCCGACCAGTCCGTGGTGACGACCGTGCCGCGGTCCACGCTGTCCCAGGTGCGTCCGCCGTCGTAGGAGGAGCGGACCATCATGGTCCGGCGGCGGTCGGGGTCACCGGGGCAGGCCAGCAGGATGCTGTCGCCCAGACGCAGCATCGAGCCCTGCACCTGCGGTGTGTAGAGGTCGGGCAGGTCGCGGAACGGGGTGGCGAAGCTGTCGCCGCCGTCCCGGCTGACCGTCTGCGTGCGGTGACCGAGGTCGGTGCCGTCCTGCTCACGGCCGCTGACCAGGACCGAGCCGTCGGTGCGCTCGGTGAGCGTGAGTTCGGACGGCTTCTGCCGGAAGGTGCCGTCGTCGGCGATCGGCCAGATGTCGGTGGCGCCGATCCGCCAGTGGTCGCCGCCGTCGTCGCTGACGATCAGCGCCGCGTGGTTGGCGGTGACCCTGGTGCCGTTCCACGTCTCGGTGTTGACGCCGAAGAGCAGCCGGCCGGCATGCCTGCCACGGGTGAGCTGGATGCCGTGCACGGGCCCGGTGGCGTACCAGGAGTTCCAGTCCGCGGGCAGGATCTCGGAGCTCAGGTCACGGGGTTCGGACCAGGTCAGCCCGTCGTCGTCGCTGTACTGCAGATGCGGGGTCCGGTCGCAGGGCACCGTGCAACTGGAGCCGTCCGCACGGCCCGTGTTGTACGTCTCGGCCAGCAGGACGCGGCCCGTCGCGCGGTCCACGACCGGCGCCGGATTGCCGTGCGTGTCGCCGCCGCCGTGGTTGACGACCTGGAGCGGGCCCCAGGTGCGGCCGCCGTCCGTGGAGCGCTTGAGGACGATGTCGATGTCCCCGGCGTCCCCGCAGTTGCGGACGCGGCCCTCGGCGAAGGCCAGCAGCGTGCCGTCGGCCGACTTCACGACGGCCGGTATGCGGAAGCAGGCGTAGCCGGGGTCCTGGGAGGCCTTGAAGATCACCTGCTGTTCGAACGCGGGAGCCGTGGTGGGGGTTTGGGCTTGCGCGGGATGCGGCGACACGGCCGGTGCGGCGGTGACGACGACCGCTGCGAACACGGTTCTCAGACGTGCGCGAAGACGTGACGGCATGGTGCGAACCTGCCCTTCAGAGGTCTGGACATCTGGACATCCCACGTCCAATGTCCGCACCACAGAGGCTAGTTGGGGTCACCGGAGCCTCACAAGGACCGTGCAGCTACTCGACGGGGATCGCGGCGGCGCGCCACCGCGGACCTCAGGGGCGCAGCACCACCTTGCCCAGATTGCGCCGCGACTCGATCACCGCATGCGCCTTCGCCGCGTCCTCCAGCGCGAACTCCCCGTGCACGGCCGGCTTCAGCGCGCCCGCCCCGAACAGCTGCCACAACTCCTGCCGCCAGCGCTCGTACAGCTCCGGCTTCCCGCGCGCGATCCGCGCCATCTGGAAGCCGATCACGGACTTGGCGCCGACGAGCAGGTCGTACGCCTGGATGGTCCCGCCGCCCGAGCTGTAGGCCACCAGCCGCCCGCCCGGAGCGAGCGCCGCGACGGCCGGCGTGAGCAGCTCGCCGCCGACGGCATCCAAGGCGTAGTCGACGGGATCTCCCCAGCTCTCGTCGCCGTACGCGACGACGTCGTCCGCGCCGAGGGAGCGAACGAAGTCCGCCTTCGCGGCATCGGAGACGGCCCCCACCACCCGGGCCGCGCCCCGCGCCTTCGCCAACTGCACGGCCAGCTGGCCGACTCCGCTCGCGGCAGCCGTGACCAGCGCCGTCTCGCCGGGCTCGGGGTGTGCGGCGGTCAGCGCGCCGAGGGCGACGAGGCCGCTGCGGACGAGCGCGACCGCGTCGACGGCGGACGCGCCGTCCGGTATGGGGGAGGCCATGGCCTCGTGCAGGAGCGCGAAATCGGCGTAACCGTGCCCGAAGCACAGCCCCGTCACACGCTCACCGGTGCGGACCCGGGTGACTCCGGCGCCGACGGCCACCACCTCGCCCGCGATCTCACCGCCCAGCGGGATCGGCTCGGCGGCCTCGGTGACCTTGCGGACGACGGGGAGCGTGACGCCCACGGCCGCGCAGCGGACGAGGAGTTCCCCGGGCCCGGGCTCGGGGACCGGAGCTTCCTCCATGAACAACGGGCCGCCGGTGGACTCGTAGCGGACGCGGCGCATCACACCTCCAGGGGGCGTCGGGACCTCCGACGAATTCGTTGGGAGTCCCAACGATAAGCCGAACTTCGTTGGGAAGTCCAATGACTTTTCGCTAGGCTGTCCGCATGCCCGAAGCTCCCCTCGCCGAGATCCGCTCCCTCCCCAGCTGGCTGCTCGGCCGTGCCGCCGCGCGCGGCCGCGCGCTGGTGGCCGAGGCGCTGGCCGCGGAGGGCCTGAAGATGTGGCACCACGTGGTGCTCTCCGCCGTACGCGACCTCGGCCCCGTCGCCCAGGCCGACCTCGGACGCGGTGTGCAGCTGGATCCGAAGGACCTGGTCGGCGTCCTCAACGACCTCCAGTCCGCGGGTCTCGTCGTACGCGAACCGGACCCCAAGGACCGGCGCAAGAACGCGGTGTCACTCACCGGGGACGGCGCGCGGCTGCTCAAGCGCTGCGAGCGGGCCGCGCGTACGGCCAACGACGAGCTGCTCGCGCCGCTCTCCGCGGCCGAACGCGACCAGTTCCTGGGTCTGTTGATCCGGATTTCCGGTACGGAGAGCTGACGGCGGATAACGTTCCGTCATGGCCGTATCCCTCGCTCTCGATCCCGCGCGCAGCGCCCTCGTTCTGGTCGATCTGATGGACCGGATCGTCGCGCTGCCCCTGGAGCCCCGCAAGGGCACCGAAGTCCTGTCCGCCGCCGAGGAGTTGGCGACCGCGTTCCGCTCGGCGGGCGCGACCGTCGTCCTCGTCCGGGTCGAACGCCCCGGCGTCGCCGAACAGCCGCCCGGCAGCGGCCTGGTGGCCGGTCTGGCCCGGGACGGCGATCTGGAGGTCGTGAAGCGGACCATCGGCGGCTTCCAGGGCACCGGACTGGACGACCTGCTGCGTGACCGGGGAGTCAACACGCTCGTCTTCGGCGGGATCGCCACCAACCTCGGTGTCGAGTCCACCGCCCGCGCCGCCGGAGACCTCGGCTACGACCTGGTCTTCGTCGAGGACGCCATGGCCGCGCTCACGGCCGCCGAGCACGAGGCGTCGGTGCGGTTGGACTTCCCGCGGCTGGGGACCGTGGTGACGGTGGCCGAGGTGCGGTTCGTGGCGGGCTGATCCCGCAGGGCGGCGGGAGCAGCTGAGGCGGGGCCCCTGCGGCGCAGGGGGCGCTCCCCGCCGGTCGGGGCCCCGCCGCCGTGTCGCGGAGAGCCGGTCACCCCTGGGCGGCCGCGGTCCGCAGAGCGATGCGGTCCTCGCCCGCGTACACGTTCATGGAGCTGCCCCGCAGAAAGCCCACGAGGGTCAGGCCCGTCTCCGCCGCCAGGTCGACGGCGAGGGACGAGGGTGCCGAGACCGCCGCCAGGACCGGGATCCCCGCCATGACCGCCTTCTGCGCCAGCTCGAAGGAGGCACGGCCCGAGACCAGCAGGATCGCGCGGGACAGCGGCAGGTCGCCGTTTTGCAGCGCGCGGCCCACCAGCTTGTCGACCGCGTTGTGCCGGCCCACGTCCTCCCGTATGTCCAGCAGCTCGCCGGCCTCCGTGAACAGGGCCGCCGCGTGCAGACCCCCGGTCCGGTCGAAGACCCGCTGGGCCGCGCGCAGCCGGTCGGGGAGGCTCGCGAGCAGCTCGGGCTCGACGCGGACCGGGGGAGTGTCGGCGATCGGCCAGCGGGCCGTCGTACGGACCGCGTCGAGGCTCGCCTTGCCGCACAGCCCGCAGGACGAGGTGGTGTACACGTTCCGCTCGAGTGTGATGTCGGGGATCGCGACTGAGGGTGCGGTCCGCACGTCCACCACGTTGTACGTGTTCGAACCGTCGACCGTGGCCCCCGCGCAGTACACGATGTTCTGCAGATCGTCCTGTTCCGCCAGCACGCCCTCGCTGACCAGGAAGCCCGCCGCCAGCGCGAAGTCGTCGCCCGGGGTGCGCATGGTGATCGCGAGCGGCTTGCCGTTCAGCCGGATCTCCAGCGGTTCCTCGGCGACGAGCGTGTCCGGGCGGGACGAGACCGCCCCGTCGCGGATGCGGATCACCTTGCGTCGTTCCGTGACTCGTCCCATGTCGTGTCTCAGTCCCGGTTCTGTACGTGCTGGTAGCCGAAGCGGCCCTTGATGCAGAGGTTGCCGTGGGTCACCGGGTTGTCGTGCGGTGAGGTGACCTTCACGATCTCATTGTCCTGCACGTGCAGAGTGAGGTTGCAGCCCACTCCGCAGTACGCGCACACCGTCGTCGTCTCCGTCTGCGCCGATTCGTTCCAGGTACCCGCCGCGCGCATGTCGAACTCGGACTTGAACGACAGTGCCCCCGTAGGGCACACCTCGATGCAGTTGCCGCAGTACACGCACGCCGAGTCGGTGAGCGGGGCGCCGTGCTCGACGGCGATCCGGGCGTCGAAGCCGCGGCCGGAGACCGAGATCGCGAAGGTGTTCTGCCACTGGTCGCCGCAGGCGTCCACGCACTTGTAGCAGAGGATGCACTTGTCGTAGTCGCGGACGTACAGATCGTTGTCGACCTTGGGTTCCTCGCCCAGCCGGGCCGCGTCGGGGCCGAAGCGGTCCGGCTTCGCCTCGTACTCCTTGATCCATTCAGCGACTTGGGGAGTCGTCGACAGGTCGACCGAGGAGGCGAGGAGTTCGAGGACGACCCTGCGGCTGTGGCGGGCCCGTTCCGTGTCGGTGCGGACCTCCATGCCGGGCTCGGCCCTGCGGGAGCACGCCGGGACCAGGGTCCTGGATCCCTCCACCTCGACCATGCAGACGCGGCAGGCGTTCCTGGGCCGCAGCGTGTCCCCCTGGCAGAGGGTCGGGATGTCCTTCCCTGCCGCCCGGCAGGCGTCGAGGATCGTCGAGCCCTCGGGGGCGCGCACCGGCTCCCCGTCGAGGGTGAACTCCAGCAGCCGGCGCGGGATCCCCAGCGGTGTCACGGTCATTCGTACGCCCCCAGACGGTCGATGGCTGATTCCACGGCGTTCCACGCGGTCTGTCCCAGGCCGCAGATCGAGGCGTCCCGCATCGCGCGGCCGACCTCCCTGAGCAGGGCGATGTCGTCGGCCGCCGCCGCACCCGTGCGCTCGGCGATCCGGTGCAGCGCCTCCTCCTGGCGCACGGTGCCGACCCGGCAGGGCACGCACTGGCCGCACGACTCCTCGCGGAAGAACTCCGCGATGCGCAGCAGCAGCCGAGGCAGCGGGACCGTGTCGTCGAAGGCCATGACGACACCGGAACCCAGCGTGGTGCCCGCCTCGCGCGTGCCTTCGAAGGTGAGCGGGATGTCCAGTTCGTCCGGCCGTACGAAGCCGCCCGCCGCGCCGCCGAGGAGCACCGCCCGCAGACGGTCCCGCACCCCGGCCAGGGTGAGCAGGTCGCCCAGTGTCGCCCCGAACGGCAGCTCGTAGATGCCGGGCCGGTCCACGCTGCCCGAGACGCAGAACAGCTTCGGTCCGGTGGACCGCCCGGTGCCGATGGCCGCGTAGGCCGGGGCGCCCATGGTCAGGATCGGCAGGACGTTGACCAGCGTCTCCACGTTGTTCTCGACCGTCGGCTTGCCGAACAGGCCCTTCTCCACCGGGAAGGGCGGCTTCGAGCGAGGCTCGCCGCGGTAGCCCTCGATGGAGTTGAACAGGGCCGTCTCCTCGCCGCAGATGTAGGCGCCCGCACCGCGCCGGATCTCGATGTCGAACGCGTGGCCCTGGCCGAGGACGTCCTCGCCGAGGAAGCCACGCGCGCGTGCCTGCGCGATCGCGTGCTCCAGGCGGCGCAGGGCCCGCGGGTACTCGCCGCGCAGGTACACGTACCCCTTGTGCGCCCCGGTCGCGTACCCGGCGATGGTCATCGCCTCGACCAGCGCGTACGGGTCCCCTTCCATGATCACGCGGTCCTTGAAGGTGCCCGGCTCGGATTCGTCGGCGTTGCAGACGAGGTGGTGCGGGTGGTCGGGCTGGGACGCCGTGGCCTGCCATTTGCGGCCGGTGGGGAAGGCGGCGCCGCCGCGCCCGACCAGGCCGGAGTCGGTGACCTCGCGGATGACCCCCGCGGGACCGAGCTCGAAGGCCCGGCGCAGGGCGGTGTAGCCGCCGTGGGCCCGGTAGTCGTCGAGACTTTCCGGGTCCACCACGCCGACCCGCCGCAGCAGGACAAGCCCGTCCTGCCCGGCCTGGGGCACCGCCGTCGCCGCCGGCGGTTCCTCCGGCGCCGAGTCCGGCGCGCTCGCGGCGAGGACGGCCGCCTCGGCCGTCGCCGGCGCCGACACCGCCGTACGCACCGGGTCGCCCGCCTTGATCGCGAGGGCCGCCGGGGCCCGCTCGCACAGACCGAGGCAGGGGCCGCGCTCGACGCTCACCCCGCTGCCCGGGCTCAGCCGCGCCTCGATCCCGGCGCACAGCTCGGGCGCCCCGGCCACCGCGCAGGCCAGGTCCGTGCACACGTGGAGCACGGTGGCGGGGCGGGGCTTCACGGAGAACATGGCGTAGAAGGTGGCGACCCCGTACGCCTCCGCAGGCGGTACGGTCAGCCGCCGGCACAGGTAGTCCAGGGCACCCTCGCTGATCCAGCCGATCCGGTCGTTGATCGCGTGCAGCCCCGGCAACAGCAGGTCGCGCCTCTCCCGGGCCGCGCGGCCGCCGCGGGCCCACCTCAGATCGGCGTCGGAGCGGTCCGCGCCCTCCCAGGAGGACTCCGGGGGGCCCAACAGGGCGTCCACCGCGGCCCGTTCGTCGTCCGTCGGCTTGCTGTCGCCGAAGTGCAGATCCACCAGGTCACCTCACGATGGTCGCGACGGGGAGCTTCTCGATCCGGATCGCCGACGCCTTGAACTCCGCCGTCCCAGCGATCGGGCAGTTCGCCTCGATGGTCAGCTGGTTGGTGTCCACCTCGTCGGGAAAGTGCATGGTCATGAAGGCGAGTCCGGGCCGCAGCGCCGTGTCGACCCATACGGGCGCCACGACCGACCCCCGCCGTGAGGACACCTGGACCTCCTCGCCGACCACGACCCCGTAGCGTTCGGCGTCCTCCGGGCACAGCTCGATGTACTCGCCGCGCCGGAGCGGCGAGGCGAAACCGCCGCTCTGCACACCGGTGTTGTACGAGTCGAGGCGCCGCCCGGTCGTCAGCCGGATCGGGTACTCCTCGTCGGTGAGGTCGACCGGCGGATCGTGCTGGACGATCCCGAAGGGTGCGGGCATCCCGCGTCGGGCCGGGTCCTTCTCCCACAACCTGCCGTGCAGATAGGTCGGTTCGAGCTCGTCGGTGCTCGGGCAGGGCCACTGGATGCCCTGGTGCTCCTCCAGGCGTTCGTACGTCATCCCGTAGTGGTCCGGGGAGACCGAGCGCAGCTCGTTCCAGACGGCCTCGGCATCCGCGTACTTCCAGTCGTGGCCGAGGCGTGCCGCCAGTTCGCAGATGATGTCGATGTCCTCACGCGCCTCGCCGGGCGGGGTGACCGCCCGGCGCACCCGCTGCACCCGCCGCTCGCTGTTGGTGGTCGTGCCGTCGGTCTCCGCCCAGCCGGCGGTCGCGGGCAGGACCACGTCCGCCAGCTCGGCCGTCCTGGTCAGGAAGATGTCCTGGACGACGAGGAAGTCGAGCTGCCGCATCCGGCGCACGGCCTGCTCGCTGTCGGCCTCCGACTGCGCCGGGTTCTCGCCGATGCAGTAGACGGCCTTGAGGGAACCCTCCTCCATCGCCTCGAACATCTCCGTCAGGTTCAGCCCGTAGTGCGGCTGGATGACGGTGTCCCAGGCCGACTCGAACTTCAGCCGGGAGTCGGGGTCGAGGATGTCCTGGAAGCCGGGCAGCCGGTTGGGGATGGCGCCCATGTCGCCGCCGCCCTGCACGTTGTTCTGGCCGCGCAGGGGCTGCAACCCGGCGCCGTAGCGCCCCACTTGACCGGTGAGCAGGGAGAGATTGATCAGCGCGCGGACGTTGTCGGTGCCGTTGTGGTGCTCCGTGATGCCGAGGGTCCAGCACAGCTGGGCGCGCTCGGCACGGGCGTAGGCGTGCGCCAACTCCCGTATCGCACGCGCCGGTACGCCCGTGACCTTCTCGGCGAGGGACAGCGTCCACGGCTCGACGAGCGCCTTGTACTCCTCGAAGCCGGTCGTCGCCCGCGCGATGAACGCCTCGTTGGCCAGGCCCGCGTGGATGATCTCGCGGCCGATCGCGTGCGCCATCGGGATGTCGGTGCCGACGTTGAGTCCGAGCCAGCTCTCCGCCCACTCGGCGGTCGAGGTGCGGCGCGGGTCGACGGCGTACATCCGGGCGCCGTTCCTGATGCCCTTCAACACGTGCTGGAAGAAGATCGGGTGCGCGAAGCGGGCGTTGGAGCCCCACATCACGATGACGTCGGTGTACTCGATCTCCTCGTACGACGACGTCCCGCCGCCCGAGCCGAACGCCGCCGACAGACCCGCGACGCTGGGGGCGTGGCAGGTGCGGTTGCAGGAGTCGACGTTGTTGGTGCCCATCACGACCCGGGCGAACTTCTGCGCCACGTAGTTCATCTCGTTGGTCGCGCGGGCGCAGGAGAACATGCCGAACGCGCCTCGGTTGCGTTCCAGGCCGCGGGCCGCCCGGTCCAGGGCCTCCTCCCAGCTCGCCCGCCGGAACGGCTCGTCACGGGAGTCGCGGACCAGCGGGTGGGTGAGCCGGGTGTAGGTCTTCGGGGTCCGGTCGCGTTTCCTCATACGACACTCCTCATGCGGCGCTCCTCAGCGCGAGCAGGTCCGAGATGGCGTGCACGGTGCGCAGGGTGGGCACCTCCACGCCGGTGATCTCCGCCAACTCGACGACGGCCGCGAGCAGGACGTCGAGTTCGAGCGGCTTGCCGCGCTCCAGGTCCTGGAGCGTGGAGGTGCGGTGGTCGCCGACGCGCTCTGCGCCGGCCAGACGGCGTTCGATGGAGACGCCGACCTCGCAGCCGAGCGCCTCGGCCACGGCGAGCGTCTCGGCCATCATCGTCTCGATGACCTTGCGGGTGCCGCCGTGCAGACACATCTGCCGCATGGTGGCGCGGGACAGCGCGCTGATCGGGTTGAAGGAGATGTTGCCGAGCAGCTTGACCCAGATGTCGCCCCGCAGTTCCGGCTCGACCGGGCACTTCAGGCCACCGGCGACCATGGCCTCGCTGAAGGCCAGACAGCGCTTGGACACGCTGCGGTCGGGCTCCCCGACGGAGAATCGGGTGCCTTCCAAGTGCCGTACGACACCCGGTCCTTCGAGCTCGGTGGCCGCGTAGACGACACATCCGACGGCCCGTTCGGGCGCGAGCACCGCACTGACCGCGCCGCCGGGGTCCACACTCTCGACGCGGTGGCCGTCGTAGGGGCCGCCGTGCCGGTGGAAGTACCACCAGGGGATGCCGTTCTGGGCGGCGATCACCGCCGTGCCGTCGTGCAGAAGGGGCTCGATCAGCGGCCCGCACGCCGCGTACGAGTGGGCCTTCAGGCCCAGGAAGACGAAGTCGACCGGGCCGATCTCGGCCGGGTCGTCGGTGGCGTGGGCGTGCGCGGTGAAGTCGCCGCGCGGGCTGAGCACCCGTACTCCGTGCTGCCTCATGGCCGCCAAGTGCGGTCCACGGGCGACGAGATGCACATCGGCGCCGGCGCGATGGAGCGCGGCACCGACGTAGGCGCCGATCGCACCGGCGCCGAGAACTGCGACTTTCATGACGAGGGAGCTCCGTTCGGTTCGAGGGATACCGCGGAGATGGCCGCACAGTCGAACTCTGCCGAACAGTGTCGACTGAATATTGTCTACAGTATGGTGACGGGAGCCACAAGAGTCCGCACACGGCCGGGAAAACCGGGCGGTCCGACCGTTCGGCGCTCGCCGCATACCGCTCATCGCATACGGTCGACGCGCCGCCTTCTCAACTCCCTTGCCGCTCCCCTACGTTCGGGATCATGAGTCCCCCTGTCGCACCGGCCGGCTGGAGCCGCTGGCTGGTTCCCCCCGCCGCTCTCTCCGTCCATCTCTCCATCGGCCAGGCCTACGCCTGGAGCGTCTTCAAGCCGCCCCTGGAGTCCTCGCTCGGCCTCAGCGGAACGCAGAGCGCGCTGCCCTTCCAGCTCGCCATCGTCATGCTTGGTCTGTCGGCCGCGTTCGGCGGCACGCTGGTGGAGCGCAACGGGCCGCGCTGGGCGATGACCGTCGCCCTGGTCTGCTTCTCGTCCGGCTTCCTGATCTCCGCGCTGGGCGCGGCCACCGAGCAGTACTGGCTGATCGTCCTCGGCTACGGCTTCGTCGGCGGCATCGGCCTCGGCATCGGTTACATCTCGCCCGTCTCCACACTGATCAAGTGGTTCCCGGACCGGCCCGGGATGGCCACCGGCATCGCGATCATGGGCTTCGGCGGCGGCGCGCTCATCGCCTCGCCCTGGTCCACGCAGATGCTGGGTTCCTTCGGCGCCGACAGCTCCGGCATCGCGCTCGCGTTCCTCGTGCACGGGCTGTCGTACGCCGTCTTCATGTCGCTCGGTGTGCTGCTGGTGCGGGTGCCGCGCGGCGAGCGGCCGGTCGAGGGCGCGCCGAGCGCCTTCCAGGGGCCGCAGGTCTCGGCAGGCACGGCCATCCGCACCCCGCAGTTCTGGTGTCTGTGGGTCGTGCTCTGCATGAACGTGACCGCGGGCATCGGCATCCTGGAGAAGGCCGCCCCGATGATCCAGGACTTCTTCAAGAACACCTCGACCCCGGTGTCCGTCTCGGCCTCGGCCGGCTTCGTGGCGCTGCTCTCCGCCGCCAACATGGCGGGCCGCATCGGCTGGTCCTCCACCTCCGACCTGATCGGACGCAAGAACATCTACCGCGTCTACCTGGGCTTCGGAGCGGTGATGTACGCGCTGATCGCCTTGTTCGGCGACTCCTCCAAGCCGCTGTTCATCCTGTGCGCGATGGTGATCCTGTCCTTCTACGGCGGTGGCTTCGCGACCATCCCGGCCTATCTGAAGGACCTCTTCGGCACATATCAGGTCGGTGCCATCCACGGGCGGCTGCTCACCGCCTGGTCCACGGCCGGCGTCCTCGGACCGCTGATCGTGAACTGGATCGCCGACCACCAGAAGGCCGACGGCAAGAGTGGCGCGTCCCTCTACAGCCTCTCCTTCGTCATCATGATCGGGCTGCTCGTCGTCGGCTTCGTCGCCAACGAACTCGTCCGGCCCGTCAACGCCCGCCACCACATCCCCGCCCCGAGGGAGGAGACCGTCGATGTCGAACGACAGCAGTCAGAGTCCGCCTGACCGGCGCCCGCTGATCGCCTTCGCCTGGCTGTGGGTGGGGGCACCGCTCGCCTACGGGGTGTACGAGCTCGTACAGAAGGCGACGAAGCTGTTCACCGGGTGACTGTTCGGTAGGTGTTCGGGCGTCCGAAGGCCTGACAGAAGCCGACAACCCCGGCGCCCGAATCCTGTCGTCTTGGCTGCCGTCGTACCCGTGAGTCACTGATCAGACTGGTGGATCCCGCTACCCAAGGCAACGAGGGGGACCGCCCAATGAACGGCTCGCGCATCGCCGCCGTCGGCCACTACCAGCCCGCCAAGGTGCTCACCAACGAGGATCTGGCGGGTCTGGTCGACACCAGTGACGAGTGGATCACGTCCCGGGTGGGCATCCGCACACGCCACATCGCCGGGCCCGACGAGCCGGTCGACGAGCTGGCCGCCCATGCAGCGGCCAAGGCGCTCGCGGCGGCCGGTCTCGCCCCGGGTGACATCGACCTGGTCCTGGTCGCCACCTCCACCGCCGTGGACCGCTCGCCCAACATGGCCGCCCGGGTCGCCGCCCGGCTCGGCATCCCCTCGCCCGCCGCGATGGACGTCAACGTCGTGTGCGCCGGGTTCACCCACGCCCTCGCCACCGCCGACCACACGGTGCGGGCGGGTGCCTCGACGCGTGCGCTGGTCATCGGTGCCGACAAGATGTCCGACGTGACCGACTGGAGCGACCGCACCACCTGCGTCCTCGTCGGCGACGGCGCGGGGGCCGCCGTCGTGGAAGCCGCGGACGGACCCGGCATCGGGCCCGTGCTGTGGGGCTCCGTGCCCGAAATGGGGCATGCCGTACGCATCGAGGGCACGCCCGCGCGGTTCGCGCAGGAGGGCCAGAGTGTGTACCGCTGGGCCACCACCCAGCTGCCGCCCATCGCCCGCAGGGCCTGCGAGCGCGCCGGACTCGCCCCCGAGGACCTCGCCGCAGTCGTCCTGCACCAGGCGAACCTGCGGATCATCGAACCCCTCGCCGAGAAGATCGGCGCCGTCAACGCCGTCGTCGCGCGGGATGTCGCCGAGTCCGGGAACACCTCGGCGGCGAGCATCCCGCTCGCCTTCTCCAAGCTGGTCGAGCGGGGCGCCATTTCGACCGGGGACCCGGTGCTGCTGTTCGGCTTCGGCGGAAACCTGTCGTACGCCGGACAGGTCGTCCGCTGCCCGTGACCTGCGCTGACGGCTCGATGTGACGCACTCGACCCGCCGTACCCCTGGCCACTGTGCGCCGTAGACTGTAGACGAAAGACAATCCATACTGGCTTTCCGGCTGCAGTTGCTCCGCGCCGCTCAGGAGGGGGACCGACCGATGTTGTCGACAGGACTGCCGCAGGGCGCGGTACCCAAGCTGGAACGGCCCGGCCCGCTGCGCGACCGCGTCTACGAGGCGCTCCTCGAACTGATCACCACGCGTGCCCTCCAGCCCGGCCAGCACCTCGTCGAGAGCGAACTCGCAGGCCACCTCGGGGTGTCCCGGCAGCCCGTACGGGAGGCGCTGCAGCGGCTCAACACCGAGGGCTGGGTCGATCTGCGGCCCGCCCAGGGCGCGTTCGTGCACGAACCCACGGAGGAGGAGGCCGACCAGCTGCTCACCGTCCGCACGCTGCTGGAGGCCGAGGCGGCCCGGCTCGCCGCCGCCAACGCGGGCAGCGCCGGCATCTCGGTCCTGGAGGAGCTGTGCGCGCAGGGCGAGAAGGCCGTCGCCGCGGACGACGTGGACGGCGCCGTCACGATGAACGCCCGCTTCCACACGAAGATCATGGAGCTGGCGGGCAATGCGGTCCTCGCCGAACTCGCCGCCCAGGTCGACCGCCGGGTGCGCTGGTACTACACACCCATCGCCCGGCAGCGCGGCCGGCAGTCCTGGATCGAGCACCGCGAGCTGATCGCCGCGATCGCCGACCGTGACGAGCAGCGGGCCACGCAGCTGATGCGGGAGCACACCGAGCACACCCGGCGGTCGTACCACGACCGGACGAAGTGACCGCAGGGCCGCCGAGCGGACCCTGGGCAGGGCGAGGCGGCGGCAGGATGTGGTGCGTGGGCTTCTCGTCGTCCCCTGACGGCCGTGTCGCCGGCCCTCGGTCAACGCGAGGAGACCGGGGACTGGTTCGACCTCGTCAAGGTCCTCGTGCCGGAAGCGAACACGCCGGTCAGGACACGATGGCGGCCGCCGGGCGCCGGGCTTCCCGCGCCTCGACCGCCAGCATGGCCACCAACACCGCGACCAGGGCGAAGAGTTCGGCGACCGCCGAGACACGGACGCCGAGGAGCGCGGCCGCCAGGGCGACGGGTGCGGCCGTGGCGCGGAAGCGCAAGGGGTGCATGCGCAGGACCGCGCGGAAGGCCACGTCCCCGGCGAGGAAGAGCGCCACGCCACCCGCGAGAGCAAGCGCCGGGCCCGTGTGCAGGTGTTCCGTGAGGTGGCCCAGCGTCTTCTTCACGCCCGCGGCCAGGTAGGCGATGCCGAGCAGCATCGGCAGGAAGCAGTAGTAGTACGCGTTCATCGCCAGCCGCCACCGGCTCGGCGCCGGCGTGGCCCGGAACGCCGCCTCGGCCGCCTCCTCGTCCCGCACGAAGTACGTCCACCACAGCGCGACCGCGAGGGCGAGCGAGAGGAACGCGCCACCGACCAGGCCAGGAGTGAGCGGCAGTCGGCCGATTCCGGTGCCGATCGCGATGACGGACTCGCCGAACGCGACGATCAGCAGCAGGCCGTGGCGCTCCACGAAGTGTGCCGGGTCCAGGCTGCCCAGCTGGACACGCATCTCGGCGGCCGACCGCTGTCCGTCGGCCCTGCCCGGCCCGTGCTCGGCGAAGAACGGCGTCACGAACTGCAGGACGAGGACGAGCAGCCACAGGCCGTCCGCCGCGAGGCCGTCGAAGAAACCGGCCGCGGTCACGGCGAGGGCGGCCAGCGAGTTCGGCACGCCGTACCAGATCGAGTCCCGCCCGTGGCTGCGGGTGTAGAGCGCGGTGTGCACGACCACGACCGTGAGGAAGCCGAGCCCGAACACCACGCCGGTGTCGTCGAAGACGCGCGGGATGGCGAGGGCGCACACCAGGAACGCGCCCATGCCCAGGATCAGCAGCAGCCGGCGGGAGGGGCGGTCCGGCGGGACCTGGTTGGTGAGGTACGCGTAGGCGCCGTACATCCAGAACAGCACCACGAAGACCAGCGCGACCCGGCCCGCCGTGGCGAACGTGAGGTCGCCGGCGAGCAGCACGGTGAGCTGGGTGAGGGTGAAGACGAAGACGAGGTCGAAGAAGAGTTCGAGAGTCGTGACTCTTCGACCCGGCTCCTGCTCCACTGCGCTGTTCATGACTCCCCCTGGATCGATCGCGCGTTCCCCCTGGAACGCGTTGACCAGATCGTATGGGCCTGACATGGCTGCGGCCCGCGACTTTCCTTTGTCCTGTCAGTGGAGAAAGTCGGCGCCAATTCGTGCACGACTTCTTCCCAGGTTCGGCGGGCGCTGCTACGTTCCCCTCGAAAGCCCGGACAGTGGTGGCCGATTGAGGCGGGGAGGGGCTCGTGAGACGCATGACGGCACGACCTGCGAACGCCCATCAGGCCAAGCTGCTGAAGCTGTTGCGCGACGGAGGACCCAACTCCCGTGCGCAGCTGGGTGACCAGGTCGATCTGTCGCGGTCCAAGCTGGCCGTGGAGGTGGACCGGCTGCTGGAGACGGGCCTGGTCGTGGCAGACGGACTCGCCGCCTCGCGCGGCGGCCGACGCTCCCACAACATCAGGCTCGCACCCGGCCTGCGTTTCCTCGGCGTCGACATCGGCGCGACCTCGGTCGACGTCGCCGTCACCAACGCCGAACTGGAGATCCTCGGACACCTCAACCAGCCCATGGACGTACGCGAGGGCCCCGTCGCGGTCTTCGAGCAAGTCCTGTCGATGGCCGCGAAGTTGAGGGCCTCGGGGCTCGCGGAGGGTTTCGACGGCGCCGGCATCGGCGTCCCGGGACCGGTCCGCTTCCCCGAGGGCGTCCCCGTGGCTCCGCCGATCATGCCGGGCTGGGACGGCTTCCCCGTACGGGAGGCGCTCAGCCAGGAACTCGGCTGCCCGGTCATGGTCGACAACGACGTGAACCTCATGGCGATGGGGGAGCAGCACGCGGGCGTCGCACGCTCCGTGGGCGACTTCCTCTGTGTCAAGATCGGCACCGGCATCGGCTGCGGCATCGTCGCCGGCGGTGAGGTCCACCGCGGTGTGACGGGCAGCGCGGGCGACATCGGGCACATCCAGGCCGTGCCCGACGGAAACCCGTGCGCCTGCGGCAACCGCGGCTGTTTGGAAGCCCACTTCAGCGGGGCGGCCCTCGCCCGGGACGCCACGGCGGCGGCCGAGCAGGGGCTGTCCGAGGCACTCGCCGCGCGGCTGGCGGCGAACGGCACGCTCACCGCGATCGACGTCGCCGCCGCGGCCGCCGCGGGCGACGCCACCGCCCTCGACCTGATCCGCGAGGGCGGCAACCGCACCGGCCAGGTCATCGCCGGCCTGGTCTCCTTCTTCAACCCCGGTCTGGTGGTGATCGGCGGCGGGGTGACCGGCCTCGGCCACACGCTGCTCGCCGCCATCCGCACCCAGGTCTACCGCCAGTCGCTGCCCCTCGCGACGGGCAACCTGCCCATCGTCCTCGGGGAGCTGGGTCCGACCGCCGGCGTCATCGGCGCGGCCCGGCTCATCAGCGACCACCTCTTCTCGCCTGCGTAACCCACCCCGTTTTCGAAGATCACCAGTACGGCGTCCTGCCTCGCCCTGCCCTGAACACGCCTGCCCGGAAACGCCCTGAAACCGGCCCGCACGCCCGCCAAGGGGACCTCATGGCACCAGAACCACCGCTGCTCAGCATGTCCGGCATCACCAAGTCGTTCCCCGGAGTCCGGGCCCTCGACGGCGTCGACCTCGACGTCCAGGCCGGTGAAGTGCACTGCCTGCTCGGCCAGAACGGGGCCGGGAAGTCCACCCTCATCAAGGTGCTGGCCGGTGCCCACCAGCCCGACACCGGCACCATCCGCTGGCGCGGCGAGGAGGTCACCCTCCGCTCGCCGATCGCCGCGATGCGCCTCGGTATCGCCACCATCTACCAGGAACTCGACCTGGTGGAGCATCTGTCGGTGGCCGAGAACGTCCACCTCGGCCATGAACCCACGGCCGCCGGTTTCGTCGTACGCGGAAAGACCGCCAAGGCTTCAACTGCCGCACTGCTCAAGCGACTTGGCCATGGTGAGATCGACCCCGGCAGGCTCGTGGGCGAGCTGTCGGCGGCCCAGCAGCAGATCGTGTCGATGGCCAGGGCGCTTTCCCACGACGTACGGCTCATCGTGATGGACGAGCCGTCCGCCGCCCTCGACCCGGACGAGGTCGACAACCTCTTCCGCATCGTCGGCGACCTGACCGCCGAGGGCGTCGCGGTCGTCTACATCTCCCACCGGCTGGAGGAGATCCGGCGCATCGGCGACCGCGTGACCGTGCTGAAGGACGGGCGCGCGGTGGCGGGCGGACTGCCGGCGAAGTCGACGCCGACCCGCGAGGTGGTCGCGCTGATGACCGGGCGCAATGTCGAGTACGTCTTTCCCGAGCGGCCCGCCTCCGGCGCGGACGGCACGCCTGTGCTGGAGGTCCGGGGCCTCGCCCGGGACGGGGAGTTCGCGCCGTTCGACCTGGAGGTGCGGCCGGGCGAGATCGTCGGTCTCGCCGGGCTGGTCGGCTCGGGCCGCTCGGAGATCCTGGAGACGATCTACGGCGCCCGCAAGCCCACGTCCGGTCAAGTCCGCGTCGACGGCAAGGTGTTGCGGCCCGGCAGTGTGCGGGCCGCCGTGCGCGCCGGGCTCGGGCTCGCCCCCGAGGAACGCAAGGCCCAGGCTTTGCTGATGCTGGAGTCCGTCACCCGGAACGTCTCGGTCTCCTCCATGTCCCGCTTCTCACGCGCGGGCTGGATCGACCGGCGTGCCGAATCGGGCGCGGCACGGGCGGCCACGCGTGAACTGTCGCTGCGCCCCGACAACCCCGCCGTGCCGGTCCGCACCCTCTCCGGCGGCAACCAGCAGAAGGCCGTCCTGGCGCGCTGGCTGCTGCGCGGCTGCCGCGTCCTGCTCCTCGACGAACCGACCCGCGGCGTCGACGTCGGCGCCCGCGCCGAGCTGTACGCGGTGATCCGCCGCCTCGCCGACGAAGGCCTCGCCGTCCTCCTGGTCTCCAGCGAAGTGCCCGAAGTGCTCGGCCTCGCCGACCGCGTCCTGGTGCTCCGCGAGGGCCGCGTCGTCCACACGGCGCCCGCCCGCGAGCTCGACGAACACCGCGTACTCGACCTGGTCATGGAAGGAAGCCCGGCGTCATGACGCAGCATGCCTCCCCGCCACGGGACAACACCGACAAGGTGCCCTCGGTCGCCCAACCGTCCAGCTGGCGTGGGCTGTTGGCCCGCGCCGACGTCCGCACCCTGTCCCTCCTGGGTGTCCTCGCCGCGCTGGTCCTCATCGGCGGGATCACCAAGCCCGACGAGTTCCTCGACACCCGCAACCTCCAACTCGTCCTCACCCAGGCCTCGGTGATCGGCGTCGTCACCGTCGGCATGACCTTCGTCATCACCTCGGGCGGCATCGACCTCTCGGTCGGCGCGATCGTCGCCCTGTCCTCCGTGTGGGCGACGACGGTGGCCACCCAGGAGTACGGCTTCGCGGGCATCCTCTTCACCGCGGTCCTCGTCGGCCTCGGATGCGGCCTGGTCAACGGCCTGCTCGTCGCGTACGGCGGAATGGTCCCGTTCATCGCCACGCTCGCCATGCTGGCCTCGGCCCGCGGGCTGGCGCTGCAGATCACCGACGGCAAGACGCAGATCGTCACCGTCACCGGCATCCTCGACCTGGGCGAGCGCGACTCCTATGTGCTCGGCGTCCCCCCGCTCGTCATCGTCTTCGCGATCGTGACGATCATCGGCTGGCTGATCCTCAACCGCACCACCTTCGGCCGGCGCACGGTCGCCGTCGGCGGCAACGCGGAGGCCGCCCGGCTCGCCGGCATCGACGTACGGCGCCAGCGCCTCTACCTGTACCTGCTGTCCGGGCTGTGCTGCGGCATCGCCGCCTTCCTGCTGATCATCCTGTCCGGCTCGGGCCAGAACACCAACGGAAATCTGTACGAGCTGGACGCGATCGCCGCCGCGATCATCGGCGGCACGCTGCTGAGCGGAGGACGGGGCACCATCACCGGCTCCGTGCTCGGCGTCCTGATCTTCACCACGATCACCAACATCTTCGCCCTGAACAACCTGCAGAGCGACGTCCAGCAGATCGCCAAGGGCGCGATCATCGTCGCCGCCGTGCTGGTCCAGCGCCGTACCGCGAGCACGACCTGAGGAAAGGGTTCACTGACATGTCTCAACTCACCAGTCGCAGAGGGCTGTTGTTCGGGGCCGCGGCCGTGTCCACGGGTGCCCTCCTCGTAGGTTGCACGAGTAACGAGTCCAAGGACGAGAGCCCGGCCGCGGCCGACCGGCCGGCCGCCGACGACAAACCCGGCAAGCACGTCACCATCGGCTTCGCCGGACCGCAGGCCGACCACGGCTGGCTCAACGCCATCAACGACAACGCCAAGAGCCGCGCCAAGAAGTACTCCGACGTCACCCTGGAGATCACCGAGGGTTCGAACGACACGGCCGCGCAGATCGGCCAGATCGAGACCCTCATCAACAAGAAGGTCGACGTCCTGGTCGTCCTGCCCGCCGACGGCAAGGCCCTCACCCAGGTCGGCCTCAAGGCGATGCGCGCGGGCATCCCGGTCGTCAACCTCGACCGGATATTCAACTCCCCGCAGGCGTACCGCTGTTGGATTGGCGGCGACAACTACGGAATGGGCCTCAACGCCGGCACCTACATCGGCGAGAAGCTCAAGGGGAAGTCGAACGCCAAGGTCGTCGAACTGGCCGGCCTGGACAACCTGGAGCTGACCAAGCAGCGCACCCAGGGCTTCGACGACGCCCTGAAGAACTACCCCAACATCAAGAAGGTGGCCCGCCAGGCCGCCGAGTTCACGGTCGAGTCCGGCCAGGCCAAGATGGCCCAGCTCCTGCAGGCCCAGCCCAAGTTCGACGCCCTGTGGAACCACGACGACGACCAGGGCGTGGGCGCGCTGCGCGCCATCGAGCAGGCCGGACGCGAGGACTTCCTGATGGTCGGGGGCGCGGGCGCGCTCTCCGCCTTCCAGGCCATCAAGCAGGACAACGGCGTGCTGAAGGCGACCGTCCTGTACCCGCCGACGATGGCCGCCTCCGCGATCGACCTGGCCCGCGCGCTCGGTCAGGGCAAGGGCATAAGCGGTCTCGCCGAGTTCGAGATACCGGCCTCGCTGACGCTCTACTCGGCCGTCGTCGACAAGGACAACGTCGACCAGTACATGCCCACCGGCTTCCGCTAGGCCGCACCCCGCCCCGCACCCCCCACGGCGCATTCACCACGAGGACGAGGAGGACATCCGTATGGGACAGCCCCAGCAGCCGGACGGACCGGAGGTCGCGAAGCCGCCGCTGCGCGTAGGCATGGTCGGTTACGCGTTCATGGGCGCCGCCCACTCCCAGGGCTGGCGCACCGCGGGCCGCGTCTTCGACCTGCCGCTCCGCCCGGTCCTGGCCGCGATCTGCGGACGCGACGCGCAGGCTGTGCGCGCGGCGGCCGACCGGCACGGCTGGGCCTCGGCCGAGACCGACTGGCGGGCCCTGATCGCCCGGGACGACATCGACCTCGTGGACATCTGCACCCCCGGCGACAGCCACGCCGAGATCGCCCTGGCCGCCCTCGCCGCCGGCAAGCACGTGCTGTGCGAGAAGCCCCTCGCCAACACGGTGGAGGAGGCCTCGGCGATGACCTCCGCGGCCGAAGTGGCATACGAACGCGGGCAGTTGGCGATGGTCGGCTTCAACTACCGCCGGGTGCCCGCCACCGCGCTCGCCCGGAACATGGTCGCCGAGGGCCGGCTCGGCACCCTGCGGCACCTCCGGGTGACGTACCTCCAGGACTGGCTCGTGGACCCGCAGTTCCCGCTCACCTGGCGGCTGCGCAAGGACCAGGCCGGCTCGGGTGCGCTCGGCGACCTGGGTGCGCACATCGTCGACCTCGCGCAGTACCTGGCGGGGGAGCGGCTGGCCGGGGTCTCCGCCCTGACGGAGACCTTCGTACGGGAGCGGCCGCTGCCCCTCGGCGCCACCAGCGGCCTGTCCTCGGTCGCCTCCGCCGGCACGGGACAGGTCACCGTCGACGACGCCGCCCTGTTCACCGGCCGCTTCACCTCCGGCGCCCTCGCCTCCTTCGAGGCGACTCGCTATGCCACCGGCCGCAAGAACGCCCTGCGCATCGAACTCAACGGCGAGCGCGGCTCGTTGGCCTTCGACCTGGAGCGCCTCAACGAGCTGTCGTACCACGACGCCACGGAACCCGGCGTGCACGCCGGCTTCCGCCGCATCCTCGTCACCGAACCCGACCATCCCTACCTGGACGCCTGGTGGCCGCCGGGTCACGGACTCGGCTATGAGCACACCTTCGTCCACCAGGCCCGCGACCTCGTCCACGCGATCGCCGAGGGCCGCCGACCCGAACCTTCCTTCGCCGACGGGCTGCAGGTGCAGCGCGTACTGGCGGCCGTGGAGGAGAGCGCCGAGAAGAACTCCGTCTACACGCCCATAGCGGTCTGAGGAGGCCCCGCGCATGCCGCGACAGTTCACGCTCTTCACCGGACAATGGGCCGACCTCCCACTCGAGGAGGTCTGCCGCCTCGCCCGCGACTTCGGCTACGACGGCCTCGAACTCGCCTGCTGGGGCGACCACTTCGAGGTCGACAAGGCACTCGCGGACTCGACCTACATCGAGTCCAGGAAGCAGCTGCTCGACAAGTACGGCCTCAAATGCTGGGCCGTCTCCAACCATCTGGTGGGCCAGGCCGTCTGCGACGCCATCATCGACGAACGGCACCGGGCCATCCTGCCGGCCGAGGTGTGGGGCGACGGCGACCCGGAAGGTGTACGGCGGCGCGCGGCCGAGCGTATGAAGGACACCGCGCGCGCCGCGGCCGCCTTCGGCGTCGACACCGTCATCGGCTTCACCGGCTCCGCCATCTGGCACCTGGTCGCCATGTTCCCGCCCGCCCCGGAGTCGATGATCGAGCGCGGCTACGAGGACTTCGCCGAGCGCTGGAACCCGGTCCTCGACGTCTTCGACGAGGAGGGCGTGCGGTTCGCGCACGAGGTCCACCCGAGCGAGATCGCCTACGACTACTGGACGACCCGGCGCGCCCTGGAGGCCGTCGGCGGACGCCCGGCCTTCGGTCTGAACTTCGACCCCTCGCACTTCGTGTGGCAGGACCTCGACCCGGTCGGCTTCCTGTGGGACTTCCGTGACCGGATCTACCACGTCGACTGCAAGGAGGCCCGCAAACGCCTCGACGGCCGCAACGGCCGCCTCGGCTCCCATCTGCCCTGGGGCGACCCGCGCCGCGGCTGGGACTTCGTGTCGGCCGGCCACGGCGACGTCCCCTGGGAGGACGTCTTCCGGATGCTGCGCTCCATCGACTACCAGGGGCCCATCTCCGTGGAGTGGGAGGACGCCGGCATGGACCGGCTCCAGGGCGCACCAGAAGCCCTCACCCGTCTGAAGGCCTACGACTTCCAACCACCGTCGGCCTCCTTCGACGCGGCGTTCGGCGGCAACGAGTAGACCAACTCCGTTCTTTCTTCCGTGAGTTCCGGGATGACGGCGCATCCCGGCGCACCGCACCCGCCCGTACAACCGGCCCCTCACTGGAGGCATTCGTGCACGGGAACGACCGCACCACCAGCACCGACAGAATCGAGACCCACAGACGACGCCCGTTCTTCCGCAAGGCAGTTGCGCTGTTCAGCGGCGCACTGCTGGCGGGCGCCACCCTCACGCTCACCGCTCCCCAGGCCGGCGCAGCCGTCGCCGACCCGGGAGCGGCCCCCGCGGCGGCGGAGGACTTCCAGCAGGTCACCCTCGCCAAGGGCGAGGCGGAGGTCGGCGAGCCGATGTCCCTCGCCGTCCTCCCGGACCGCTCGGTCCTGCACACCTCGCGCGACGGCGAACTCCGGCTCACGGACGCGGCCGGAAACACACGGCTCATCGGCAAGCTGAACGTCTACTCCCACGACGAGGAAGGCCTCCAAGGCGTCGGCGTGGACCCGGATTTCGCGACCAACAGGGCCATCTACCTCTACTACGCACCGCCCCTGAACACCCCCGCGGGTGACGCCCCGGAGACCGGAACCGCGGCCGACTTCGCGCCCTTCGACGGCGTCAACCGGCTCTCCCGCTTCGTCCTGAAGGCCGACGGCACCCTCGACACGGCCAGCGAGAAGAAGGTCATCGACATCCCGGCCTCCCGCGGCCTGTGCTGCCATGTCGGCGGCGACATCGACTTCGACGCGGCCGGCAACCTGTACCTGTCGACGGGCGACGACACCAACCCGTTCCAGTCCGACGGCTACACCCCGATCGACGAGCGCGCCGACCGCAACCCGGCCTTCGACGCCCAGCGTTCGGCCGGCAACACCAACGACCTGCGCGGCAAGATCCTGCGCATCAAGGTGAACGCCGACGGCTCGTACACCGTCCCCGACGGCAACCTCTTCGCGCCCGGCACGGACAGGACGCGGCCCGAGATCTACGCCATGGGCTTCCGCAACCCGTTCCGCTTCAGCGTCGACAAGAAGACCGGCATCCTCTACGTCGGCGACTACGGCCCCGACGCGGGCGCCGCCGACCCGGCCCGCGGCCCCGCCGGCCAGGTCGAGTTCGCCCGGGTGACCGGCCCCGGCAACTTCGGCTGGCCGTACTGCACCGGCGCCAACGACGCCTACGTCGACTACGACTTCGCGACCAAGACCTCCGGCGCCTCCTTCGACTGCAACGCACCGAAGAACAACTCCCCGCACAACACCGGACTCACGGACCTGCCCCCGGCCCAGCCCGCCTGGATCCCGTACAACGGCCCGTCCGTACCGGAGTTCGGCGACGGCTCCGAGTCCCCGATGGGCGGCCCGGTCTACCACTACGACGCCTCGCTCGACTCGCCCGTGAAGTTCCCCGAGGCGTACGACGGGAACTTCTTCGCCGGGGAGTTCGGCCGCCGCTGGATCAAGCGGATCGTGAGCGACGGCAGCGGAACCGTCCAGTCGATCAACGCCTTCCCGTGGACCGGCACCCAGGTGATGGACATGGCCTTCGGCCCGGACGGCGCCCTGTACGTCCTCGACTACGGCACCGCCTGGTTCGGCGGCGACGACCACTCCGCCCTGTACCGCATCGAGAACGCCACCGACGGCCACTCACCGGTTCCGCAGGCGGCGGCGAGCAGGACCTCCGGGCAGGCACCGCTGAAGGTGCAGTTCTCCTCCGCGGGCACCTCCGACCAGGACGGTGACGCCCTCACGTACAGCTGGGACTTCGGCGACGGCGGCAGGTCGACGGCGGCGAACCCCACGTACAAGTACAAGAAGAACGGCACCTACACCGCGACCCTGACCGCGAAGGACCCGACCGGCCGCACCGGAAGTGCGAGCGTGCAGATCGTCGTGGGCAACACCGCGCCCAGGGTGACGCTCGAACTTCCCCAGGACGGGCAGCTGTTCAGCTTCGGTGACGCGATCCCGTTCAAGGTGAGGGTCACCGACCCGGAGGACGGGACAGCCGTCGACTGCTCGAAGGTCAAGGTCAACTTCATCCTGGGCCACGACACCCACGGCCACCCGCAGACCTCCGCGAGCGGCTGCACCGGCACCATCCAGACCAGCGCGGACGGCGGACACGACGAGGACGCCAACATCTTCGGGGTCCTCGACGCCGAGTACACCGACGGCGGAGGCGGTGGCCAGGCCCCGCTCACCTCGCACGACCAGAGCGTCCTGCAGCCCAGGCACCGCCAGGCCGAGCACTTCAACAACGCCTCCGGCGTCTCCGTCATCACCAAGGACACCGCGCACGGCGGCAAGACGGTCGGCGACATCGACAACGGCGACTGGATCGCCTTCACGCCGTATGTGCTGAGCAACGCCAAGAAGATCACGGCGCGGATCGCGTCAGGAGGCGCCGGCGGGACGCTGGAGGTCCGCGCGGGTTCCGCGACCGGAACGCTGCTCGGCAAGGCGACCGTACCGGTGACCGGCGGCTGGGAGACCTTCCAGGACGTCAGCGCCGACCTGTCCCGCGCCCCCAGGGGCACCACCAAGCTCTACCTGGTCTTCAAGGGCGGAACGGGCGCGCTGTTCGACGTGGACGACTTCACCTTCACGACCGGCTGAGAGGAGGGAACGTGATGCGCTCAACAGGCCGACTGACAACCGCCGTTGTAGGTGCCGCACTGCTCCTCGGCTGTGTTTCGGGGCCCGCCGCCTCGCACTCCGGGAAGGACGGGAAGCGGGTGCTGGTCTTCTCCAGGACGGCCGGCTTCCGGCACGACTCGATCCCGACAGGTGTGGAGGCGGTGAAACAGCTCGGCGCCGACGCCGGCTTCACGGTGGACGCGACCGAGGACGCGACGGCGTTCACCGCGAAGAACCTGCGGCGCTACGACGCGGTCGTGTTCCTGTCGACGACCGGAGACGTCCTCGGCGACGCCCAGCAGAGCGCCTTCGAGGACTACATCCGGCACGGCGGCGGCTATGTAGGCATCCACGCCGCCGCCGACACCGAGTACGACTGGGCGTTCTACGGCGGCCTGGTCGGCGCCTACTTCCAGGGGCACCCTGCGATCCAGCCCGCGGCGGTGAACGTCGAGGACCGCGCCCACCCGGCGACCTCGGGCCTTGAACGGACCTGGAACCGTACGGACGAGTGGTACAACTACCGCTCCAACCCCCGGGACCGGGTCCATGTCCTGGCCTCGCTCGACGAGTCCTCCTACACCGGCGGCACCATGAACGGCGACCATCCGATCGCCTGGTGCCAGAACTACCAGGGCGGCCGCGCCTTCTACACGGGCGGCGGCCACACCAAGGAGTCGTACACCGAACCCGCCTTCCGGCAGCACCTGCTGGGCGGGCTGCGCTGGGCGACCGGTGACGCCCAGGCCGACTGCCGCGCGGAGAACGGCTACCGGCCGCTCTTCGACGGCACGGCCGCCTCGCTGAACGCCTGGAAACAGGCAGGCCCCGGCTCCTTCACCCGGGCCGACGACGGCACGCTGACATCGTCGGGCGGCATGGGCCTGCTCTGGTACGCCACCTCGGGCTTCTCCTCGTACTCACTGAAGCTCGACTGGAAGATGGCCGGCGCGGACGGTGACGACAACTCCGGTGTGTTCGTGGGCTTCCCGCCCTCGGACGACCCGTGGTCGGCCGTGGACAACGGCTACGAGATCCAGATCGACGCCACCGACGTCCCGGAGAAGACGACCGGGTCCGTCTACGGCTTCCGGTCCGCCGACCTGAAGAAGCGCGACCGTGCGCTGAACCCGCCGGGGGAGTGGAACACGTACGAGATCCGCGTGGAGGGCGAACGCCTGCGCGTCTGGCTCAACGGCGTGAAGATCAACGATTTCACCAACACCGATCCGGCCCGGAGCCTCGTCGACGGACACCTCGGCATCCAGAACCACGGAGCCGAGGACCAGGTGTCCTTCCGCGACATCCGGATCAAGGAACTGCCCGCCAAGGGCGACTGAGCGGCGGCGGGCGGGGGACGCCGGACCTCCGCCCGCCGTCTTCCCCCCTCTCTTCCCGGGGCTCACTCACGACGCGTTCGACCAGGAGGCTGCCCATGTCCGCGTCCGAATCCGTTCCCGTCTCCCCAGAGCGCGTCGGTGTATGGCTGATCGGGGCGCGCGGATCCGTCGCCACGACGGTGGTCGCGGGCTGCGCCGCCCTGACCGCGGGCCTGCACCCGCCGACCGGCATGGTCATCGAGACCGCCGCGTTCGCGGGCAGCGGGCTGCCGCCCCTCTCCTCCCTCGTCTTCGGCGGCCACGACACGCTCGACTGCGCCCTGCCCAAGCGCGCGGAAGCACTGGCGGCCGGAGGCGTCCTCCCACCGGGCCTTCCCACGGCGGTCGCGGCCGAACTGGCCGCCGCCGACCGGGAGATCAGACCCGGCGGCCCGCTCCCCGGCGACACCCGCACCGAGGGCGAACTGATCACCGCCTTCACCGAGGACATCACCGACTTCGTACGGCGGCACGGGCTGGCGCGTGCCGTGGTGGTGAACCTGGCCTCCACCGAGCCTCACGCCACCGGCCGGTCCCTTCCGCCCAGCTCCCTCTACGCGGCGGCCGCCCTGCGCGCGGGCTGCCCGTACGTCAACTTCACCCCGTCGACCGGCCTGCACCACCCGGCGCTGGCCACCGCGGCGGCCTCCAGCGGCCTGCCGTACGCCGGCCGCGACGGCAAGACGGGCCAGACCCTGCTGCGCTCCGTCCTCGGCCCGATGTTCACGCAGCGCGCCCTGGCGGTCCGCGCCTGGTCCGGCACCAACCTGCTCGGCGGGGGCGACGGCGCCGCCCTCGCCGACCCGGCCGCCGCCGCGGCGAAGAACGCCGGCAAGGAGCGCGTCCTCGCCGACACCCTCGGCACGACCCCCGAGGGCGAGGTCCACATCGACGACGTCCCCGCCCTCGGCGACTGGAAGACCGCCTGGGACCACATCGCCTTCGACGGCTTCCTCGGCACCCGCATGATCCTCCAGACCACCTGGCAGGGCTGCGACTCGGCCCTGGCGGCCCCGCTGGTACTGGACCTGGCCCGCCTGGTCGCCCGGGCCCAGGAGGCGGGTCTGTCCGGCCCGCTCGGTGAGCTCGGCTTCTATTTCAAGGACCCGGTGGGGGACGGGCCTTCGTCGTTGGCGGAGCAGTACGCGGCACTGACGGGGTTTGCGGGGCGGTTGGCGGGCGGCAGGGAGGGCGAAGCCGCAGGTGGCCGGGGCGGGCAGGGCACGGGTGGGCGGAAGACCGCCGTACGGCGGCGGAGTGCCCCAGCAGCGGGCCGTTCCGGTCCTGCTGGTCCTTCCGGGCGACGCGGGGAGCCGCGGTGAGCGGGGGCGCCGTGATGACGCGGCGGGCCTCCCAGGCGGGCGACGGGGCCACCGAAGGGGGAAGGGCAGCGCGCCCGGAGCGGACCGACGCGGACCACCCGAACCGCAGGCAGGCCTGGGCCGAACTACTGCGCCTCCCGGCGCTGTTCACCGTTCCGGGTGATGCCCTCGCCGGCGCGGCAGCGACCGCCGCCGCCCCGAACCCCCGCACCCTGCTCGCCATCGGTTCCTCCCTCTGCCTCTACGAGGCCGGCATGGCCCTCAACGACTGGGCCGACCGCGACGAGGATGCCGCCGAACGCCCGCACCGCCCCCTCCCCTCCGGCCGCATCCACCCGGCCGCCGCCCTGACCGCGGCCTGCGCCTTCACCGGGGCCGGGCTCGCCCTCGCCACCCGCGCAGGCCGCCCCGCCCTCGCGGTCGCCGCGCCCCTCGCCGCCACGGTCTGGGCATACGACCTCGCCCTGAAGCACACCTCGGCCGGACCGGTCGCCATGGCCGCGGCCCGCGGACTGGACCTGCTCCTCGGCGCCGCCGCCACCACGGGCCGCACCCGCGACGCGCTGGGCCCCGCGGCGCTGCTCGGCACACACACCCTCGCCGTGACGGCCGTCTCCCGCCAGGAGACGAGAGGCGGCTCACCGCTGGCCCCGTTGTCCGCCCTCGCCGCCACCGGCCTGCTGTCCTGGCTGGTCGGTCGCCGACCTTCCCGACCCTCGGCAGGCCGACGGGAGACAGCAGGCCGGGATCTGGTGGCGGGGCGTCAGTGGGACCGGGCACGCTCGGAGCGACCCGTAGCCACTTGGCGTCAGACCGTGGGTGTCGTCACCGGGGCCCTCGAAGCCCCCCGGGGTCTGCCCGGCGACCCAGCCGCGCGCCGCGCCCACGGCCTCGCATCAGGTGCGGACTCGCGGATCCGACCGACGTGTGGCCCTGCCCCGGAGAAGACCTCCGCAGCTCTCCGCCTTGCCCTTGCCGCCGCCTACGCAGCCACCGCTGTCCGCCCCTACCTCCACGCCGCTCTCAACCCGTCACCCCCACTCACCCAACGAGCCGTCACCGGCGGCATCCGCGCCACGATCCCCCTCCAGGCCGCGCTCACCGCACGCTCCGGGGCGGGAGCGGGAGCCGGCGTCAATGCTCTGCTCGTCGCTGCTCTCGCCCCGCTCGGCAGGAGGTTCGGGAGGAAGGTGAGCGTCACATGAGCCCCGGGCTCCGGCGTCCGGGTGCCGGCGAGACGACCGGCCGGCCCCGACGGCCCCACCCCACCCCCTCCCTCCGCTTCGGCTACGGCACCAACGGGCTCGCCGACCTCCGTCTCGACGACGCCCTCGGCCTGCTCGCCGACCTCGGCTACGACGGCGTCGGGCTGACCCTCGACCACATGCACCTCGACCCGTTGGCGCCCGACCTCGCCGCCCGCACCCACCGGCTCGCCGGGCGGCTGGACGCACTCGGGCTGCACGTCACCGTGGAGACGGGTGCCCGCTATGTGCTCGACCCCCGGCGCAAGCACGGCCCTTCGCTGCTGGACCCGGATCCGGACGACCGGGCCCGCCGCGTCGACCTGCTGATCCGCGCGGTCCAGGTCGCCGCCGATCTCGGCGCCCACGCCGTGCACTGCTTCAGCGGACTCACACCGGTGGGCACGGACCCCGACACGGCGTGGAAACGCCTGGCCGAGGCGCTCACCCCCGTCCTTGACGCCGCCACCACCGCCGGCGTGCCCCTCGCCGTCGAGCCCGAACCCGGCCACCTCCTGGCCACCCTCGCCGACTTCCACCGGCTGCGCCGCATCCTCGGTGACCCGGAGAACCTCGGTCTGACCCTCGACATCGGTCACTGCCAGTGCCTCGAACCCCTCTCTCCCGCCGACTGCGTACGTGCCGCCGCCCCCTGGCTGCGGCACGTCCAGATCGAGGACATGCGCCGCGGCCTCCACGAACATCTCCCTCTCGGGGACGGGGAGATCGACTTCCCACCCGTTCTCGCGGCCCTGGCCGCCACCGGCTACCAGGGGCTGACCGTCGTCGAACTGCCCCGCCACTCCCACGCGGGCCCTCATTTCGCCGAGCACTCCCTCCCGTTCCTCCGCCGCGCCGCCGAAACGGCCGCAGCCCTGACCGACCTCGCCCCACCGCACGGCGATCCCTCCGCCACCCCCGAAGGGAGCACCACCGCATGACCCACCCGCACACCGCCTGGGACGCCCCCGCGGCGGACTTCAAGGGCACCACCCTCGCCCTCACCTCGCCGGCCGACCTGCACGGACACCTCACGGCCCACCTCGGCGGAGCCGCCCGTGCCTGGCTGGACCAGGCCCTGGAGGAGGCCGCCGCCCAGCCAGGCATCCACGGGCCCATCGCCGTATGGGAGTTGCGCCTTGCCGAAGCCGGGCGACGATGCGGTCCCGAGCACGCCGACGCCGTCCGCGTGCTGATCCTGCACGCCGCCCGCGCCGGCACGGACGCCCTCAGCCGCGTCTACTTCCAGGGCACCGCCGCCGAACGCCGCGCCGTCCTGTACGCCCTGCCCCACCTCGTGACCGGCCCGGACGCCCTCCCGCTCGTCGAGGACGCCCTGCGCACCAACGACACCAGCCTCCTCGCCGCCGCCCTCGGGCCCTACGCAGCCCGGCACCTCGCCCCCCACCTCTGGCGCCATGCCGTCCTGAAGTGCCTGTTCACGGGGGTGCCCGTCGACGAGGTCACCGACCTGGACCGGCGTGCCCACGCCGACTCGGAACTCGCCCGCATGCTCGGCGACTACGCCGCCGAACGCAGCGCCGCGGGCCGTCCCGTGCCGGAAGACCTCCACCGCGTCCTGGCCCTGACCGACCCCACGGCCACCCCACCCGCGCCGTCCGCCCCGCAAGGCGGCCGCGGCAGCGACGGCAAGGAGTCCTGATGCGCATCTTCGACCCCCACATCCACATGACGTCACGGACCACCGACGACTACCGGGCCATGCACGCCGCCGGCGTCCGCGCCGTCGTCGAACCCGCCTTCTGGCTCGGCCAGCCCCGCACCTCACCCGGCTCCTTCTTCGACTACTTCGACTCCCTCCTGGGCTGGGAACCCTTCCGTGCCGCCCAGTACGGAATCGCCCACCACTGCACGCTCGCCCTCAACCCCAAGGAGGCGAACGACCCGCGCTGCGTGCCCGTCCTCGACGAACTGCCCCGCTATCTCGTCAAGGACCAGGTCGTCGCCGTCGGCGAGATCGGCTACGACTCGATGACCCCCGCCGAGGACACCGCTCTCGCCGCCCAGCTCCAGCTGGCCGCCGACCACGAACTGCCCGCGCTCGTCCACACCCCGCACCGCGACAAGCCGGCCGGTCTGCGCCGCACCCTCGACGTCGTACGGGAGTCCGCACTGGCCCCGGAGCGCGTCCTGGTCGACCACCTCAACGAGACCACCGTCAAGGAGGCCAAGGACAGCGGCAGTTGGCTCGGCTTCTCCGTCTATCCCGACACCAAGATGGACGAGGAGCGGATGGTCGCGATCCTGCGGGCGTACGGGACCGAGCAGGTGCTCGTGAACTCCGCCGCCGACTGGGGGCGCAGCGATCCCCTCAAGACCCGCAGAGTCGGCGACCTGATGCTGGCCGAGGGTTTCACCGAGGACGAGGTCGACCAGGTGCTGTGGCGCAACCCCGTCGCCTTCTATGGACTCAGTGGCCGCCTGAACCTGGACATCACGCCCACGGGAGCCACCCACGAAGGCAACTCGATCCTGCGCGGCGGGGCGTGAGCCATGCGCTTCCGCCATCCGGACGGCTCCGCCGTCCACCTCGCCTACTGCACCAATGTCCACCCGGCCGAAACCCTCGACGGTGTCCTCGCCCAGCTCCGCGAGCACTGCGAACCCGTCCGCCGCCGCCTCGGCCGCGACCGTCTCGGCATCGGCCTGTGGCTCGCCAAGGACGCCGCTCATGCCCTGGTCTCGGATCCGTCCGCGCTGCGCGGCCTGCGCACCGAGCTCGACCGGCGCGGCCTCGAAGTCGTCACCCTCAACGGCTTCCCCTATGAGGGCTTCGGCGCCGAGGAGGTCAAGTACCGCGTGTACCGGCCCGACTGGGCCGATCCGGAACGCCTCGACCACACCACCGCCCTGGCCCGCGTCCTCGTCGGACTCCTCCCCGACGACATCACCGAGGGCACCGTCTCGACGCTGCCGCTCGCCTGGCGCACCGCCTATGACGACGCCCGTGCAGCGAAGGCTCAAGCTGCCCTGCTCACGCTCGGCGAACGCCTCGACGCCCTCGCTGAGCTGACCGGCCGTTCCATCCGCGTCGGCCTCGAACCCGAACCCGGCTGCGTCGTCGAAACCACCGGTGACGCCCTCGCCCCGCTCACCGCGATCGCCCACCACCGCATCGGCATCTGCGTCGACACCTGCCATCTCGCCACCTCCTTCGAAGACCCGCACACCGCCCTGGACGCGCTCACCACGGCCCGCGTCCCCATCGTCAAGTCCCAGCTCTCAGCCGCCCTGCATGCCGAGCACCCCCATCTCCCCGAGGTCCGCAGAGCCCTCGCCGCCTTCGACGAACCCCGTTTCCTGCACCAGACCCGTACGGCCACCGCCTCCGGCCTGCGCGGCACCGACGACCTCGGTGAGGCCCTCGTAGCCGGCGCCCTGCCCAACGCGGCACCCTGGCGCGCCCATTTCCACGTCCCGCTGCACGCGGCCCCCGCCGCGCCCCTCACCTCCACGCTCCCCGTGCTCAGGACCGCGCTGACCCGGCTCGTGGGCGGCCCGCACCCGCTCACCCGCCACCTCGAGGTGGAGACCTACACCTGGCAGGCACTGCCGTCCGACCTGCGGCCCCGCGGCCGCACCCAGCTCGCCGACGGCATCGCCGCCGAACTCACCCTCGCCCGCGACCTGTTGACCGACCTCGGCCTGAAAGAACTCCCATGAGCACCCACCGGGCCGGCCCGGGCCCCACGCCCCTCCTCGTTCTCGACGTCGTCGGCCTCACTCCCCGTCTCCTCGACCACATGCCCCACCTCAAAGCGCTCGCCCAGTCCGGCTCCCGGGCCGCGCTCGGCACCGTCCTGCCCGCCGTCACCTGCGCCGCCCAGTCCACCTTCCTCACCGGCACCCACCCGTCCGAGCACGGCATCGTCGGCAACGGCTGGTACTTCCGCGAACTCGGCGACGTACTCCTGTGGCGGCAGCACAACGGACTCGTCGCCGGAGACAAACTCTGGGACGCCGCCCGCCGCGCGCACCCCGGCTACACGGTCGCCAATATCTGCTGGTGGTACGCCATGGGCGCCGACACCGACATCACCGTCACCCCCCGCCCGGTCTACTACGCCGACGGCCGCAAGGAACCAGACTGCTACACCCGGCCCCCGGCCCTGCACGACGAACTCACCGACAAGTTCGGCACCTTCCCCCTCTTCCACTTCTGGGGCCCCGGCGCGGACCTGGTCTCCAGCCGGTGGATCATCGACGCCACCCGCCACATCCTGCGCACCCGCCACCCCGACCTGACGCTCTGCTACCTCCCTCACCTCGACTACGACCTGCAGCGCTTCGGTCCCGACGACCCGCGCTCCCTGAAAGCGGCCGCAGACCTGGACGCCGCCATGGCCCCGCTCCTGGACGAGGCGCGCGCCGAGGGCCGTACCGTCGTCGCGCTGTCCGAGTACGGCATCACCCGCGCCGACCGCCCCGTCGACATCAACCGGGCCCTGCGCCGCGCCGGCCTGCTCGAAGTGCATACGCAGGACGGCATGGAGTACCTCGACCCGATGGCCTCCCGCGCGTTCGCGGTCGCCGACCATCAGATCGCCCACGTCTATGTGCGCAGGCCCGAGGACCTCGAGGCCACCCGGGCGGCCCTGGCCGACCTGCCGGGCATCGACCAACTCCTCGACGACGAGGGCAAGAAAACCCACCATCTCGACCATCCGCGCTCGGGCGAACTGGTCGCCGTCGCGGAGCCGGACGCCTGGTTCACGTACTACTACTGGCTCGACGACGACCGCGCCCCCGACTTCGCGCAGCTCGTCGAGATCCACCGCAAACCCGGCTACGACCCGGTCGAATTGTTCATGGATCCGCTCGACCCGTACGTCAAGGTCAAGGCAGCCACCGCCCTGGCGCGCAAGAAACTCGGCATGCGCTACCGCATGGCGGTCGTGCCCCTGGATCCCTCACCTATTCGCGGCAGCCACGGCCGCCTTCCTGCGAGCGACGACGACGGTCCGCTCCTCATCTGCTCCACCCCCCGCGCTGTCGGTGACCGCCTCGCGGCCACCGACGTGAAGTCACTCCTGCTCCGACTGGCCGGTCTTTCCTGACTGGTCCCAAGTGAAGCACTCACCACTGACAACGCCCTCCGACACCGAGGAGTTCCAGGCATGAGCCGCATCTCGCAGACCGATCCCGAACTCACCCACCGCCTCACCAGACGAGGCATGCTCGGTGTGGCCGCGGGCGCCACCGCCGCCGCGCTGCTGGGCGCCGCCACGGCCCCCGCCACCGCCGCCGAAACCTCTGCCGCCGGCGGTGGACGTCCGGTCCTGCCGCCCGGGCGGCTCGGCATCCAGCTGTACAGCCTGCGCGACAAGGTCTCCACGCTGGGCTTCGCGCCCGTCTTCGCCGAACTGGAGAAGTACGGGTACGACGAGGTCGAGTTCGCCGGATACACCCAGGGCTCCGCCGGGCCCATCACCCTCGCGCAGCTCAGGCGGCTGGCGAAGGACCACGGCCTGAACCCGATCGGCAGCCACGTCGGCTACTACTCCAGCGACCCGAGCTCCTACACCTTCGCCCAGAACCTCACCAAGGTCCTCGACGACGCCCAGGCCCTGGGCCTCAAGCACATAGGCACCGCATCGGGCCCGGGCCGCTACGGCAACACGGTCGACGCCTGGAAGCGAGCCGCCGCGGAGTTCAACACGTACGGTGCGGCGGCCAGGGCGCGCGGCATGAAGTTCTACCAGCACAACCACTCCGACGAGTTCGGCTTCGCCACCGACAACCCCAAGGTCCGTCTCTACGACGTGCTGCTCGCCGAGACCGACCCCGACCTGGTGTTCCTGGAGATGGACATCTTCTGGGCCTACGCCGGCCAGTTCCGCTTCTCGAAGCGGCCCGACGGCAGCCCCGCCCCCTTCGAACCCCTCGACTACGTCCTCAAGCAGCCCCACCGCTACCCGCTCTTCCACGTCAAGGACGGGGTGAGCGACCCCTCCAACCAGTTCGGCTACCGCATGGTCGACGTCGGCGACGGCGACATCGACTACCAGCGCTTCATCGCCGCCGTGACCCGGCTGCGCGGCGAACGCCTCGCCCACCACTGGCAGACCGAACACGACCAGCCGACCGAGTCGTTCACCTTCGCACGCCGCTCCAGCGCCTACCTGCACTCACTGCGCGAGAAGTGCTGACG
Source organism: Streptomyces sp. NPDC001137 (assembly GCF_040298885.1). Taxonomy (NCBI): domain Bacteria; kingdom Bacillati; phylum Actinomycetota; class Actinomycetes; order Kitasatosporales; family Streptomycetaceae; genus Streptomyces; species Streptomyces sp. NPDC001137. The sequence goes on from NZ_JBEPBA010000006.1 coordinate 56,490, forward strand.
GCGACACAGGGCGCACAGCACACATGAGGCGGCCCTCCCCGCAATCCCGGGGAGGGCCGCCTCACGCGCGCGTGCCGTCAACCGTCAGCCTGCGGGCTGCGGTTGCGGAGTCAGCGCGTCCGAACTGTTGTGCCCAGGCTGCCGCAGCAGCAGAGCGAGCGCCGCCGCGACCATCGAGACGCCGCCGGCCAGCGCGTACGCCCCGTTGTAGCCCCAGGCCGCGACGACCATGGATCCGAGGCCGCCGCCGAACAGGCCGCTGACCAGCTTTCCGCTGTACACCAGGCCGTAGTTGGTGGCGTTGTAGTTCTCACCGAAGTAGTCCGGGGTGAGCGCCGCGAACATCGGGTAGAACGCGCCGCCGCCGAAGCCGGAGAGGAAGGCGAAGAACAGGAAGAGCCACTCGCTCTTCATCTCGCCCGCCAGGATCACACCGAACTGGGCGAGGCCCAGGACGACGATGACGAACACCAGGGTCGACTTGCGGCCCCACTTGTCGGACAGCCAGCCCACGACACCGCGTCCGATGCCGTTGATGACCGCCATGACACCCATGGAGGACGCCGCCACGAGGGGGCCGAAGCCGACGTCCTTGGCGTAGTCGACCTGGAAGGAGATCCCGAAGATCGAGACACCGGCGGTCATCACGATGGAGATCCACATCAGCGGCAGCATGCCCGTCCTGATGGCCTCCTTGGGCGTGTACTGCTTCGTCGCGGGCGGGTTCTTGGCGAGGCTGTCCGCGCCCTTCTGGGCCCCGGAGAAGGTCAGTGGGTCGATGTCCGCGGGCCACCAGTTCTTCGGCGGGTCCTTGAAGAAGAAGGCGGACCCGAACACCACGATCATGATGTAGCAGCCGATCAGGTCCAGGACGCGGTGGTAGTTCCCGGTGTCGAAGGCGTAGTTGAAGATGAAGATGAACGGCAGCGACCCGTAGGCGAAGCCGCCGTTGACGAAGCCGGTGCGGGCGCCGCGGCGCTCGGGGAACCACTTGCCGACCATGTTGATGCAGGTCGCGTAGACCAGGCCGGCACCGAGCCCCCCGATGACACCGAAGCCCAGGATCGCCAGCAACACATTGCTCAGATGCGACAGGGCGAGGAATCCGACCAGGCACATCCCGGAGCCGGTGTACATGGCCTTGCGGGCCGTCAGGATGCCCTTCTCGCGCAGCCAGCCCGCCGGGAAGGCGATGCCGGCCTGGAAGAACACCCAGACGCTGAGGATCCAGAAGGTGTTGGACTGGGTCCAGCCGTGCGCGTGGGACAGCGTGTCCTCCGCGGAGCCGTAGGCGTATTCGAAGACGCTGATGGCCATCATGGCGATCCACGGGAGGTACACCATGAGCTTGCGGGAGTGGCCGAGGATGTCCCGGTCGGTCTCGCCGATGCGGTAGACGCGGCCTCGGGCGTCGGTCACTTCACGGTAGGGACGGTTCGCGGCTGTCGGATCGGCCGAGAGCGGGTCTGCTGTCATGCTTATGCCATCTCCTCGCCGAGCGGGTGCGGGTTGGGGACGATGCGCCGGGCCTTGGGCCGGCCCGGGGACTTCAGGAAGAGCGCCAGCACCGCGGAGGCCAGGCCGACGGAACCCGCCAGCACGAACGCGCCGTGGTAGTCCCACGCGCCGACGACGACCGCGCCCAGGCCGGAGCCGACGAGCCCGGAGATCAGCTTCGAGCTGTAGACCATTCCGTAGTTGGTGGCGTTGTTGTTCTCGCCGAAGTAGTCCGCCGTCATGGCGGCGAACAGCGGGAAGATCGCCCCGCCGCCGAATCCGGAGACCATGGAGCAGAACAGGAAGAACGGCATGCTGCCCATCTGGCCGGAGACCAGCACGCCGAACTGCGCCGTGCCGAGCACGATGCAGACGATGATGAGTGTGTTGCGGCGGCCGTAGCGGTCGGAGATCCAGCCGATGACACCGCGCCCGGTGCCGTTGACGATGGCCTTCAGGGACATCGCGGTGGCCACGATCCCGCCCGCGAACCCCATGTCCTTGCCGAACGGCACCTGGAAGGCGATGCCGAAGATGTTGATGCCGGCCGTGCACAGCAGACAGAACCACATCATCCACAGGACGGGCGTACGGGCGGCCTCCTTGGGGGTGTACTGCTTGACGGCGGGCGGGTTCTTCTGCAGCGCCCGGCGGATCTTCGGGTCGTCGGTCATCCTCAGCGGGTCGACGTGCGCGGGCCACCAGTTCTTCGGCGGGTCCTTGAAGAACCAGCCGGCCGCGGCCACCACCAGGCACAGCCCGATGCCCGCACAGGCGAGCACGGTCCGGTAGTTGCTCAGATCCATGTACGAGGTGAACAGGAAGACGAAGGGCACGGACCCGTAGGCGAAACCGCCGTTGACGAAGCCCGTCTTGCCGCCCTTGCGCTCCGGATACCACTTGCCGACCATGTTCACGCAGGTCGCGTAGACGAGTCCGGCGCCGATGCCGCTGCACATGCCGAAGCCGAAGTACGCGACGGCCACGTTCGGCGCGAACGCCAGCGACAGATAGCCCAGCAAGGTGCCGACGGCGCCGATCATCATCGCCGTACGGGCGGGCAGCCTGCCGCTCTCCCGCAGCTGCCCGGCGGGGAAGGCCACGGCAGCCTGGAAGAACACCCAGACGCCCATCAGCCAGAAGATGTGTCCGCTGCTCCACAGATGAGCTTCGTGGAGTGTGTCCTCCGCCGATGTGAACGCGTACTCGGCGGAGCTGATGCCCATCATGCCCACCCAGGGCAGGATGACCATCCACTTGCGTGTTCGGCCCATGACGTCGGTATCGGACTCCCCGATCCGGTACACGCGGCCGTTGCGATCCGTCACCTCCCGGTAGGGGACGGACGTCGAGTGGTCGGTGGTTGTCATCGCTCAGCACCCCTTGCATCGAAAGCTCTGGCCAGCGCCCCCTGTCCAATGCCTTTCGCGTGCGCACGGGTCCCGGGGCCGGCCGACCGCACTGTCGGCCGGCCCCGCGCTTCGCTCACCTCATGAACCGCCCCCCAACAGTCCCGCCGCCCGCGCCCACCGGTACTTCGCACCCAGTACGGCCACCGGCTTCTCGGTCGTGTACGGGTAGGCCACGACCCCTCGCTCGTAGAGGTACTGGCAGGCCTCCTCGACCTCGACGTCGCCCGCGAGGGAGGCCACCACGGGCTTCTCGATGCCGCGTTCGCGGAATTCGGCCACCACGCGCGCGGTGAGTTCCGCGAAGACCATCGGGGGAGTGACGATGGTGTGCCAGTAGCCGAGGACGAGCGCGTGGATGCGCGGGTCCTGAAGACCCAGCCGGATCGTCGCCTCGTACGTCGACGGCGGCTCGCCCCCGGTGATGTCGACCGGGTTGCCCGCGGCTCCGAAGGGCGGGATGAACTTACGGAAGGCCTCGTCCAGGTCCGGCGGGATCTCCATCAGGGACAGGCCGTTGTCGGTCACCGCGTCGGACAGCAGCACACCGCTGCCGCCGGCCCCGGTGATGATCACGACGTTGTCGCCCTTGGGGGCGGGAAGCACCGGCAACGCGCGCGCGTACTCGAGCATGTCGTTCAGCCCGGGCGCCCTGATGACACCCGCCTGTCGGAGGATGTCGTCGTACACGGCGTCGTCGCCCGCCAGCGCCCCGGTGTGCGAACCGGCGGCCTTCGCACCCGCCGCAGTACGGCCCGCCTTGAGCACGACGACCGGCTTCCTCGGCACGGTCGCCCGGGCGGCCTCCACGAAGGCGCGGCCGTCCTTGAGGTCCTCCAGGTGCATCGCGATGCACTCGGTGTGCGGGTCCTCGCCGAACCAGGTCAGCAGGTCGTCCTCGTCCAGGTCCGACTTGTTGCCCAGGCCCACGATCGCCGACACACCCGTCTTCGTGGTGCGCGCGAAGCCCAGGATGGCCATCCCGATGCCACCGGACTGCGAGGTCAGCGCGACACCGCCCTTGACGTCGTACGGCGTGCAGAACGTGGCGCACAGGTCCTGCCACGTCGAGTAGTAGCCGTAGATGTTCGGCCCGAGGAGGCGCACGCCGTGCCGTTCGGCGATCGCGACGATCTCCTCCTGGAGCTCGTGCTCGCCGGTCTCCGCGAACCCGGAGGGGATCAGCACGGCGTTCGGGATCTTCTTGCGTCCCACCTCCTCCAGCGCCGAGGCCACGAACTTGGCGGGGATCGCGAAGACCGCCACATCCACCTCACCGGGAACGTCCGTGACACTCTTGTACGCCTTGCGGCCCAGAATGTCATCGGCCTTGGGGTTCACCGGATGGATCTCTCCGGCGAAGCCGCCGTCGATGAGATTGCGCATCACCGAATTGCCGATCTTGCCCTGCTCGCCCGAGGCACCGATCACGGCGACCGACGAGGGCTGCATCAGACGGCGCATGGAGGTGAGGATCTCCTCGCGCGTGTACGTGCGCCGAGGCTTCGGCAACGACTCGGCGAGGATCACCCGGATGTCCGCGGCGACCGCGCCCTCCGGGGTGGCGATCACCGGGTTGAGCTCGACCTCCGCGATCTCCGGGAAGTCCGCGACCAGTTGTGAGACCCGGCGGATCTGCTCGGCGATCGCCCACCGGTCGACGCCCGCCTGTCCGCGCACCCCGTGCAGGATCTCCGCCGAGCGGATCGAGTCCAGCATGGACAGCGCCTCGTCGGCGCTCACCGGCGCCAGCCGGAACGTGATGTCCTTGAGGACCTCGACGAGCACCCCGCCGAGCCCGAAGGCGACGACCTTCCCGAACGTCGGGTCCGTCACCGCGCCGACGATGACCTCCTGCCCCCGCGGGAGCAGTTCCTGCACCTGTACGCCCTCGATGCGCGCGGACGCGTCGTAGGCGCGCGCGTTCTCGATGATCTTGTGGAACGCGGCCCGGACGTCCGCGGCGCCCTCGACGCCGACGATCACACCGCCGGCGTCGGTCTTGTGCAGGATGTCCGGCGAGACGATCTTCATCACCACGGGCCCGCCGAAGCGCGCCGCGTAGGAGACGGCCTCGTCGACGTCGGTCGCCAACTCCTCACCCGGTACGGCGATCCCGTACGCGTCGGCGATCACCTTGCCCTCGGGTGCGGTGAGCGCGGTGCGCCCCTCGGCCCGCACAGTGTCGAGGAGCGACCGCACCCTCAGCTCCCGGTCTTCGGCCATCACGTCAGATCACTCCGTTCGACTTGAGCAGGCGCAGTTCCTCGTCGCCGAGGCCGAGTTCGCCGATGTAGACCTCTTCGTTGTGCTCGCCGAGCAGGGGTGAACTGGTCACCTCGACGGGGGAGTCGGAGAGCTTCAACGGGCTGCCCACGGTCGTGAACTCGCCGCGCTCGGGGTGCGGCACGGTGACGACCATCTCGTTGGCGATCAGCGAGTCGTCCTCGATGATCTCCTTGGTGGACAGGATCGGCCCGCACGGGATGTTGTGGGCGTTGAGCCGCTCCAGCACCTCCCACTTGGGAAGCGTGGAGGACCACTCCTCGATCAGCTGGAACATCTTGTTGAGCTTGGGCAGCCGGGCCTGGGGCGTCGCCCACTCGGGGTCGTCGGCCAGCTCCGGCCGGCCGATGAGCTCGCTGAGCGGCTTCCAGCCGACGGGCTGCACGATGACGTACACGTAGTCGTTGGGACCGCCCGGCGCGCACTTGACCGCCCAGCCGGGCTGGCCGCCGCCGGACGCGTTCCCGGACCGGGGAACTTCCGTGCCGAAGTCGTCGTTGGGGTATTCAGCGAGCGGGCCGTGGGCCAGGCGCTGCTGATCGCGCAGCTTCACCCGGCAGAGGTTGAGCACAGCGTGCTGCATGGCCACGTTCACCCGCTGACCGCGCCCGGTGTGCTCCCGCTGGAACAGCGCCGCGAGTATCCCCGCCACGGCGTGGACGCCCGTCCCCGAGTCCCCGATCTGGGCCCCCGTCGCCAGCGGCGGCCCGTCCTCGAAACCGGTGGTCGACATCGACCCGCCCATGGCCTGCGCGACGACCTCGTACGCCTTGAAGTTGGTGTACGGGCCGTCCCCGAACCCCTTGATGGAGGCATAGACGATCCGCGGATTGATCTCCTGGATGCGGTCCCAGGTGAAGCCCATACGGTCGACCGCGCCCGGTCCGAAGTTCTCGACCATGACGTCGGAGCGCCGGATCAGCTCGGTGAGGATCTCCTTGCCGCGCTCGGTCTTGGTGTTCAGGGTGATGCTGCGCTTGTTGCAGTTGAGCATCGTGAAGTAGAGGGAGTCGACGTCCGGGAGGTCGCGCAGCTGCCCCCGTGTGATGTCACCGGTCGGCGCCTCCAGCTTGACCACGTCCGCCCCGAGCCAGGCGAGCAGCTGGGTGGCGGAGGGTCCGGACTGGACGTGGGTCATGTCGAGGACGCGGATGCCCGCGAGGGCCTTGGTGGGCGTTCCAGTCATGCGGGCCACCTCACTTGTACATCGTCTGGTTCATGGTTCCGGGGGCGTACGCGTCCGGGTCGACCCAGACGTTGATCAGCGACGGCTTGCCCGACTCACGGGCACGCCGCAGCGCCGGGCCGATGTCGGCGGGGTCGCGGACCTCCTCGCCGTAACCGCCCAGCATCTGCGCGAACTTGTCGTAGTGGACGTCGCCGAGGGTGTTGCCGACCCGCTCGCGCTCCAGGCCGTACTTCTGGGCCTGGCCGTAGCGGATCTGGTTCATGGAGGAGTTGTTGCCGACGATGCCGACGAAGGGGAGGTCGTAGCGGACGAGGGTTTCGAAGTCCCAGCCGGTGAGGGAGAAGGCGCCGTCGCCGAAGAGGGCGACGACCTCCTTGTCGGGGCGTGCCTGCTTGGCCGCGAGGACGAAGGGGATGCCGACGCCGAGGGTGCCGAGCGGGCCCGGGTCCATCCAGTGCCCGGGTGACTTGGGCTGGACGACCTGTCCGGAGAAGGTGACGATGTCGCCGCCGTCGCCGATATAGACGGAGTCCTCGGTGAGGAAGTCGTTGATCTCGCTGACCAGGCGGTACGGGTGGATCGGCGAGGCGTTCGACTTCAGGCTCGGCAGCCGCTTCTCGAGGGCGGTCTGCTCGGCGGCACGCAGCTCGTCGAGCCATTCCTTGCGCTTGGCTGCCCCGCCGTTGAGGCGCCCGGAGGCGGCCTCGGTCACCGACTTCAGGACGAGTCCCGCGTCGCCGACGATGCCGAGGTCGATGTCGCGGTTCTTGCCGACGGTGCGGTAGTCGAGGTCGATCTGCACGACGGTCGCGTCGGGGGAGAGACGCTTGCCGTAGCCCATGCGGAAGTCGAAGGGCGTGCCGACGATGACGATCACGTCGGCGCCCGAGAAGGCGTACCGGCGCGACAGCTGGAAGTGGTGCGGGTCGCCGGGCGGCAGGGTGCCGCGGCCCGCCCCGTTCATGTAGGCAGGGATGTTGAGGGTCCGTACGAGGTCGATCGCCGCTTCGGTGCCGCGGGTCGTCCAGACCTGGCTGCCGAGCAGGATGGCCGGCTTCTCGGCGTGCACGAGCAGGTCGGCGAGTTTCTCGACGGCCTCGGGGTCGCCGGCCGAGCGGGTCGAGGCGCGGTAGGCGCCCGCCTTCGGCACGCGCGCCTTGCTCACCGGCACCTTGGCATCCAGCACGTCGCGCGGGATCTCCAGGAAGGAGGGGCCGGGCGCACCGTGGAAGCACTCGCGGAACGCCATGGACACCATGTCCGCCGCGCGCGCCGTGTCCGGTACGGCCGCCGCGAACTTGGTGATCGGCGTCATCATGTCGACGTGCGGCAGGTCCTGAAGGGACCCCATCTTGTGCTGGCTGAGGGCCCCCTGGCCGCCGATCAGCAGCATCGGGGACTCCGCGCGGAATGCGTTGGCGACACCGGTGACGGCGTCCGTGGTGCCCGGGCCCGCGGTGACGACCGCGCAGCCGGGTTTGCCGGTGAGGCGGGCGTAACCGTCGGCGGCATGGGCCGCGACCTGCTCATGGCGGACGTCGACGACCTCTATGCCCTCGTCTACGCAGCCGTCGTAGATGTCGATGATGTGGCCGCCGCACAACGTGTAGATGCGGTCGACCCCCTCGGCCTTGAGCGCCTTGGCAACGAGATGACCACCGGAAATCACGTCCTGGGTGTCGTCGGGCATGGCGAAGTCCTGTCCCTTCGTAGGGGTTCGAACTGCTCTCGCGGTACATTGCATACAGTCGACGAATACTGTATGAACCTTGTTATCCCGCATCCGGTGGGTGGTGTCCAGGGGGCGTGCGGCACTTTTGAGTCAGGAGCCGGAATGGACCTGTACGAGCACCAGGCAAGGGAACTCTTCGAAGAACACGGCATTTCGGTGCCGAGGGCCGAGGTCACCGATTCTCCCAAGAAGGCCCGTGAGATCGCCCGCGCACTCGGTGGGCGCGTAGTAGTGAAAGCTCAGGTCAAGACAGGCGGGCGCGGCAAGGCGGGCGGTGTGAAGCTCGCCGCGGACCCGGCCGCCGCGGAGCTCACCGCCCGGCAGATCCTCGGTATGGACATCAAGGGCCACACGGTCCGCAAGGTGATGCTGGCCCAACCCGTGGACATCGAGACCGAGTTCTACGTCTCCTATGTGCTCGACCGCGCGGCGGGCCGCTTCCTCGCCATCGCCTCCGCCGAGGGAGGCATGGAGATCGAGGAGGTCGCCGCAAGCCGACCCGAGGCGGTGGCCCGTGTCCACATCGACCCGGCCGAGGGCGTCACCTCGGCGAAGGCGAACGAGATGGCCGAGGCGGCCGGCCTGCCCGCGCAGACGGTCGACGTCCTCGTACGGCTGTGGGAGGTCCTGGTCCGCGAGGACGCCCTCCTCGTCGAGGTCAACCCGCTCGTGCGGACCGCGCAGGGACACATCCTCGCGCTCGACGGCAAGGTCACCCTCGACGACAACGCCCTTTTCCGGCAGGCACGTTGGGGCGCGGAGCACGTGGAGCACGACGACCCCCTGGAGACGGCGGCCGCCGCCAAGGGCCTCAACTACGTCAAACTGGACGGCGAGGTCGGCATCATCGGCAACGGCGCGGGCCTGGTCATGTCGACCCTCGACGTCGTCGCGGGCTGCGGCGCCCGACCCGCCAACTTCCTCGACATCGGCGGCGGAGCCTCCGCCCAGATCATGGCCGACGGGCTCTCGCTCATCCTGTCCGACCCGGCCGTCAAGTCGGTCTTCGTCAACGTCTTCGGCGGGATCACCGCCTGTGACGCGGTCGCCGACGGCATCGTGCAGGCCCTGGACAGCGTGCGGTTGACCAAGCCGCTGGTCGTGCGGCTCGACGGCAACAACGCCGCCCGCGGACGCGCCATCCTCGACGAGCGCGCGCATCCCCTGATCCAGCAGGCCACCACCATGGACGGCGCCGCCGGCCGTGCAGCCCAACTCGCCACCAGCGGCTGAAGGAGCCCGACATGGCCATCTACCTCACCAAGGAGAGCAAGGTCCTCGTCCAGGGCATGACCGGCGGCGAGGGCATGAAGCACACCCGGCGCATGCTCGCGGCCGGCACGAACGTCGTCGGCGGCGTCAACCCGCGCAAGGCGGGCCGCACCGTCGACTTCGACGACCGCGGTGTCCCCGTCTTCGGATCGGTCGCCGACGGCATACGGGCGACCGGCGCCGACGTCACCGTCGTCTTCGTGCCGCCCGCGTTCGCGAAGACGGCCGTCGTCGAGGCCGCGGACGCCGGCATCGGCCTCGCTGTCGTCATCACCGAGGGCATCCCCGTCCACGACTCCGTCGCCTTCCACGCCCACGCCAAGGCGAAGGGCACGCGCGTCATCGGCCCCAACTGCCCGGGCCTGATCACCCCCGGACAGTCCAACGCGGGCATCATCCCGTCCGACATCACCAAGCCGGGCCGCATCGGCCTGGTGTCCAAGTCCGGCACGCTCACCTACCAACTCATGTACGAACTCCGCGACATCGGCTTCTCGACATGTGTCGGAATCGGCGGCGACCCGGTCGTCGGCACCACCCACATCGACTGCCTGGCCGCCTTCCAGGACGACCCCGACACCGAACTGATCGTCCTCATCGGCGAGATCGGCGGCGACGCCGAGGAACGCGCGGCCGCCTACGTCCGCGAGCACGTCACCAAGCCCGTCGTCGGCTACATCGCCGGTTTCACCGCCCCCGAGGGCAAGACGATGGGCCACGCCGGCGCGATCGTGTCCGGCTCCTCGGGCACCGCCCTGGCGAAGAAGGAGGCCCTGGAGGCGGCCGGGGTGCGTGTGGGAAGCACACCGACCGAGACGGCGAAACTTGTGCTCGCATGTCTCGAACGCGGGCGCGCGGCCGCTCATAGTTGATGTGAGGCGACCGTGACGCACCACCGCGCGCGTCACGGCGTCCTTCGTACGACGTCCGCGCACGGCAGTGCGAGCCGGCGCGCGACGAGCCATGCACCCCCCGCCCCCGACTGTGCACCGAGAGCGGAGAAACCCCTATGGCAACCACCCTCACCCTCAAATCAGGCACGTCCTGGGCCGACGCCTGGCAGCGCTGCCTGTCCGTCGCCCCGGAGGCCTTCCAGGACGACCGCGTCCTCAACCTCTGGAACTCCGCCTGGCAGGCCGACGGCCGGGCCCTGCCCGCCACCAGCCCCGTCGACGGCAGCCCCATCGCCGGACCGCCCCGCCTCGACCGCGAGACCGCACACCGGGCCGTGCGCGCCTCGCTCGACCAGCACCGCGCCTGGCGGCACGTCCCCCTCGACGAGCGCCGCGCCCGTGTCGCGGCGACCCTGGACGCACTCACCGAGCACCGCGAACTGCTCGCCCTGCTCCTGGTGTGGGAGATCGGCAAGCCCTGGAGGCTCGCGCAGGCGGACGTCGACCGGGCCATCGACGGCGTGCGCTGGTACGTCGACGGTATCGAGCCGATGATCGACGGGCGCACCCCGCTGGACGGCCCGGTGTCCAACATCGCGAGCTGGAACTATCCGATGAGCGTGCTCGTTCACGCCATGCTGGTCCAGGCACTGGCAGGCAACGCGGTGATCGCCAAGACCCCGACCGACGGCGGCCTCGCCTGTCTGACCCTGGCCTGTGCGCTCGCCGCGCGTGAGGGGATTCCCGCCACCCTCGTCAGCGGCAGCGGGGGCGAGCTGTCCGAGGCGCTGGTACGGGCGCCCGAGATCGGCTGCGTCTCCTTCGTCGGCGGCCGGGACACCGGCGCGGCCGTCGCCACGGCCGTCGCCGACCTCGGCAAGCGCCATGTACTCGAACAGGAAGGACTCAACACCTGGGGCATCTGGAACCACTCGGACTGGGACGCGCTCACCGCGGTGATCCCGAAGCTCTTCGACTACGGCAAGCAGCGCTGCACGGCGTACCCGCGCTTCGTCGTCCAGCGGCAGCTGTTCGACGAGTTCCTGGCGGCCTACCTCCCGGCGGTGCGCACGCTCAGGGTGGGACACCCGCTGGCGGTCGAGCACAGCGACGACCCGTACCCGCAGCTGGACTTCGGGCCGGTCATCAACGCGGCCAAGGCCAAGGAGCTGCGCGACCAGGTCGCCGAGGCCATCGACCGGGGCGCGGTCCCGCTGCACCGCGGCAGCGAGGCCGACGGCCGGTTCCTGCCCGGTCAGGACACCTCGGCGTACGTCCATCCGGTGACGCTGCTCAACCCGCCCCCGTCCTCACCCCTGCACCACGCGGAACCGTTCGGCCCGGTCGACAGCATCGTCCTGGTCGACACGGAGGCGGAGCTGCTGGCCGCGATGAACGCGTCCAACGGTGCGCTGGTGGCCACCCTTTCCACGGACGACCGGGCGACCTTCGACCGGCTGGCCCCGCAGATCCGGGCGTTCAAGGTCGGCCACGGCAAGCCACGCTCCCGCGGCGACCGCGACGAACTGTTCGGCGGCTTCGGCGCGTCCTGGCGCGGCGCCTTCGTCGGCGGCGAGCTGCTGGTGCGCGCCGTGACCCAGGGCCCGGCGGGAGAGCGGCTGCCGGGGAACTTCCCGGACTACCACCTGATGCCGTGACAGAGGGCCGGGTGGCGTCCTCGTTCCGAGGGCGCCACCCGGGGATCAGCTCCTGCCGACGCACGAAGGCGTCACGGAGTGACCGTGTACGTCTGCACGTCGAAGGTCTGACCGAGCGAGTTCGTCGGTGCCACCGTCACCGAGGTGCCGTTCACGGTCACCTTCAGGAAGTGGTACACCTGCGCGTCGTCCGTGGGCACCGACGCGGCACCGCAGGCCGAACCCCGGTTGCGGCCGTAGGACCAGCCGATGCCGTAGGCGTCGGTGGCCGAGCAGCCGTTCTCCCCGACGGAGTGCACATCGGCCCCTCCGCCACCGGTGACATACGACGCGATCCGGCCCGCTCCCGCGGTGTTGCGCTGATAGAGGTGGGAGTGGCCGTTGAAGACCAGGTCCACGCCGCCGTCCAGCAGGGTCTGCTCGACGCCCGTGAGGAAGGTGTCGCTCGGCTCGCTCGCACTGTCGGAGCGCAGCGGGAAGTGGAAGAAGGCGAACTTCGGCACGCCGGGATGGGCGGTGAGGTCGGCCTTCAGCCATTCGTACTCGGCGGATCCGTCCTGCCAGTGGGCGTGCGCGTCCTGCTCGTAGATCGCGCAGTGCGAGCCGCACGAACCACCCGTGGCGGCACCGGTGTTGGAGTTCCCCCAGGCGGTGTCGAGCAGATAGAAGCGGACGCCGCCGGTGGTGAAGGCGTAGTACGTCGTCGGATAGCTGATCGGATTCGAGCCCAGGTACGACGGATAGTCGACCGACGCCCACACCCCGCCGGAGGCCGCTGCCAACGCCGACTGCTTCCACACCTGCAGATAGGTGCTGGTCATGCTGTGGTTGCCGACGGTGCCGAGGAGCGGGATGCGCATGCCCGGCTGTGTCCAGTACGACGGACCGAACCAGGAACTGATGTCCACGCCTGTCTGGTCGAGGTCGCCGTACTGGGTCTGCGAGGTGCCCGGATGTGTGTTGTCGCCGGTCTGGACGACGAACCGGGCGCCGCTCGCGGCGATCTGGCTCATCACGTTCGCCTGGTTCACATTCAGCGAGCCGTCGTCGACGCCGGAGTTCGTGGTCTCACCGGTGTCGCCGAGGACATCGAAGGTGAACGACGTCGTGGAGTCGGCGGGGTCGGGGGTCGTGAAGCCGGGGGTCGGCAGGGTGCCCAGCAGGTCGGTGCCGGATGCCGTGTAGACGCGGTAGCAGTAGGTGGTGCTCGCGGTCAGGCCCGTCACCGTCACCGAGTTGGCGTACTCCCGGGTCGAGCCGACGGTTATGGGGCTGCCCAGGGTGGACGAAGTGGCCGTGTTCGCCGCGCAGTTGCCCAGCGGGCCGTAGCGGACCGAGCCGCGGCTCTGTGTGGTGGTCGCCCAGCTCACCTGGACGGACGTCGTCGTGGAGTCGGAGAGATAGGGGGCGCGTGTCAACTGCGCGTCGGCGCCCGGTAGGTCGGCGTGCGCCGCCGGGGTGAACGACAGCGCCGTGCCTGCCCCCAGGACGAGGGCGAACACGGCGCTGCGAGCGTGCCTCAAGGAGAGTCTGCGGTGCTCGGAAGAGACTCTTCTGGTCATGTTCTTTCTTCCTTTCTCATTCTGGTCCCGCGCAGCCGTGCCAGTGCCGCGACGGCGCCCACCAGCAGCGCCGCGCAGCCGGTGATCCGCAGCACGCCCGGCCAGTAGCCGAGCGGGTCGCGAGCGGCGGCCGAGGAGGAGGGCGCCGACGGCGAGGCCGACACGGGAACGCCCCGCAACTCGCGCAGCACGTCCAGTGATTGGGCGCCGTGCCGGACCGACGGCTCCACGTGCGAGTTCTCGCTGAACTCGTTCCAGCTGATCAGCCCGAGCAGATCCGGGCCCGAGGCCATCGCGGCCGCGTACTCGGTGCGCAGCGTCCGGCCGCCGTCCCGTGGCACCGACTTCGTGCCGCCCACCAGGCGGGCGTCGAAGCCGGGGGCGAACGGCGCCATCCAGTAGCCGTGCGCCGCGTGTGCGACGGCCGCCATCTCGCGCAACTTGGTCGCGTGCCGGTCGTTCGTGTCCGGGTTGACCGACGACCAGTAGTAGGCGTCCCCGTCGGTGACGTGCGCCAGCCTGCTGATGCCCTGCGGGCTCTTCTCGGTGCCGAGCACCAGCATCCCCTTCCGCACCGGCGCGGTGATGCGCGCGATGTCTGCGGTCGAGTACTGCCAGGTGCCACTGAACACCGTCAGCGGTTTGCCGTCGAGACGGAAGAAGGCCGGGTCGCGGGCGTAACGCCCGTACAGCAGACGGAAGTCGGCGGCGACCCGGTCCGTTGCGAGCGGCCGGCGGCGGAAGTCGAGCCCCTGATAGATGACCGCCACCTTGAAATCACGCGCCCGCGCCACGTCCAGCAACAGCCGCAGCCGTCGGTCGTTGACGGCCGAGGACTTCCAGCTCACCACGAAACCGTCGATGCCCGCGGACTTCGCCCAGTCGACATGCGTGCGGATCACGGAGGCGTCATCGCTGGAGTAGTGGCCAAGCCGCGGGTAGTCGGTCTTCGCGCGCTGCCACGACGACGGCTCGAACCACTGGTAGTAGTACGCCAGCAGCGGCACCCGGCGCCCCTCGGCCGAGCTCGCGGACGCCGGGAACAGCCCCGTCACCACCAGTACGAGCACGGCCAGCAGCCCCGGTCTTCTCATCCGTGCCCACCACCCCGGCGGCGCCGCATCCACCGCCCGACCAGCAGCAGTCCGGCCGCCAGCACACCCACCGTGCCCGCCGCCAGCGCCAGATCGGCCCGGCTGACCACCCTCAGCTGCATGCTCTGCGTACGCGACAGCCGGACCTGCTGCACGGCCCGCAGCCCCTGGCCGCCGGTCACCTCCACCTCGTACTGCCCGTGCGGCAGATCCCGCAGCGTCGCCTGCCGGCCTGCACCGAATGTCACCTCGCGCACCGACCCGTCCGGCAGCGTGACCCGCGCCGCCCGCCCGGCCGACGACCCGAAGACGGCGTCCCGCGCCGAGACCGTCAGATCGTGGAACGGCGTGGTGAAGACGGCCTCCTGATGCGACGCCGGCTGGAACCGCTGCCGTCCGGCGTCCACCGTGTTCGTGCCGTACGCGTTTGCGGACAGCAGTGCGTATCCGACCTTCCGCGAGGTCAGCACGCTCTTGCGGTACACGGGCAACAGCCCGTCCAGCCAGACCGGTTGCCCCACCGGCAGCCGCTGGGTGTGCCCGGTGTCGCTGCGCACGGTCACATACGGCACCCGCCCGCGGGGTACGGCGCGACCCTCCTGGTCGACGCAGCGCACCGTCACCCGGAAGCGGGCCGTGAACGCCGCCGTCACCGTGTAGTCCCGGCGCAGCGGCAGCCCCCGTACCGTGCGCCGGAACGCCTGGTCGGGATCGCGCTGCCCGGCCCACCGGGAGAACGTGAACTGCCGTCCCTCCGAGGCCAGTCCGCGATCGTCGACGACCAGCGTGTGCCCCGCGAAGTCGTGCGCACCGGTGAAGCTCACCACGCCGTCCGGCCCGGTGAGCGCCGTCTGTCCGTCGAAGGTGAACGGCACGCCCGCGAGCCGGGGCGTCGTCCGCACCGTGACGGTGACCGTCGTGACGGCCACCGCAGAACTCGGTGCCAGCCCCACCAGTACCACCCCGACCAGCACCAACCACCTCACGACATACGCCACTTCGGCCGCACCGCCCCCCACAGCAACCCCGCCACCAGCAACGACGCGGCGCCGTACACCGCGTACACGGGCACCGGCGAGGGCCGCCGCGCCACCGGAAGCGCCGCCTCCCGCAACCCCGCCGGAATCAGCTCGGCCCGCCGAGGCGCCGCCGAGAAGTCGAAGGCGTCGGCGAGACTCCGCGCCTGCGTGGTACGGCCGCCCAGCGGCCGCAGCCGCCAGTTGTCCACCACGAACCGCAGCGCACTCGCGGCCTCGAACTGCCCGTGCTGCACTTTCCCCCGCGTCACATACGGGCTGACCAGCAGCGCCGGCACGCGCAGCCCCCGACCGGCCGGCGGCTTCACATGGTCGTACCAGCCCCCGGAGCCGTCGTAGGACCACAACAGTGCCGAAGACGACCAGTACCGACTGACCATCAGCTGGGCGGTGAGCTCCCGCACGAGCCGCTGCCCGGCCGGCACGGAGCGCGCCGAGCGCTCGCCCGCACCCGACGACGCGACGAACGCCACCGAGGGCAGTGTCCCGCGGTCCAGGTCCCGGTAGTACTCGCCGAGATCGACGATGTGCGCGCTCAGCCGCCTGCTGTCGACGAAGCGCGGGATGTCCAGGAGCGGGACGCGGACGGTCTGGGTGGTCAGGTCGTCGGGTGAGCGGTAGGTCTGCTTCGGGTCGTAGTTCTGGACGTAGAACTTCCAGCTCACGCCTGCCTCTTGGAGCCGGTCGAAGACGGTGGGGCCGGTCAGGTCCGGCGTGCCCGCGACCCAGTGGGCGCGGTTGGCGCGGGTGCCGTCGAGCGAGGATGCGAAGAAGTGGTCGAAGAGCTCGTAGCGGTCGGCTGCGTTCCAGTAGAAGGGCAGGTCACGGCGGTCGTAGTGGCCCATGGCCACGCGTCCGTCCCGGCCCTGCCGCTCGAAGGCGCCGACGAAGCCGTCCATCCGCCCGCCGTCGTACTGCTGCCGCACCAGGCGCGGCCCGGCGCCGGGGGACAGGGGCGGCGAGCCGTGCAGCGGGTACGGCGCCACCGTGCCCGCGCCCGGATGCGCGGGGTCGCGCGGCTGACCGGTCCCCGCGGTCAGGCCGTCGGCTCCCGGGTACGTGCCGAAGTAGTGGTCGAAGGTGCGATCACCCTGCATGAGATAGACGAAGTGCTGAACGGGTGTGTGCGGGCGGGTAGTCGATGCCGCCGCCGTCCCGCTGCCCGTCAGCAGCAGGACCAGCGCCACCAGCAGCACCCTCATGACACCCTCACCCGGTAGATCACGACCACCTTCACCCCGGCCCCGTTGCGCGCCGTGAACACCGCCGTCCCGTGGTAACGCCCCACGAGTCCCTGCAACTTGGCGGTGAAGAACCGCGTACGGCGGGCCGTGTACGCGTCCCACACCAGGTACTCGAAGTCGCCGTCCCTGAGAGCCCGGTCCGGGTTCGGGACCGCCCGGTAGCTGGGGTTGCGGCGGGCCGGGTCGGGCGAGACGGAGAGCGCGGAGACCGGACAGAAGCCGTAGTACTGCACCACGTTGGCCATGGACGGACCGATGGCCAGCAGCCGCGAGCCCTCCGGCGCGTGCTCGCGCACCCACAGTCCCGCCTCCCGGCCTCCGGGCAGCCCGCCCGTCCCGGCCAGGAAGCGGGTGCTCGTCTGCGGCTGGATCCGCATCCAGCACGGCACCGCCACAGAGGCCACGACCAGCCAGATGGCCGCGGTCGCCGCGAAGCGCTGGATCCGCACCACCCGCGGGAACGAGGTGAGCGTCCTGCCCGCCAGCACCGCGAACACCGGTGCCACGGGCAGCAGATATTGGAAGCCTTTCACCGGCCACACCGTGAAGAACAGCGCGGGCACCACGACCCAGCACACCAGCAGCCGCTCCCGCCAGGTGTTCTCGCGCCGCAGCCGCACCAGCCCCGCCAGGGCCGCCACGACCACCAACGGGCCGAGCGCCCAGGGCACTTCACGGCCGTAGAAGGAATAGGGGTGATTGGCGCGGCGGAACATCTGCCACAGCAGATAGTTGCCGCCCGCCCGCGCATGCCCGGCCAGCAGCTGGGACAGCGGATGGGCCACCGCCACCACCCCGATCACGCCCAGCGCGGGCAGCAGATGCCGCCAGCGGGTGCGCACGGCCGGGGTCAGCGCGAAGAACGCGTACAGCGAACCCAGGAAGACGACCGACGTCTCCTTCGCCAGCACCGTGAACCCGAGCATCCCGCCGGCCGCCAGCAGCCAGCGCGGGGACGGCGATTCGGCGTACCGCACCACGCAGTACAGCGCGCCGGTCGCGCACAGCGTCATCGGCGCGTCCAGCAGCACCTGGCGGCTGACCACCACGTGGTACGGCATCACCGCCAGCAGCAGCGCCCCGACCAGCGCGGCCCGCCGCCCGTACAGCCGCCGCCCCAGCCCGTACGTCACCGCCACCGTCGCCACACCCAGCAGCGCCGGCACCGCGCGCGCCGCCCAGTCGCTCTCGTGGACGCG
The DNA here is from genome assembly GCF_040298885.1 of Streptomyces sp. NPDC001137. Lineage (NCBI taxonomy): Bacteria > Bacillati > Actinomycetota > Actinomycetes > Kitasatosporales > Streptomycetaceae > Streptomyces > Streptomyces sp. NPDC001137. Next base: position 74,562 of record NZ_JBEPBA010000006.1, read on the forward strand.
CAGCGCCAGCGACACCAGCGACTGGAACAGCACCGGATGCGCCCTGAACACCGGGAAGAGCGAACCGAGCCGATCGTCCCCCGCGAGCGAGGCCGCCGTACCCGTGTACACCGCCTCGTCGCTGTTGAACCCGGCCGCCGTGAGCTGCCACAGACGCAGGAAGGCCGCCAGCAGCAGTACGGCGGTCAGGGGCGCGGCAGCCCGCACCCCGGCGCCGGAGGGGGCCGGCGCCGGGGCGGTGCGGGATGCTCCCCTGGGGAGCACGAACCGGTCGGTCATGCGGCCGAGCCGGCTTGCAGTCCCCACCGCGGCCAGGCCTCGGCGGAGGCACTCACCGTCGGACGGTGCTCCTCGCCCGCCAGCAGCCGCGGTATCTCGTCCGCCCAGCCGAAGCAGTCCGAGGCGAGCACCCGGGTACGGACGCCGGACAGGAACCCGGCGAGGATCTCCCGCTCGCGGGCGCGCAGTTCGGCATGGTCGAGACCGTCGATGCGCAGCGCCGGCGCGAGATAGCGGTAGGGCGGGAAGCCGTACGCGTCCTCGGTGTTGACCAGCATCCGCTCCAGCGCCACGTCGCCGTCGAGGTCGTACAGGTCGGGCGCACCGCGCTCGATGACGAACAGGTCCCGCACCTCGGTGCTCGACCCCAGCCGGCAGGGCACCAGCCGGTCGACGCTGTACTTCGGCGGCGGCACCAGGATCTGCGTGACCGCGTTGATGCCCATGATCGGCAGGTTGAAGCGGGACAGCATCAGCGCGATCGAACGACCGCCCTTGGAGTGCAGCCGCGACTGCAGATTCAGCCGGCGCCACTCCTTCTTCGTCAGGTCCTCGGCCTGCACGGCCCGCAGCGTGTGCGCGCTGATGGTGAGCGGCTTCGGGAAGCACACGGCCCGCCCGCTCGCGTCCACGACCGTCATGTCGTCCGACAGGAACCGCCCGCCGTGCTCGCGCAGCAGCCTGAGGACGGTCGCGGTCTTGCCCGTGTCGGTCAGCGCCGACAGCATCACCCCGCGCCCGTCGAGCTCCACGCACGCGGAGTGCAGCAGCATCCGCCCACGGGAGATCAGCACGAAACGCAGCAGCGCCTCGACGACGTTCGTGTAGACGACGTGCGGCGAACGGGCCAGCAGCGGGCCGACCTCCACCGTGATCGGCGGACCCAGCCGCACCCGGAAGTTCGCGCCGAAGCGACCCAGATGCTCCTCGTAGCGCAGTGCCGCCGTGTCGCTGTGGTCCTCGGTCAGTGCCGCCCGCCCGCGTGGCCTGCGCCGCCCGACGTCCCCGACGCGCACGGCGATGTCGACGTCCGCGTCCGGTATCCACTGCGCTCGGAAGAACTCCAGCTCGGGCAGCCGTATCTGGGAGCCGATGGTGACGGTGCCGGCGACGTCGTAGCGGTAGGGCAGGTACACGGACCGCTTCCTGCTCACCGGCGCGGTCGGAGCATCGGCATCGACGAGCATCTTCACGGGATCGCGCCGCCTGACCTTCTTCTCGCCGCCGCTGTAGATCATGCGGTCGCTGATCAGGAACCGCAGGACGAAGAGCAGGACGAGGGTGAGCGCGTTGGCCGTGAGGACACCCACACCGGCCACGACGAGCCACTGGAGCAGCGGGAGCCGGGCGATCAGAAGCAGGTTGTTCATCGCGAAGAAACGACCGGCCCGCCCGGGCCAGCTGCCCCTGCGCTGTCCGTTGCGGTAGACGGCGGCGTCGGTGAGGAGGAAGTTCCAGGCCGTGGAGAACTGGGTCGCGAGCGCCGCCCCCACCAGGTGGTGCACCCCGAGCACGTCGAAGAACAGCCACAGGGCGGCCGTGTTGACCGCGACCCCGGACAGGCCCACCAGTCCGAACGCGAGCATCCGCATCAGCTGCCGCTGCCCGCCGGCCACTGAGCGGCGCAGCCGCACGACATGCCGTACGAAGGCCAGTCCCTCCCTGAAGGACGCCTTGGACCGGCCCGCCTCGCGGGGCGCGAAGGTGTACGCCACCTCGGCGACCCGTGCGGCCGGATGCCTCACCAGGATCTCCAGAAGGATCTTGAAGCCGACCGGCCGCAGCCGCTCGGTGTCGATCGCGTCCCGGCGGAACGCGAACAGCCCGCTGAGCGGGTCGCTGACGGTGGCCAGCCGGCGCGGGAAGGCCGCCTTGACCAGGCGGGTCGCGGAGGACGAGGTGGCCTGCCGGCCCGCCCCCGCGAGCCCGTCGGACTGGCCGGTCCCGGCGTACCGGGTGCCGACGGCGATGTCGACGCCCTCCCGCATCGCGGTCCTGGCCAGCAGCGCGGCTGCCTGCGGCGGATGCTGCAGATCCGCATCCATGACCAGCACCCAGGCGCCGCGCGCGGCCCGGATCCCGGCCACCACGGCCCCCGACAGACCGCCGGTGCGCAGGCCGGAGGGCCGGTGCAGGGCACGCACCGGGACAGGGCAGTCCGGCGCGAGGGCGGCGATCTCCTGGACGGTCGCGTCATCACTGTCGTCCACGAAGAGGATCTCGGCACCGAGCGGGGCGAGCGCCGGCCCGAGCCGGTCGAGCAGGAGCGGAACGCTCTCCTGCTCGTTGCGGGTGGGTATCAGGACGGTCAGCCGGGGCGTGGCAGCGTCGCCGTCGCCTCCGCCGCCGAGTACCCGGACACCTGCCGGCACCCCGTCATGGGCAGCCGGAAGGGAATCGATCATGTGCGCCATGGAGTCCCCCCAGAACGCGTGCCGTCGGCCGAGCGGCGCGACGGACACCGACGACCGCCCGTGAACACGGGCGGAGGAATGAGCGGTGACCCTCGCGGGCGTACGGTCTCGACGCGGCGCGGGGAGGTGCGGGACGTACCGGAGGTGCGCAGTGCAACGGCGAACGCGCACCGGGCTCCACGGTCAGGAGCGGATGCCAGAGGCTAGCAGCGGAGTTGACGCGTTCGCCGGGCATTCGGCCTGTATCCGCCGGTAGTTATCCTGCTGTTTACTTGATTCGGTCGCATTGCGTCTCATACGTGTACTGCGGCCCCGTTCGTCACGGTCAAACGCAGTCAGACCTACGCCTTGATTACGCGGAGGTGAAAGTCACCGCATTCTTCACAGACCCCCTGCTGAACCTGTGATTCCGCGACAAGCATGACTCGCATGTCTTACGACGGACCACCGGGTCCCTCGCCCCGAGAGGGCCGGGACCATGCGGCCACCCTCATGGACGCCATGCGCGCGGCGCTCGCCCTGATCGACGACGTGGAGGCGCTCAGAGTCGAAAACCGCCAGCTCAGAGAGGCCCTGGAGGGGCGCGCCCTGATCGAGCGCGCCAAGGGCATGCTCATGGCCCGCCGCGGCTGCGACGAGGCCACCGCCTTCGAGATGCTCGTGACCCTCTCCCGCGAGCAGCGCCGCAAGGTGCGGGCGGTGGCGGCGGACTTCGCGGACAACGACGGGATCCAGCCACTCGCGTGAAGCGCGCGAGGTGACGCGATCCGGCCGACGGCCGTAGTCGTGCCCTCACATCCGGTGACGCGTCCCGCTGCCCGCGACGGGCCGTCCGCAGCCGGTGTCCGAGGGGCGGATATGCAGGTGAAAGGCACTCCGAAACCTTGGTATTGTTGTCCATGTCGCCGCGGGGAACACCCCCGGCCAGGCGGCAGACACCTGGTCCGGGTGGCGGAATGGCAGACGCGCTAGCTTGAGGTGCTAGTGCCCTTTATCGGGCGTGGGGGTTCAAGTCCCCCCTCGGACACCAGTGAGACCCCTGCTCAGCAGGGGTCTTTTGCGTTTCTGGATGCGGTGGCGTCAGGACAACGCCGGGCGGCTGTTCCGTCGGAACGCCCACTCCATGGTCGGCTCCACCGCGAAACGGAAGATCCGCCGCACGGGCGGTGTGCACAGCACGGTCACGATCGCCGCGGCCGCGAGCGTCACGGTGATCTCGCCGAGCGGCCCGTGGATCCAGGCGGGGGAGTACCAGCCCCAGAACTTCGCCCCCTGGGCGACGAAGCCGTGCAGCAGGTAGCCGTACAGCGTGCCCGCGCCCAGTGCGGTGAACCACAGGCGGCGACCCGGCACCCAGGCCAGGAAGCAGGCGACCAGGACCATCGAGCAGCCGAACACGGCCAGGGTCATCACCGGCCCGTACCAGGCGGGCGCCCCCAGCTCCTGGGCGCTGTCGCGGTGGAAGAACCAGGCGCCGGTCATCCGCGGCACCGCCCAGTACGAAGCGGCGAGCGCACAGATGAACACCGGCACGGCCAGGACGCGCACCTTCCAGCGGCGTACCAGCCGGAAGTGCTCCGGACGCAGGCACAGACCGACCACGAAGTACGGCAGGAACTGCAGCACCCGCTGCAGATCGAGGTCGTTGCCGATGGACGGGGACACGGTCGCCAGCATCGCCACGACGAGCGCCAACGGCAGCGGCCGGCGCACCTTCTGCCACAGCGGGGTCGTCAGCCGCCAGATGAACAGCGCCACCAGGAACCAGGTCAGATACAAGGGGTCCAGGATGGTGATCGGCCGGTCCGGGACACCGTCCGTCCAGCGAGTGAAAAGGGTGCACGCCGTCTCGAAGACGACATACGGGACGGCGACACCGGTCACAAGTCGTCTGATCTTCGCCGGGCTCGCGTCGAAACCGCGGGAGAAGTAGCCGGAGATCACGATGAAGGCCGGCATGTGGAAGGCATAGACGAGGTTGTAGAAGGCGGTGACGGTCCGGCTGCCGTCCCGCAGCGGCTCCCACGCGTGGCCCATCGCCACCAGCACGATCGCCAGATACTTCGCGTTGTCGAAGTAGGCGTCGCGCTGCTTCACCCGCCCTTGCCGCACACCGCGTGGGGAACCTGCCCTCTCTGATGCGTGTCTTACCTGAGTTACGACAGTGCTCTGGGGGTGGGACATCCCACGCGCCTCACCGGTTCTGGGCGAGGTAAACCACCCGGAGAGGTGAGCCAGGACACCGCGGCTCAGGCAGACGCCGGATCAGAGGTCGAACTCGTGCGGCGGCAGGTCGAGGGTGAAGCAGGCCTCCCGCACCACGGCCTGCTCCGTCTTGTCGAAGTCGCCGTCGGCGCCGCCGATGACGATGCCGATCTGGACGACGGCACGGGCCTCGGCGGGCTTCTTCTTCGCCTTGGCGATCTCCTGAAGCACGCTGACCTTGCCGAAGGCGAAGTCCGTCGTCAGCTTGTTCAGGTTCTCCTCGAAGCGGCGGCGCAGATCGTCGGCGGGGAAGTTCTGCAGGACCTCGTTGGTGGCGATCAACTGGGCCACGCGCTGCCGCTCGGCCGGGTCGATGGTGCCGTCGGCGGCGGCGACCAGCGCGCACATCGCCATGCTGGCGTCGCGGAACGCCCCGCTCTTCAGGTCGTTCTTCTTCGCCACGAGCTGGGTCTGCATCGTCGACGCGGATTCCTTGATGCGGTCCCACAGGGCCATGAGAACTCCATGTGTTCGGTGTCGTCAGAGATCTACAGCACCGTGGGAACTCATGACGTGGAGGATAAGTTCCGGACGTTCCACGAGAGTTCACCAGCGCCTGCCGCCGGAAAATCCGGTGCCCCGCCCCCTCCGCGTTCCCTACACTCGCCACGCACCGTGCGTCGCCGTGACGCGCGGGACGAGCGAGGAGGACGGCCGTGCGCTACTGCACCGATGTCGTCGTCCCCTGCTCGCAGTTCGAGGTGATCCTCGTGTCCTCGTCCGTCCGGTGCCCGCTGCGCGGCCGGTACCGGATGCCCGTGACGAACCTCTGACGCGGCCTGCCGTATCCACCGGCGCCCGTGGTCGCCCCGTTCGCCCGGGAATCGCGCTGCCCAGTTCCGATCATCGCCGATGATCAGCGATCACCAGAAAGGCCAACGGGCCGTGCGCACCAACCTCAGCACACTCGCCGTCGTCCGCAACCTCGGCATCCTCGCCCACGTCGACGCGGGCAAGACCACCGTCACCGAGCGGATCCTGTACGCCACCGGGACCACGCACCGGCGCGGTGAGGTCCACGACGGCACCACCGTCACCGACTTCGATCCGCAGGAGCGTGATCGCGGGATCACCATCTTCGCCGCGGCGGTCAGCTGCGCCTGGGACGGCCACCGGATCAACCTCATCGACACCCCCGGACATGTGGACTTCGCGGACGAGGTGGAGCGCTCGCTGCGGGTGCTCGACGGGGCGGTCGCGGTGTTCGACGCCGTCGCCGGGGTCGAGCCGCAGAGCGAGTCCGTGTGGCGGCAGGCCGACCGGCACGGCGTGCCGCGGATCGCTTTCGTCAACAAACTGGACCGCGCGGGCGCCGACCTCGACGCGGCCGTCGCGTCGATCCGCGAACGGCTGCACCCGGCGCCGCTGGTCGTGCAGTTGCCGATCGGCGCGGAGGACGGGTTCCGCGGGGTCGTCGACCTCGTCCGCATGCGGGCGCTGGTCTGGGCCGACGGCGCCGATGCGGCCGTGGAGAGTCCGGTGCCGGAGGAACTGCGGGCCGAGGCGGCGCGGCGTCGGCGGCTGCTGGAGGAGACGGTGGCCGAGCTGCACGCCGGTGCGCTGGAGGAGTTCTGTCTGGACGGGACCCTCGCGCCGGGGACCCTCGCCGCCGCCCTGCGCGACCTGACCCGCAGCGGCGAGGGCGTCGTCGTCCTGTGCGGCTCGGCGTACCGCAACCGCGGCATCGAACCGCTGCTCGACGCCGTGGTCTCGTATCTGCCCTCGCCGCTCGACGTGCCCGCCGTACAAGGGACGTTCGACGGTACGGAGCAGGAGCGGGCGGCGGATCCGGCGGCGCCGTTCGCGGCGCTGGCCTTCAAGGTGAACGCCACCTCGACGGGGCGGCTGACGTACGTACGCGTGTATTCGGGAACGATCGAGAAGGGAGACGCCGTGTGGGACGCGAGCGCGCGCCGCACCGAGCGCATCGGGCGGATCCTGCGCGTGCAGGCCGACCGGCATGCGCACGTGGACCGGGCGGTCGCCGGGGACATCGTCGCCGTGGTCGGGCTGAAGTCCGCCCGCGCGGGCTCGACCCTGTGCGCGCCCGGCGCGCCGATCGTGCTCGAACCGCCGGGCGTCGCCGAGCCGGTGGTCTCCGTGGCCGTCGAGGCCCGCAGCTCCACCGACGCCGACAAGCTGGCCTCGGCGCTCGCGCGGCTGGCCGAGGAGGACCCCTCGCTGGTCGTGCGGACGGACCCCGAGACCGGCCAGACGGTGCTGTCCGGGAGGGGGGAACTGCACCTGGAGGTCGCGGCGGAGAAGCTCCGGCGCGCCCATGGGGTGGAGGTCAACGTCGGCCGTCCGAGGGTGAGTTACCGCGAGACGGTCGGCCGCGGGGTGTCCGGGCTGGTCTTCCGGCACGTCAAACAGGACGGCGGAGCAGGCCAGTTCGCGCACGTCGTTCTCGATGTCGAGCCCCTGGAAGCCGGGTTCGAGTTCCGCTCGGCCGTCGTCGGCGGCCGGGTGCCGCGGGAGTACGTCCGTGCGGTCGAGGCCGGCTGCCGGGACGCCCTCGCCGAGGGACCGCTCGGCGGTCACCCGGTGACCGGCCTGCGGGTGACCCTCACCGACGGGGCGACCCATGTGAAGGACTCCTCGGAGACCGCCTTCCGCACGGCGGGCAGGCTCGGTCTCCGGGAAGCCCTGCGGGCCTGCGCGATGGTCCTGCTGGAACCGGTCGTCGAGGTGACGGTCACCGTCCCCGAGGACGCCGTCGGCGGCGTCCTCGGCGACCTCGCCGCCCGCCGCGGCCGGGTCTCGGGCTCGGCCGCGCGCGGCGGCGCGGCGGTCGTCACGGCCACCGTGCCGCTGGCCGAACTCTTCGGCTACGCAACCCGCTTGCGCAGCCGCACACAGGGCCGCGGCACCTTCACGGCCCGCCCGACGGGCCATGCGCCGGCGCCGGCGGTGACACCGGTCCGGTGAGCGAGAAGGCGGCCCCTGCCGTACACGGGCGGGGGCCGCCCCAGCCCGTCTGCGCGCCGGACGCGACGCCGCGGCGGGCCGCGCGACCCGGCGCCGGGGGGCGCCGACTGCGCCCACCCGGTCCGCCCCGAGCGGCACGACTGCCCGCAGGCTCAGGCAAGCGGTCCTGTGATCGACACGGCCGCCCCCCGTTCACGGATACGACACGACCGTGGACGGCACCGTCGATGTCCCCGACGTCGGTGTGCCCGTTTCGTTGATGACGTGCTCGTACTGGCCCTGTCCGCCCAAGGAGACCACCAGCAGGTCGTGGAAGCGCACGCCGGGGCGGTTCGGGGCGGCGAAGCCGTTGTGCTGCACGATCGTCGGGTCGACGTTGTAGTAGCAGTAGCTGCCCAGGCCCCAGCCCTCGTGCGCGGTGACGTCGTCGCCGACCTTGTAGGCCGCGTAGCCCTTCACCGGGCCGTTCTGGATCGCGGCCTGGTTCGGGGCGTCGTAGGCCTTCTCGTTCTGGAAGAAGATCGTGCGGCCCCGCTGGCCGTACCACTGCACGTCGTACTTGTTGAAGTGCTCGACGAACAGACCGGTGCACAGCACGTCGTCGCCGTTCACGACGATCCCGTAGTCGGCGCGGTTGGTGTCCCAGCCGACCCCGGTGCCGTGGTCGGCGCGCCACACCCAGGTGTGGTCGACGATGGTGTGCCGGCTGTTGATCACCATGCTGGTGGTGGCCTTTCCGGCACCCGCGCCGCCGATGCGGACGAACACGTCCTGCACGGTGGTCGGGTTGGCGGAGTGGTCCCGCCAGGCACCGCGCGGACCGACCTCCAGCAGCGTGGGGGAGTTGACCGGTCCGGCGTCGATCAGGAGGCCCGCGAGGCGCACACCGTCCACGTCGGCGACGCGCAACGTGGTAACTCCGTTGTCCGGTACGAGAGTTGCGTAACCGAGTCCCAGCACGACCGTGTTGGCGCGGTTCACCTGGATCGGCTGGTCGAGGTGGTAGATCCCCGGCGTGAGGAGCAGGTGAAGGCCCTGCTTCAGCGCCTGGTTGAGGGTGGCCGCGGAGACCCCGGGCCTGGCGACGTAGAACTGTGACAGCGGGAGTGAGGTGCCTCGGGGGGTGCCGTTGCCCCAGGTGACACCGCGGGCGTTCGTCCGCTTCTCCGGCAGGAACACACGGAGGTCGGAGGCGCCGCCGACGTACAGGAAGGGCTTCTCGCGGGAGACCGGGGTGGTGTCCAGCGTGGTGTACGGCGGGTTCGGGAAGCTCTGCGCGGGGGCGCCCTCGACTCCGGAGAACACCATGTTCCAGACGCCGTTGAGCCAGCTGCCGATCGCGCTGTCGCGGGTGTACCACTGCTGCTGCGAGTACGGCCCTACCTGGCCGTCGACACGGCTGTCGGCGATGTAGCCGCCGCTGGCCCAGCCGTAGCCCGTGGGCGAGAGGTTGAGGCCTCCGCGGACGTGCATACGGCGGAAGGGGGCCGCCTGCGCGACCGCCCACCGGTTGGTGCCGTTCGCCGGGACCAGGGCCAGGTTCTCCGCCGAACGCCAGAAGTTCTGCGTCGCGTTGCCGTTGAACCAGGCGGCGTCGACGGTGACGTCCCCGTTGATGGTGGTGTCGTCGGGGGAGAGCCCCAGGCCCATGATCGAGGTGTAGAAGCCGAGTTGGGCGTTGAGACCGTTGTAGGTGCCCGGCTTGAACAGCAGCGCGTAGCGGCCGGTGCCGAACTGGGCCGCCTCCTGCTGCTGGAACACCTCGTCCAGCTTGGCCTGGATGCCGGGGGTGGACGGGTCGAAGACCAGGACGTTCGGGCCGAGGTCGCCGCCGCCGGGGAGGAGCTTCGGCTTCCCCGGCGGCGACGGGGCGGCGGACGCGCGGGCGGACAGACCGAGCACCGCGGGGGCGGATGCGGCGGCCGCGCCGAGGACGGTTCTGCGGCCCACGGCGGGCAGGCCGGAGTCAGACAGGGGCATGGGGCGGCTCTCCTGTTCAGGAAGTGAACGAGGTGGGGTTTGGGAGCGCTCTCTCGCCGGTGAATGCTTCAACTGCCCGAACGGGCGCGTCAAGAGGTGTGACCGGAGTTCCACAAGGGTTGCCGCACCCCTTGACGCGGCCATCCCTTGAGGTTTAACTCACGTCCTAAATTAAGTCATGAGTGCAATCCCCGAAGGGACACCGGGAGCCATGCGCAGCATCCGAGCCGCGGCCGTAGGCGCCGTCACCATGTCACTCGCCCTTGCCGCCTCGGCCTGCGGAGGCGGTTCGTCGACGGGCGGCGGGTCCAACGACTCGCCGAAGACGCTCACCTACTGGGCCTCCAACCAGGGCGCGAGCATCGCCGTGGACAAGAAGGTCCTGCAGCCCGAGCTCGACAAGTTCGAGAAGCAGACGGGCATCAAGGTGAAACTGGAGGTCGTCCCCTGGTCGGATCTGCTGAACCGGATCCTCACCGCGACCACCTCCGGCCAGGGCCCCGACGTCCTCAACATCGGCAACACCTGGAGCGCCTCCCTGCAGGCCACCGGCGCCCTGCTGCCCTGGGACGCCAAGAACTTCGCGAAGATCGGCGGCAAGGACCGCTTCGTCGACTCGGCGCTCGGCTCGACCGGCGCGCAGGGCAAGGACCCGGCGGCCGTACCGCTCTACTCGATGGCCTACGCCCTCTACTACAACAAGCAGATCTTCGCCGACGCGGGCATCTCCAAGCCCCCGGCCACCTGGGACGAACTGGTCGCCGACGGCAAGAAGATCAAGGCGAAGGGCAAGTCGCCGCTGGGCGCCGAGGGGGCGAACCTCTCGGAGAACATCCACCACGTCTTCGTCTTCGCCAAGCAGCACGGCGCCGACTTCTTCACCCCGGACGGCAAACCCGACTTCACCAGCGACGGGGTGGTCGCCGCGGTCAAGCAGTACGTCGACCTGATGGCCAAGGACAAGGTCATCCCGACCGGCGACGCCGAGTACGCGCAGAACCAGTCCGTCAGCGACTTCGCCAAGGGCAAGCAGGCCATGCTGCTGTGGCAGTCCGCCGCGGCCAACCTCAAGTCCCAGGGGATGAGCGAGAGCGCGTACGGCATCGCGCCCGTGCCCGTGCAGTCCGGCACCCCCGGCACCGGCACCCAGGTCAACTCGATGGTCGCGGGCATCAACCTCGCCGTCTTCAAGAACACCGACAACCTCGACGGCGCCACGAAGTTCGTGAAGTTCATGACCAGCGACGCCGAGCAGAAGATCCTCAACACGGCGTACAGCTCCATCCCGCCCGTGAAGACCGCCCAGTCGGATGCCGCGTTCAACAGCGCGTCCAATTCCGTGCTGAAGCAGACGCTCGCGACGAGCGCCGCCGCGCTGCCGCAGGTCGCCGACGAGTCGCAGTTCGAGACGGCGGTCGGTACGGCCGTCAAGGACCTGTTCGCGGACGCGGCGGCCGGGCGCGCGGTGACCGCAGGCTCGGTGAAGGCGGCGCTCGAAAAGGCCCAGCAGCAGATGCCGGCGAAGTGAGCCCGATGACGACCACCGCTCTCAAGGAGCCCTCGGTGAGCGGGAGTTCAGCCGGGGCGGCGGCACGCGAACAGCGTGGCCGCCGCCCCGGCCGGATCCGCCGTACCGGCCTTCCGTACCTGCTCCTGCTGCCCGCGCTGATCCTCGAACTCCTCGTCCACCTCGTGCCGATGGTCATCGGCATCGTGATGAGCTTCAAGGAGCTCACGCAGTTCTACATCCGCGACTGGGGCACCGCGCCCTGGTCCGGCCTCGGCAACTACAGGGTGTCGGTGGACTTCGACGCCCCCGTCGGCGAGGCACTGCTGCACTCCTTCTTCGTCACGGTCGGTTTCACCCTGCTGTCGGTCGGCCTGTGCTGGCTGACCGGCACGGCGGCCGCGGTGTTCATGCAGGACACCTTCCGCGGCCGCGGTCTGCTGCGGGCGCTGTTCCTGGTGCCGTACGCCCTGCCGGTGTACGCGGCGGTGATCACCTGGGTGTTCATGTTCCAGCACGACAACGGCCTGGTGAACCACGTCCTGCACGACCAGCTGCACCTCACCGACAAGCCGTCCTTCTGGCTGATCGGCGACAACAGCTTCTACGCGCTGCTGACCGTGTCGGTGTGGAAGGGCTGGCCGTTCGCCTTCCTGATCGTCATGGCCGGCCTGCAGAACATCCCACGCGAGCTCTACGAGGCGGCGGCGCTGGACGGTGCCGGGATGTGGCAGCAGCTCCGCCGCATCACGCTGCCGTCCCTGCGGCCCGTGAACCAGGTCCTGGTCCTGGTTCTCTTCCTGTGGACCTTCAACGACTTCAACACGCCGTACGTCCTGTTCGGGAAGGCCGCGCCCGAGGCCGCGGACCTCATCTCGGTCCACATCTACCAGGCGTCCTTCGTCACCTGGAACTTCGGCACCGGCTCCGCCATGTCCGTACTGCTGCTGCTCTTCCTGCTGCTGGTGACGGGCGTGTATCTGGCACTCACCTCACGCGGACGGCGGACGGCCGATGTCTGAGACCCAGAGGCTCAAGTCCCCGATGGCACCCCCGAGTTCCTTTCTCTGGTCCCGGCGGATCTTCCTCACCCTGCTCACCGGCTTCGTCCTGGTGCCGGTGTACGTCATGGTGTCCAGCTCGCTGAAGCCGCTCGCCGACGTCACGGGCAAGTTCCGCTGGCTGCCCAGCGGTCTGACGATCCGCCCGTACATCGACATCTGGTCGACGGTCCCGCTGGCGCGCTACTTCGTGAACTCGCTCATCGTGGCGGGTACGGCGACCGTCTGCTCGGTGGTGATCGCGGTGTTCGCCGCCTACGCCGTCAGCCGCTACGACTTCCGCGGCAAACGCGTCTTCACGGTCACCGTCCTGTCCACGCAGATGTTCCCGGGCATCCTCTTCCTGCTCCCGCTGTTCCTCCTCTACGTCAACATCGGCAACGCCACCGGCATCGCCCTGTTCGGCTCCCGCGGCGGCCTGATCCTCACGTACCTCACCTTCTCCCTCCCGTTCTCCATCTGGATGCTGATCGGGTACTTCGACTCGGTGCCGCGCGACCTGGACGAGGCGGCGCTGGTGGACGGCTGCGGACCGCTCGGCGCGCTGCTGCGGATCGTCGTGCCGGCCGCGATCCCCGGGATCGTCGCCGTCGCCGTCTACGCCTTCATGACCGCCTGGGGCGAGGTGCTCTTCGCCTCCGTCATGACCAACGACACCACCCGCACGCTCGCCGTCGGCCTCCAGGGCTACTCCACCCTCAACGACGTCTACTGGAACCAGATCATGGCCGCCTCGCTGGTCGTCAGCGTGCCCGTGGTGGCCGGGTTCCTGCTGTTGCAGCGCTATCTCGTCGCCGGTCTTACGGCGGGAGCCGTCAAGTGAGCCGTCGGGAACCCGACTCCACCGATTCCGAAGGGACTTCCGTGTCCGACCGCATCGACCTCGCCGCCTTCCCGTCCGACTTCCTGTGGGGCACGGCCACAGCGGCCTACCAGATCGAGGGCGCCGTCACGGAGGACGGCCGCTCCCCGTCGATCTGGGACACCTTCTCCCACACGCCCGGCAAGGTCGCGGGCAACGACAACGGCGACATCGCGTGCGACCACTACCACCGCTGGCGCGAGGACATCGGCCTGATGCGCCGACTGGGCACGAACGCCTACCGGTTGTCGATCGCATGGCCGAGGGTGATGCCGGGCGGGGACGGACCGGTGAACCCCAAGGGCCTCGCCTTCTACGACCAGTTGATCGACGGCCTGCTGGCGGCGGGCATCACGCCGTTCGTCACCCTCTACCACTGGGACCTGCCGCAGACCCTCCAGGACCGCGGCGGCTGGCCCGAGCGGGAGACCGCGCAGGCCTTCGCCGAGTACGCCTCGGTGGTGGCGGAACGCCTCGGCGACCGCGTGTCGCACTGGGCCACGCTCAACGAGCCGCTGTGCTCGGCCTGGATCGGCCACCTGGAAGGCCGGATGGCCCCCGGCCTGACCGACCTGACGGCCGCCGTCCGCGCCTCCTACCACCTGCTCCTGGGCCACGGCCTCGCCACCGAAGCGATCCGGGCCGCGGCCCCGTCCGCGCAGGTCGGCCTCGTCACCAACCTCTCCACGGTGCACGCCGCCACCGACCGCGAGGAGGACGTGCGGGCCGCCCGTCGGCAGGACGGCCACGTCAACCGCTGGTGGCTGGACCCGGTGTACGGCCGCGGGTTCCCGGCCGACATGCGCGAGGTGTACGGCGTCGAACTCCCCGAGCAGGAGGGCGACTTGGCGACGATCGCCGCACCGCTCGACTGGCACGGCCTGAACTACTACATGCCGGCGACCGTCGCCGACGACCCCTCGGCCCCCGCACCCCATGTGCATTCGGTCCGCCGCATCGGCGTCCCGCGCACCGGCATGGACTGGGAGATCGACGCGAACGGCATCGAGACGCTTCTGCTCCGGCTCACCGAGGAGTACGGCGCCCGGCGCCTGTACGTCACCGAGAACGGCTCCGCCTACCCGGACGTCGTGCGCCCGGACGGGACCGTCGACGACCCCGAGCGCCAGGACTACCTGGAACGCCACCTCGCGGCCTGCGCCTCGGCGGTCCGCAAGGGCGCCCCGCTGGCCGGCTACTTCGCCTGGTCGCTGCTCGACAACTTCGAGTGGGCGTACGGCTATGACAAGCGGTTCGGGCTGGTGCATGTGGACTACCGGACGCAGGTGCGGACGATCAAGGGCAGCGGACACCGCTACGCCGAAATCGTCCGCGCCCACCAGGGCCGTATCCGCAGGGCGGCCTGAGACGGGACCCCTGTGTCGGACCGGGCGCGGGAGCCGGGTCCGGCACAGGCGCGGATTGCCCGATCATGGGCATTTTGCCGAGTCATGTACGCATGGGCGGCTGTCGCAGGCGCGCCGACGTGGCAGGATAATGTGACGAGGATCACCCTGTGAGGTGGTGTGTGTCATGGCCATATCGGAGAAGACGCCCGGCGCGGGAACCAGACCAGGACTGAAGCGCGAGATCGGCTTCGTCGGCCTCATCTGGGCCTCGGAGGGATCGATCATCGGATCCGGGTGGCTGTTCGGCGCCCAGGGTGCCCTGGCCGCGGCCGGGCCGGCGGCGATCATCTCCTGGGCCATCGGCGGCGTGGCGATCCTCATCCTGGCCCTGGTGCACGCCGAGCTCGGCGGAATGTATCCGGTGTCCGGCGGAACCGCCCGCTTCCCGCACTACGCCTACGGCGGCGCCGCCGGCGCCTCCTTCGGCTGGTTCTCCTGGCTGCAGGCCGCCACGGTGGCACCCATCGAGGTCCTGGCCATGATCACCTACGGTCAGCACTATTCCTGGGCGCACGGCTGGGAGAAGATCAAGGGCGGGGAGCACGTCCTGACCGGGTCCGGCATCGCCGTCGCGGTCGGACTGATGGCGGTCATCACGGCGATCAACTTCCTCAGCATCCGGTTGCTGGCCCGTACCAACAGCGCGGCGACCTGGTGGAAGGTCGGTGTCCCGTTGCTGACGATCTTCGTCTTCGCCATCGCCGCGTTCCATACGGGCAACTTCACCGCGGCCGACGGATTCAACCCCTACGGCGCCAAGGGCATCCTGTCCGCCGTCTCCACCAGCGGCATCATCTTCGCCCTGCTGGGCTTCGAGCAGGCCGACCAGCTGGCCGGCGAGAGTGCCCATCCCAAGCGGGACATCCCGCGGGCGGTGATCGGATCGATCATCCTCGGCATCATCATCTACATCCTCCTGCAGGTCGCCTTCCTCGCCGCACTCCCCGCGAACCAGATCGGCCACACCTGGGCCGACTCCGCGTTCAACACCCTGAGCGGACCGTTCGCCCAGGTCGCCACGCTCATTAGCCTGGGCTGGCTGGCCACGATCCTCTATCTCGACGCGGTGGTCTCCCCCGCCGGAACCGGCCTGATCTACATCACCGGCTCCTCCCGGGTCTCCTACGGCCTCAGCCGCAACGGCTACGTGCCGTCCGGGTTCGAGAAGACCAACGAGCGCGGTGTCCCCTGGGTGGGTCTGATCACCGCCTTCGTGATCGGCTGCATCTGCTTCCTGCCCTTCCCGAGCTGGCGCTCCCTGGTCGGGCTGATCACCAGCGCGAGCGTGCTGATGTACGCGGGCGCCCCGCTCTCCTTCGGCGTGTTCCGCAACCGGCTGCCCGACGCCCACCGCCCCTACCGGCTGCCCGGCGGCAGCTGGATGTCGCCGCTCGCCTTCATCGTCGCCAACCTGCTGATCCTCTGGTCGGGCTGGACGACCGACTGGAAGCTCGGCGTCGCCATCCTCATCGGCTACGTCATCCTGGTCGCCAACCGCGTGTTCAAGATGAACCCGATCACCCCGCAGCTGGACCTGCGGGCCGCGCAGTGGCTGCCCGCCTACCTGATCGGCATGGGCCTGATCGTCTACCTGAGCGACTTCGGGCCACTGAAGCACCCGTGGTTCCCGCTGTGGTGGGACATGCTCGCCACCGCCGTCTTCAGCCTCGTCATCTACTACTGGGCCATGGCGGTCGCCCTGCCGGCCGAGAAGATCCAGTACATGATCGACCAGGTCGTCGTCCCCGAGGAGGAAGAGGTCCTCTGACCGGGGCCTTTGGCCCAGTCGGCCGGCAGGGCATGGAACGGGTCAGCAGTCCCGGAACTCCGGTGACTGGTTCAGCACCTGCGACCGCACCGAAGTGAACCGCCCGTACGTCTCGCCGTGCCGTGCCCCCGGCCGGAAGGCCGCCACCCGGTGGCAGTTCTGGAAGGCCAGTTCCACGCCGAAGTGGCGTTCCAGGCTGCCGCGGATGGCGTCGCCGGCGAGGGCGCGCAGGAGCTGGCCGCGCTCCTGCTCGGAGGGCGGAGGGGTGTGGTTGTCGGTGAACTCCGCCGTGCCGCCCTTGAGTTCGCCGGCGAGGGAGGCGATCAGGTCGTAGGCGTACGGGAGGGACGTGCGGATCGTGTCCACGAAGTCCTCCTCGCGGATGTCACCGGACTCGGCTTCGGCGAGGAGCTTCGGGGAGACGTCGAGAGACATGAAAAGGGGCGTCCGTTCAAAGAGGTGGTGGATGTGCTTCACGGGGGGATGGTCAGGTGAGCGCCGTCGGGCCCGGTACGAACTCCGGGTCCACCTGGCCGGCCAGGTCCAGGCCGGTCGCCTCGTCCGCCCACGCGCGGGCATTGCGCAGGTGGAACTCGACGGCGTGGCGGTGGAGGGCGGGCCAGTCCCTGGGGTGGGCGTCGACGGTCTCGCGCAGGATGTTCAGGGCGTGGCGGTTGTGCGGCTCCAGGGCGTCCAACCCGCCCTCCGCGCGGCCCTGTTCGGCCGCCCGCACCCAGGGGGAGTGGACCAGGTGGGTCAACAGGTCCTCACCCACCTGCTCCTTGAGGAACAGCAGGTCGTCCTCACCCGTCACCTTGTTGCCGATCACGGCGATACGGATCCCGAACTCGCGGGCGTGGTCGCGGTACTGGCGGTAGACGGAGACGCCCTTGCGGGTCGGTTCCGCCACCAGGAACGTGATGTCGAACCGCGTGAACAGGCCCGAGGCGAAGGCGTCCGCGCCCGCCGTCATATCGACGACCACGTACTCGCCGGGGCCGTCGACCAGGTGGTTGAGGTAGAGCTCGACGCCGCCGAGCTTGGAGTGGTAGCAGGCCACCCCGAGGTCGCTCTCGTCGAACTCGCCCGTCACCATCAGCGGCACGTCGCCCACGCGCCGGACATGGCGGGTGTGGAGTTCGTCGTCGCCGAGGAGCCGCAGGAGGCGGGAGCCGCGGCCGGGCGGGGTCGTCTTGATCATCGCCTCGCGGGAGGCGATGCGCGGGTTGGCGCCCCGCAGATAGTCCTTGATCTCGGGCAGATGGGCGCCCAGGGGCGGGGCGTCCAGATGGTCTTCGTCGTGTCCCAGCGACGCGGCCAGGTGCTGGTTGATGTCGCCGTCGATGGCGAGCACCGGCGCGCCGGAGCGGGCCAGATGACGGGTGAAGAGCGCGGAGAGGGTGGTCTTGCCGCTGCCGCCCTTGCCGACGAACGCGACCCGCATTACCGGGCCGACCTCATTTTGAAAATGAATGTCATGTGGCTAGGTTTTAGGCAGGTTCCGACGGTCTGTCAAATCGACGGGGCCGGATGGTGATCGGGCGGCGAGCGATCGGGCGCTGATCAAGAAGGCGTGCTGAATGCCACCTCGCCGAGCTGCTCGCGTTCGCTGCCGCGGACGGCGGCTGCCGCGCCGTCTACCTGCACACCGTGCCGTCAGCGCGGCTGCGGTGGGGTTGTTGCCGAGCGCGTCAGCGCTCCGCCGTGAGAGCCGGGATGCGTTGTCGGTTGTCTGCCGGCCCGTTGTGGCTGGTCGCGCAGTTCCCCGCGCCCCTCGCGGGGGCGCTGCCGGGCTGCTTCCTGACCTGTGCGCCGCGAACCGGCGTTGTTCAGGACGTCGACGTGACCGGCTCGCGCTCCGACTCCAGGTCCAGCATCTCCTCCACCTCGCCGTCGCGGACCCGGGACGTGCGCCGCAGCCACAGGATGTCGCGGCCGAAGGACCAGATCAGCGAGCCCAGGGCCAGCACGACGACCCCGAGGGTGGCCATGGGGGGCAGGTAGCCCGAGGCGGCCAGGAGGAGGCAGATGCCCTGCATGGCCGCGACCGTCTTGCGGGCCGTGCTCGGCGGCAGGGAGGCGTTCAGCCACGGCCAGACGCGGGCCGCGGCGACGAAGGCGTAGCGCATGCCGCCGATGAGCAGGACCCAGGGGCCGAGCTGCATGGAGACGTAGACGCTGAGCACGAGGATCAGGAACGCGTCGACCTCCATGTCGAAGCGGGCGCCCAGGGGGGTGGACGTGTTGGTGGCACGGGCGACCTTGCCGTCGACGCCGTCCAGGATGAGGGCCACCGCCGTGAGACCGACGAGGGCGGTGACCGGCGGGGAGCTCTCGAAGGAGTCCGCGACCAGGGCCGTCACACCGCCCACCAGCGTCGCCCGGCCGAGCGTCACGCGGTTGGCCGGGCCGAACGAGCGGGGCCGGGTGCGGTGCAGCGCCCGCGAGAGCACCGCCCACATGGCGACGGCGAAGACCAGGCCGGTCAGCCAGCCCGCCGGCCCCATGCCGATCGCCGTGCCGAGCAGGGCCAGCAACAGGATCTGAACGCCCGCTCCCACAGCGGTCTCCTGCTGGACCAGCCTTGCGTCGTAAGTGTTGTTCAGGGCCACCGCACACCCTCCGGCCGAATGACAAAGTCGATCAACGCCGCGTACTGTGCGCGGCCTGTGCACACCTCGGTACGTGAACAACTTCCCGATCGTTCAGGAGGAGGCCGGATGAACCGCATCGCACGCGCGTTCTGGCTGAGTCGTCCGGGTCTCGGTGAGATCCGGAGCGTCGACCTGCCCGAACCCGAGGAGGGCGAGGTGCTGGTGCGCTCGCTCTACTCCGGTGTCAGCCGCGGCACGGAGACCCTCGTCTTCCGCGGCGGCGTTCCGGAGAGTCAGCACGCGGCCATGCGAGCGCCGTTCCAGGAAGGCGAGTTCCCCGCACCCGTGAAGTATGGCTACCTCAGTGTCGGCAGGGTGGAGGAGGGGCCCGAGGAGCTGGTCGGGCGTACGGTTTTCTGTCTGTATCCGCACCAGACGCGGTATGTGGTGCCGGTCTCGGCCGTTACGGTCGTGCCGGACACCGTTCCTGCCGAGCGGGCCGTCCTCGCCGGGACCGTGGAGACCGCAGTGAACGCCCTGTGGGATGCCGCGCCGCTGGTCGGCGACCGGATCGCGGTGGTCGGCGGCGGCATGGTCGGCTGCTCGGTGGCCGCCCTGCTGGCCCGCTTCCCGGGCGTACGCGTGCAACTCGTCGACGCCGACCCGGCCCGCGCCAAGACCGCCGAGGCCCTCGGAGTCGACTTCGCGCTGCCCGAGGACGCGCTCGGGGAAAGGGACCTCGTCGTGCACGCCAGTGCCACCGAACAGGGCCTCGCACGGGCCCTGGAACTCCTGGCCGCCGAAGGCACCGTCGTCGAACTGAGCTGGTACGGCGACCGGAAGGTGAGCCTCCCGCTCGGCGAGGCCTTCCACTCACGGCGGCTGACGATCCGCAGCAGCCAGGTCGGCACCGTCTCCCCGGCCCGCGCGAACCGCAGCTACGCCGACCGGCTCGCCCTCGCCCTCGACCTGCTCGCCGACCCGGCACTCGACGCACTCATCACAGGGGAAAGCGCGTTCGAGGAGCTCCCGGAGGTGATGCCCCGGCTGGCGGACGGCGAGATTCCCGCCCTGTGTCACCGTGTGAGGTACCCCGAAACGGCCTGACCTGAGAAAAGAGTGAGACTCGGCTGAACGGGGGGAAGCGAAGAGCCGTACTACACGGCATCCTCCGGCGGTCAACGGCCGGAGGACCAGACGCGCCGCACCTGGAGGGTCGTCCGTTGTTCAGTGTCACCGTCCGCGATCACATCATGATCGCCCACAGCTTCCGCGGCGAGGTCTTCGGACCCGCGCAGCGCCTGCACGGAGCGACGTTCCTGGTGGACGCCACGTTCCGGCGCGAGCAGCTGGACGACGACAACATCGTCGTCGACATCGGACTCGCCACCCAGGAACTCGGTGCCGTCGTCAGCGAGCTGAACTACCGCAACCTCGACAACGAGCCCGAGTTCGCCGGCGTCAACACCTCCACGGAGTTCCTGGCCAAGGTCATCGCCGACCGGCTCGCCGAGCGGATCGAGAAGGGCGCGCTGGGCGAGGGCGCCAAGGGCATCGCGGGCATCTCGGTGACCCTGCACGAGTCGCACATCGCCTGGGCGAGTTACGAGCGTGCCCTGTGACCGACGTGACCTTGGAGAAGGTGGAGAACGCGCCGGGGGAGGCGGAGATGCCCTCGCTCAGCTATGTGCCCGTGCAGCACTCCGCCCTGAAGAACGCCGAGATCATCCCCATGTCCCTGCGCTCCGTGCACTTCGTCATGCCGGGCGGCGTCGACGACCCGGCCGCGCCGAGCGGCGGCAACGCCTATGACCGGCGCGTCAGCCTGGACCTGCCCGGCTTCGGCTGGCAGGTGCACAAGCACGCCGTGGCGGGCGAGTGGCCCCGGCCGGGGGCGGCGGCCCGTGCGGAACTCGCGCGGACCCTGCGGGAGTTGCCGGACGGGACGGTCGTCCTGCTGGACGGGATCGTCGCCTGTGGGGTGCCCGAGATCGTCGTACCGGAGACGGAGCGGCTGAACCTCGCGGTCCTCGTGCACCTTCCGCTCGGCGACGAGCGGGGCCTGGAGCCCGCCGTGGCCGCCGAGTTGGACGCCAAGGAGCGTGACGTGCTGCGGGCCGTGCCCGCCGTGATCGCCACCAGCGACTGGGCGGTCCGCCGCCTCGTCGCCCACCACGGCCTCGCCCCCGAGCGGGTGCACGTCGCCGCCCCCGGCGCCGACATCGCGCCTCTCGCCTCCGGCACCGACGGCGTCTCCCGGCTGCTGTGCGTGGCGTCGGTGACCCCGCGCAAGGGGCAGCACCGGCTGGTGCAGGCGCTGGCCGCGGCAGCCGACCTGCCGTGGAGCTGTGTGTGCGTCGGAGGACTCGGGCACGACCCCGAGTACGTCGCCCATCTGCGGCTGCTGATCAAGGAGCACGGTCTGGAGGACCGCATCCACCTTGCCGGCCCGCAGGCCGGTGCCGAGCTCGACGCCAGCTACAACGCCGCCGACCTCATGGTCCTCACCTCGTACGCGGAGACGTACGGCATGGCGGTGACGGAGGCCCTCGCGCGCGGCATCCCCGTGCTGGCCACGGATGTCGGCGGTCTCCCCGAGGCGGTGGGACGCGCGCCCGACGGCGGTGTCCCCGGCATCCTCGTGCCGCCGGAGGACCCCGCCGCCCTCGCCGCCGAACTGCGCGGCTGGTTCGGCGAGGCCGACGTACGGCGCCGGCTGAAGGCCGCCGCCCGGGGCCGGCGGGCCGCCCTGGACGGATGGGCGACCACGGCCCGAAGCCTTGCCGGAGTACTGGGCCGGCTGCCGAGCGAGCCCAGGAGGGCGGCATGAACAGGACGGCACAGATCAGCGAGAAGATTCCGGCGCAGCCCGGACCGCGGGGCGACTCCGAGACGGATGACTCCGTGATCCCCGGCGCCGGCCCCGCCCCGCGCCCCGGCGAGCGCGCCACCGTGCGGCTACGGGACACCGGGCCCGAGGAGCCGCCTCGCTACGCGCCCGAGTGGCTGGAGCTGCGCGAACCCGCCGACGCCGCCGGACGGGCGCACGACCTGCTCGACCCGCTGCGGATCCGGCTGGCCAATCTGCCGGGCAAGGCCGGGCTGGTCATCCACGACCTGGGCTGCGGCACCGGCTCGATGGGCCGCTGGCTCGCACCCCGTCTGGACGGCGCCCAGCACTGGGTCCTGCACGACCGCGACCCGTACCTGCTGCACTTCGCGGCCGTCGCCTCCCCGCGCTCCGCCGCCGACGGCAGCAGGGTCACCGTGGAGACACGCCGCGGCGACGTCGCCCGGCTCACCCCGGACGCACTCGCCGGCGCCTCGCTGGTGACGGCCTCCGCCCTCCTCGACGTCCTCACCCGCGAGGAGATCGAGACCCTCGCCGCCGCCTGCACCGGGGCCGGCTGCCCCGCCCTGCTGACGCTCTCGGTGGCCGGACGCGTCGAACTCACCCCGTCCGACCCGATGGACGAGGAGATCACCGAGGCGTTCAACGCGCACCAGCGCCGTGGCGACCTGCTCGGCCCGGACGCGATCACGGTGGCCTGCGAGGCCTTCTCGGAACGCGGCGCGACGGTACGGGTCAACCCCAGCCCCTGGCGCCTCGGCCCCGACGAGGCCGCGCTGACGGCCCAGTGGCTGCGCGGCTGGGTGGGCGCGGCCGTGGAGGAACGCCCCGAGCTGAAGGCCCGTGCAGAACGGTATCTGCGCGACCGCCTGGCCGCCTGCGAGGCGGGCGAACTCCACGTCGTGGTCCACCACAGCGACCTGCTGGCACTGTCGCGGCCGACGGGCGGCGCGGCATGAGCATCGAGACGGTACGGGCACACGTGGTGCGAGCCGGCCTGGAGACGCGAACCGAATGCGCCGTCCGCCCGGCAGCGGCGGCGGGTGCGGCCGGCGGTGCCGCCTCCGTCGCGGTCGAGGTATGGGCGGACGGCGCGCCCTGCCTCGCCGCCCGGGATGCGGCGCTGCGGACGCGGGTGGATGTACTCGCGTCCGCCGCACCCGTGGGTCCCGCCGTCTCCGAGGCACGTATCGGCGTGATCGTCTCCGCGGCCCGGCCCGAGTCGGCCGCCGCGCGGACGCCCCGGTGGCGTGCCCTGGTGTCCCGTCTCAACTCCCGTGCCGTACGGACCCACTTCGGTACGGTCGCCGGTGCCGTCATCCTCGGGGCGCTGCTGTGGCGCCTAGGTACTGGCGTGCTGCTGGACGGGCTGCGGCGGATCGACACGACGACGCTGGTGCTGGCCCTCCTGATCGGTGTGGCCACCACCGTGCTCAGCGCCTGGCGCTGGGCCCTGGTGGCCCGGGGCCTGAAGATCCGGCTGCCGCTCGGGGAGGCCGTCGCCGACTACTACCGGGCACTGTTCCTGAACGCGGCCCTGCCCGGCGGTGTCCTCGGCGATGTGCACCGGGCGGTACGGCACGGGCAGAGCGCCGGTGACATGGGCCGCGGCGTGCGCTCGGTGGTCCTCGAACGGGTCGCCGGGCAGGTCGCGCTGACCGTCGTCGGCGGGGCCGTGCTGCTGACGATGCCGTCCCCCGTGCTCGCGGAGACCCGCCACTTCGCGCCGCTGGTCGGCCTCGCGGTGGTGGGCGCGCTCGCCGTCATGGTGGCGCTGCGGATGAACCGGGCGCCCTCCCGCCGCGGGCGGGCGCTGCGCGCGACGCTCGCCGAGGCGCGCGAGGGGCTGCTGTCGCGCCGCAACTGGCCGGGTGTAGTCGTCTCGTCAGTGCTGATCCTGGCCGGCCACATCGCGATGTTCGTGCTGGCCGCGCGGGTCGCCGGCTCCGGCGCCTCGGTCGCCGCGCTGCTGCCGCTCGCGGTCCTCGCGCTGATCGCGATGGGCCTGCCGCTGAACGTCGGCGGCTTCGGCCCCCGCGAGGGCGTCGCCGCCTGGGCGTTCGGAGCGGCCGGACTGGGCGCGAGCAGCGGTGTGGCCGTCTCCGTGGTGTACGGGGTGCTCAGCTTCGTGGCGGCCCTGCCCGGCCTCGCCGTCCTCGTCGCCCGCTGGTACACGGGCCTGCGGGCAGGCTCCGCAGCGGCCGCCGCGGCAGCCCCGGAACCCGCCCGCGAATCCAACTATCCGCGCGCGCTGCCGGCTTCCCCCGTTTCCCGGGTTTCCGCGCCGGAATCGTCCGCCGAGGTGAGGAGTGAGAAATACGCTCCGAAGGAATCCGCCAGGGCTGCGAGCAGTTCCTTCCCCTTTTCCGCGGAACCGAGCGAAGGGCGTCCGATGACGCCCGAGTCGGTATAGCCGGACATCCCGAGGGTGAGCAGATGACGCCGGTCGTCCGCGACGAAATCGGAGGTCTCATAACCGGGGCGGAGCAATTCCGGGTGAGCGTGCAGAAGGATGGAGGTCTCGATTTCTCCCGCGTGCATGTCGGTCAGCAGCGAGGTGGTCACCCCCGCCCGCTGCCGCGCCGCTTCCCAGTCCTCCGCGGCCGGGAACAGTGCCATGCGCTCGCCGCGGGCGGAGGATTCCTGAACGACGTTGCCCAGTACGTAGTTTCCGCCGTGCCCGTTGACCACCACCAGGACGTCGACGCCGGAGCGGCGCAGCGACTGGGCGATGTCACATACCACCGCGTGAAGGGTCACGGAGGAGATGCTGACGGTCCCGGGCCAGGCCGCATGCTCGTGCGAGCAGGAGATCGTCACCGGCGGAAGCAGGTGCACCGGATACGCCGCCGCGATCTCCCGGGCCACGGCACAGGCGACGAGCGTGTCGGTCGCCAGCGGAAGGAACGGACCGTGCTGCTCGAAGCTCCCGACCGGAAGGACCGCGACCTGCGTTGAGACACCCGCCGCCCTGGTCCGTACCTCTTCCGTAGTGTCCGCCGGCACCAGCCCGTATGCCGCCGTACCCGCGCCCGAACCACTCATTTCTTCACGGCCTTTCGTCTCTGCTTAGGAATCAGATCATGACAGATAAAATCGGCGTCCTCGGCAAGAAGTCCCCACAGCGCACGGGCGTGGAACGGATTGTGAATGCCCCGCTGCCCACGGTGTACGGGCAATTCCGGGCAGTGGGGTACATGGATCACGATCGCGGCGACGAGCAAGTGGCCCTGGTCCACGGTGACATCGGCACGGACGGCGTTCTCACCCGGCTGCATTCCGAGTGCCTGACCGGCGACGCGTTCGGCTCCCAGCACTGCGAATGCGGCGACCAGCTCGAATCCGCGCTGAAGGCCGTCGTCGCCGAAGGCAGCGGCATAGTCGTCTACTTGAGGGGCCACGAGGGCCGCGGCATCGGTCTGCTCGCCAAGCTGCGGGCGATGGCGCTGCAGGCGGAGGGCCTGGACACCGTCGAGGCGAACCTCGCGCTGGGGCTGCCGGTGGACGCCCGCGACTACGGCGTCGCCGCCAAGATCCTTCAGGACCTGGGCGTGAACTCGGTGCGCCTGATGTCCAACAACCCGCGCAAGCAGGAGGCGTTGGTGCGGCACGGCATCGAGGTGGCGGAGACCGTCCCGCTGCTGATCCCGCCGTGCGAGAGCAACATCACCTATCTGCGCACCAAGCGGGAGCGGCTCGACCACGTCCTGCCGCATCTGGACGCGGTGGCCCACCTGTCCTGAGCAGGATCGTGCACCACCTCGCCGACCCCGCTCGTCGGCGAGGTGATCCGTCCGCGCCCCCGGGGAGCGGTCAGTCCGCGACCGCCTCGTGGACCAGCCGCTTGAGGTCCGGGAAGAGCCTGAGTGACGACTTCGGCCGGACCTGTGTCATGAACTGCACGGTCAGATCGCGGCTGGGGTCCACCCAGAAGGTCGTCGTCGCCACCCCGCTCCAGCCGAACGTGCCCGGGCCGGAAGGCGCCTGGGTGCGGTCGGGGTCGATGACGACGGAGACGCCGAGGCCGAAGCCCACGCCGTCGTTGCCGGGCTCGTCGTGGGCCGGGCGGCTGCCGAAGGCGCGCAGGTCGGCTCCGCCGGGCAGCTGGTTGCTGGTCATCAGGCCCACCGTCTCGGGGGACAGGAGGCGGACGCCGTCGAGCTCGCCGCGGCGGCGCAGCAGCTCCATGAAGCGGTGCACGTCGTACGCGGAGGCCACCAGCCCGCCGCTGCCGGACAGGAAGCGGGGCCGCCCGCGCAGCGGCAGCCCGGCGATCGGCTCGATGCCGCCGGTGTCGGTCTCGCCGTACAACTCGGAGAGCCTCGGCGCCTGTTCGTCGGTGACGCAGAACCCGGCGTCGGTCATGCCGAGCGGGCCGAGGACGCGCTCGGCGAAGAAGACGTCGAGCGGCTGCCCGGACACGACCTCGATCACCCTGCCGAGCACATTGGTGGCGACCGAGTAGTTCCACTCGGTGCCCGGCTCGAACTGCAGTGGCAGGCGCGCGTACGCCTCGACGGTCCCGGCCAGGTCCGAGCCCGGCAGTACGGCCGAATCGAGGCCCGCCTCGCGGTAGAGGGCGTCGACGGGGTGCTGGTGGTAGAAGGCGAAGGTCAGACCCGCGGTGTGGGTCAACAGATGCCGGATCAACGGGGCCTGGGCGGCCGGGCGGGTCCGGACCTCGGAGCCGGATCCGCTCTCGTAGACCTGGGGGTCGGCGAAGGCCGGGAGGTGGCGGGCGACCGGGTCGTCGAGCGACAGACGGCCCTGCTCCACCAGTATCAGCGCGGCGACCGAGGTGACCGGTTTGGTCATGGAGTAGATCCGCCACAGGGTGTCCGCCTCGACGGGCAGCCCCGCCGCGATGTCGCGCAGGCCGTGGGTGGTGAGGTGGGCGACGCGTCCGCCGCGGGCCACGGCCACCAGGTAGCCGGGCAGGCGTCCCTCGTCGACGTAGTGGGCGAAGTGCTGGTCGAGGCGGTCCAGCGCCTTGGCGTCCAGCCCGGCCTCACCCGGGTCGACCTCTTGTCGCAGCTGTGCCATTGCTCTCCTCCGGGCGCGCTGTGCGCTCTGCTGTGAGTGCCGCGACAGACCGTCTGCCCTCTGCGGCACCATCGTGGCTGGTCGCGCAGTTCCCCGCGCCCCTACAGGGGCGCGGAGCCGCAGCGGACCTTGCCTGTTCTGCCTGGTCTCATCGTCGCTCAGGAACACCGGTGATGGCCCCCTGTTGACCATGATTGATCGTTTCGGTGGAACGTTCCGGCAGCGCGCGGCCCGCCACCGCCCCCGCCATGGCCACCACGGCGAGGACGACCAGCGGCAGCCCATGCCCGTGGCCGAGCCCCAGCAGCGTCGTCGCTGCGGCCACGCCCAGCACCGGGCCGACGTTCATCGCGGTCTGCTGCAAGCCGCCCGCCACCCCGGCCGACCCGACGGCGGCCTGGCGTACGACGACATGGGTGGCCGCCACCATCACCGTGCCGAACCCCGCCCCCACCAGCGCGAACCCGGTGCAGAAGCCGACCGTGCCCGAGGCCCGGTCCAGCATCAGGATCCCGGCGGCCAGGACGGCCATCGCGGTCATGGCCGTACGGCGGGCCCCGGCCCGGCGCAGCAGCACGGCGCACCCCGGCGCGGCGACGATCATCAGTGCCGCGAGGGGCAGGCTGAGCAGGGCCATGTGCACCGGGTCGAGACCGAGCGTGTCCTGGAGCAGGAAGGTGGCGACGAAAAGGGTGCCGTTCAGGGCGGCAGACGCGGCGACCAGGATGCCGAGCGCGGAACCGACGGCCGCCGAGCCCGCGATGTCCGGCGGCACCAGAGGGCTCGCGGTCCGCCGCTCATGCCGTACGAAGGCGACACCCGCGACCACGGCCGACACCAGCCCGAGCGCGCTCCCCGTCGTCCATCCGCCGTCCGGCAGCGCGACCAGGGCGTGGACCAGACAGGCCAGGGTCACCGCGAGCAGGACCGCGCCGGGCACGTCCAGGCGGACGGAGGACTGCCGGGGACGCGCACCGCGCAGTGTCAGCCCGAGCAGGCCGAAGACGAGTGCCGGTACGACGTTGACGAAGAACACCGCCCGCCAGCCCGGCCCGGCCACCAGCGCTCCGCCCAGCACGGGCCCCGCCGCGGCCGCCACCCCGATCGCGCCGGTCCGCACGGCGATCGGCATCCGCAGCCGGTCCGGCGGGAACGCGGCCCGCAGCATCCCCAGTGTGGCGGGTTGCAGCAGCGCCCCGAACACACCTTGCAGGACCCGCAGGCCGATCACCCAGCCGACCCCGGGTGCCAGACCGATGCCCGCCGACGTCGCCCCGAAGCCCAGCATTCCCAGGGCGAAGAGACGTTGATGCCCGTACCGGTCGCCGAGGCGCCCGGAGAACACCAGCAGGCCCGCCACCGCGATGAGATAGCCGGTGCTGGTCCACTGGACCTGTGCGAAGGACGCGCCCAGGTCGCGTTGCAGGGTGGGCTGCGCGACGGTGAGGACCGTGCCGTCCAGGGTGACGATCACCGCCCCGACCACGCTGCACGCCAGTGTCAGCGCGCGGTGCCCGCTCATGCGCCGTCGCCCAGGTGCGCATCCAGGGCCGACCGCAGCAGAGGTGCGAAGTCGTCGGTGCCCGTGGCGAGTTGGAGGCTGCCCCAGCCCCACAGCTGGGCGATGCCGTGCAGGTTCGCCCACAGCGCGCCCGCGACGACCCGGGCGTCCGCATCGGGCCGGATCCGCCCGACCAGCTCCACCAGACGCCCGAACAGCGGCAGGCTGGTGTCACGCAGCCCCAAGTGGCCGCTCGCCAGCAGATCATGACGGAACATCAACTCGTACATGCCGCGGCTGTCGAGGGCGAACTCCAGGTAGGCCCGTCCCAGGGCCGCCAGCTGCTCGCGTGGGGGTGCCGTGCCGTCGCCGGTCGCAGCCGAGGCCCGCCCGGCCAGTTCGGCGAAGCCTCGGCGAGCGATGGCGGACAGCAGCTCCAGGTGGGTGGGGAAGTAGCGGCGGGGCGCGCCGTGCGAGACGCCCGCCCGGCGCGCGATCTCCCGCAGGGTCAGCGCCTGCGCACCTTCGCTTGCGACCAGATCCACGCCGACATCGACCAGCCGGTCCCGTAGTCCACTCTCCGACGCATCCATAGACACTGTCTACCAGCCGGACGTAGACAGTGTCTACTCTGGGATGGGTGATGGGGAATGCGTAGATCGGTCCCGCTGGTTGATCGGGGTATGACTCACGACACACTGCTCGAGCTGCTCTCCGACGAGCGCGGCGGCGTACTGGTCACCCTCAAGCGCGACGGCCGGCCCCAGCTGTCGAACGTCAGCCACCACTACTACCCGGACGAGGGCATCGTCCGGATCTCCGTCACCGACGACCGGGCCAAGACCCGCAATCTGCGCCGGGACGCGCGGGCGTCGTACCACGTGTCCACCCCCGACCGCCGCGCCTACACCGTCGTCGAGGGCACCGCCGAGCTCACGCCCGTCGCGAAGGACCCGCACGACGAGACGGTGGAGGAGCTGATCCGCCTGTACCGCGACGTCCTGGGCGAGCACCCGGACTGGGACGACTACCGTGCCGCGATGGTCCGCGACCGACGCCTGGTGGTGCGGCTGAAGGTGGAGCGGACTTACGGCATTCCCAAGGGCGCCAACCGGGGCTGAAAGCGCACGAGCCCGCCCGGCGGTTCGCGATCCCGTGCCGGGTGATGCCCTGTCATGTTCGCCCGCTGCGGCCAGGGTTGATCACCGCGAGGGACAGGCCGAGCGGCGGAGAACGGGAGACGGGGAGAGCGCGGCCTGGTGGATCCGGTTTCGCTGGGCGCCATCGGCGCGGTGGGCGAGGTGACGGCTCCCACCACCCCCGGCCGGCTCGACGACGTGGCCCGCCTGGTGCACGAACGCGAACAGGGCGATCCTCAACTGGCACAGGTCTGGGCGCAGTTCGCCGCAGGCGTACGTGCCCCAGGTGCCGGCTCTGGACCGCACCGCCCTGCCTGCCCACGCCCCGCAGTTCTTCACGGACCGTCAAAAGGCTCTGAAGGTCCTGAACATGGAGTCCGCCAGGTGTCAACGTCGGTCCGCGCACTCCGGCCGCCCCTGAAACCGGCCGGAGCGCGCGGAGGTCCCTCATGATTACCGCAGTGCGCGCCATGCCTCAACAGCGCCTTTCGCACGGCGGCCGACCCAAGTGGGCGGGTGGAGACCTAAGTCCCTGGGTGCAGGGCGGACGACCGATGGTTCCGAGATCACGGACTGACTAGGCTGCGAGCAAGGATGCCGCAGCTCAGGAAGAGGTCATGATGCCGGTCGACAACCGCAGCCACATCCGTATCGCCCGCCCGTCCCGGGACCTCGCCGCCGCCGAGCGGTTCTGGGCGCAGGGGCTCGGGCTGAGTGTGGTGTGGCGGGCCGAGGGCGGTTCCGAACCCGGCGAGCACGACCTGCTGATGCTCGGTTGGCCGGACGCGGGCTGGCATCTGGAACTCGTCCATGAACCCGCGCGGCCCGTCGAGCCGCAGCCCACGGAGGAGGACCTCCTCGTCGTCTACGTCGACGGGCCGGTGCCCGAAGACCTGGTGGACCGGCTGGAGGAGCACGGCGGCAAGCGGGTGCCGTCGCCCAATCCGTACTGGAACCAGTGGGGCGTCACGATCGAGGACCCGGACGGCTACCGGCTGGTGCTGTGCGAGCGGGGCTGGTCGAACGCCTGATCAGGCTCCGGCCGCGGTCCCTCTGTCAGTGGTGCGCAGTACGGTCCTTGCATGGCAGCCACCTTCGATCTCACGCTCGACTGCGCGGACGCACAGCTCCTCGCCGGGTTCTGGAGGACGGCGCTCGGCTATGTCGACGAGCCGCCGCCCGCACCCTTCATCACCCGCGAGGAGTGGCTCGCTCAGTTCGACCTGCCGGACGACGAATCGGTGGACGACGGTGCGTGGCTCTGCGATCCCGATGGCGTGGGTCCCCGGCTGTCCATCCTCGGGGTACCCGAGCCCAAGACGGCGAAGAACCGCCTCCACATCGACGTCCGGGTGCCGGGAGGCGGCAGTCCCGACGAGCGGTGGGCCCGCATCCTGGCCGAGTCCGAGCGCTTGGTGAAGGCGGGCGGGAGTGTCCTGGCGGAGTTCGACGGACACCACATCGTCATGGCCGACCCGGAGGGCAACGAGTTCTGCGTGGCCGCGGCCCCCGCATGACCGACCGCGCGCCGCCCTTGCCCTGCCCCGGGCCGGGGACCTAGCCTCCGCGCGTGATCAATGGTGCACATGTGGTGATCTACACCCGCGACGCCGAGGCGGACCGGGCCTTCTTCCGGGACATTCTCGGCTGGGCGCACGTCGACGCCGGGCACGGCTGGCTCATCTTCAGGGCGCCGCCCGCCGAGGTCGCCTTCCACCCGGCCGAGGGCGAGCCGTCGCACGAACTGATGCTGATGTGCGACGACCTCGACGCGACGACGGCCGAACTCACCGAGAGGGGCGTGAAGTTCACGCGGCCCCTGGAGGAGGCCCGCTGGGGCCGGGTGACCGGCTTCCGGCTACCGGGCGGCGGCGAGGTCGGCCTCTACGAGCCGCGGCACCCGCGAGCCTAGGGCCCCGGACAGCCTCGCGGCCGCGGAGCGATGTGCCCTGAGAGCATGGCCGGAAGGCCGACCTCCGGCCCCGTAGCCGCGCTGCTGCCATGGCCCGGCGCGTACGAGATCTGCGGCCGACGGTGGATCCCCGAGAGGCCGGAGGCAATGGCGGAAGAGGTCGCCTCCCTGGCGGCACACGTCCCGGCGGAGGCCGACAGCTCGGCCGGCCCTGACCCGGGGCGGAAGACCTGCGCGGTGGCGTTCGCGCGGGCCCGGCGGGGGGAGTCACGCCCCCGGGGGGATGGCCGAAGTGGCCGGGAGCGTGGGGTGGGCAGGGTGGAACCCCCGGGTGCCGGAGCCAGGGTGGTGGCCGGGGCCCGGGGGTGTGTGGGGGGCGTCAGGCGGTGACCGTCTCGGGCTGTGACGCGCCTTCGGCGGTTCGCCCGCCGAGGTGCTCCGTCGGGGTCTTGTGGGTCTCGCGGGCCGAGAGGCCGGTGATGACCGGCGGGACGCAGAGGGCCGCGGTGAACAGGGCGACCGAGGACCAGTCGTTGCCGTCGGGGCCCGCGATCTGCGCGGCGAACGTGACCGCGAAGCCGGCCACGGCGAAGCCGAGCTGGGTGCCGATCGCCATGCCGGACAGGCGCACCCGGGTGGAGAACATCTCGCCGTAGAAGGAGGGCCAGACGCCGTTCGCGGCGCTGTAGACGATGCCGAAGGCGACGATGCCCAGGACCAGGGTCAGGGGGTAGTTGCCCGTGGAGATCGCCCACAGGTAGCCGAACATGGCGAGCGCGCTGCCCGCCGCGCCGATCAGGAACACGGGTCGGCGGCCGATGCGGTCCGAGAGGGTGGCCCACAGGGGGATCGCGGCGAGAGCCACCAGGTTGGCGAGCGCGCCCACCCACAGCATGGAGGAGCGGGACATGCCGACGGAGTCGCTGGTGGCGTAGGCGAGGGCCCAGACCGTGAAGATCGTGGAGACCGAGGCGATGATCGCGCCGCCGATCACCCGCAGCACGTCCACCCAGTGCTCGCGCAGCAGCACCGCAAGCGGCAGCTTCACGACACCCTCGCCGGCCGCCTGCTTCGCGAAGGCCGGCGTCTCCTGGAGCTTGCGGCGGATGACGTAGCCGGCGACGGCGACCACGATGCTCGCCCAGAACGGAACCCGCCAGCCCCACGCCAGCAGCTGGTCCTCCGGGAGCGCGGCCACCGGGATGAAGACCAGGGTGGCGATGAGCTGGCCGCCCTGTGTGCCGCTGAGGGTGAAGCTGGTGAAGAAGCCGCGCCTGTTCGGCGGCGCGTGTTCCAGGGTCATCGAGTTCGCGCTGGCCTGCTCGCCCGCCGCCGAGATGCCCTGCAGGACGCGGCAGGCGACCAGCAGGACCGGGGCGAGCGTGCCGACCTGGGCGCGGGTGGGCAGACAGCCGATGAGGAAGGTCGACAGGCCCATCAGGATCAGCGTGAAGACCATGATCTTCTTACGGCCGACACGGTCACCGAAGTGGCCGAGGAAGAGCGCGCCGATCGGGCGGGCCGCGTACGCGACACCGAACGTGGCCAGGGACAGCAGGGTCGCGGTGGCCGGGTCGGACTCGTCGAAGAAGACCTTCGGGAAGATCAGCGCGGCCGCGCTGCCGTAGATGAAGAAGTCGTAGTACTCGAGGGCGCTGCCGATCCAGGCGGCGGCGGCCGCCTTTTTCGGCTGCCCGACGGCTTCGGCGGGGACGGACACGGCTTGCTCCTTCGAGGGAACTCCAACGTATGCGGAGTGAGCGGCGGGGGAGAAGTGCCGGATCCCTGGGGTGGCGGGACGGCCGCGACGGGTGCTACCCGACTAATTAACCCACTGGATAGTTAGTAGCGGGTTGGCTACGGATGTTGCGCCCACGTTTCCCGGGTGTCAAGGGGTGGTGCCGAAGGATCTTGCCGCTGTGCGCGTGACCGGCGTGATCAGTCCGCCGCGCGGTCCGCCGTCAGGTAGGCGATCACCATGTCGCCCAGCATCGTGCGGTAGTGCTCGCGCTGGGCCGGGTCGACCAGGTCGCGGCCGAACAGGGCGCCGAACGTGTGCCGGTTGGAGACCCGGAAGAAGCAGAAGGAACTGATCATCGCGTGCAGGTCGACCGCGTCGACATCGGCCGTGAACAGGCCCGACTCCTGCCCGGCGGCCAGGATGCGGCGGATCACGTCGAGCGCGGGGGAGCCGATCCTGCCCAGCTTCTCGGAGGCGGCGATGTGCTCGGCGCCGTGGATGTTCTCGATGCTGACCAGGCGGATGAAGTCCGGGTGCTGCTCGTGGTGGTCGAACGTCAGCTCGGCCAGGCGCCGGATGGCCGCGACCGGGTCCAGGTGCTCCACGTCCAGCTTCTGCTCGGCCTCCCGGATCACGCCGTACGCCCGCTCCAGGACGGCCGTGAACAGCTGTTCCTTGCCGCCGAAGTAGTAGTAGATCATCCGCTTGGTGGTGCGGGTGCGGGCGGCGATCTCGTCGACCCGGGCGCCGTCGTAACCCGCCCGCGCGAACTCCTGGGTCGCCACGTCGAGGATCTCGGCCTGGGTGCGGGCGGCGTCGCGGATCCGCCCGTTGGGTCGTGCCGGTTCGTCGACGCTGGTCATCGGGTTCCTTCGGGAGTACGGCCAGTGCCGCAGATTCTAGAAGGCGGGCCGGGTGGCGCCGGGCGAGGTCTTCCCAGACGACTGCCGGGCTGATATAGCTAACGTACTAGTTCGTACATTAGCGTTCGGCTCAGGAGGCCCCGTGGCCAAGGACTCGTATCTCGTCGGACTGATCGGTTCCGGCATCGGCCCGTCGCTCAGCCCGGCGCTGCACGAGCGGGAGGCGGACCGGCAGGGCCTGCGCTATCTGTACCGGCTCATCGACATCGACACCCTCGGCGTGCCGCCGCAGGCCGTCGGCGACCTGGTGCGGGCCGCCCGGGACCTCGGCTTCCACGGGCTGAACATCACGCACCCGTGCAAGCAGCTGGTGATCGAGCACCTGGACGAGCTTGCTCCGCAGGCCGAGGCGTTGGGGGCGGTCAACACCGTCGTCTTCGAGGACGGCCGCGCGATCGGTCACAACACGGACGTCACCGGTTTCGCGGCCTCGTTCGCGCGGGGGCTGCCGGACGCTTCGCTGGAGCGGGTGGTGCAGCTCGGTGCCGGTGGGGCGGGCGCGGCCGTTGCGCACGCCACCCTCACGCTGGGCGCCGAGCGAGTCACCGTCGTCGATGCGTTGGCCGATCGGGCCGCGGATCTTGCCGACGGTCTGAACCGGCACTTCGGTGCCGGCCGGGCGGCCGCCGGCACTCCCGATCAGCTCGATCGGCTGCTCGGCTCGGCCGACGGGGTGGTGCACGCCACGCCTACCGGGATGGCCGCGCACCCTGGGCTGCCGTTCCCTGCGGAGCTGCTTCATCCGGGGCTGTGGGTTGCCGAGGTTGTCTATCGGCCGTTGGAGACGGAGTTGCTGCGGGCCGCGCGGGCGGTTGGCTGCGCCACCTTGGATGGGGGTGGGATGGCTGTTTTCCAGGCTGCCGACGCGTTGCGGTTGTTCACCGGCCGGGAGCCCGACAGTGGGCGGATGCTGGTCGACTTCGCGGAGTTTGCTGTGGGGAGCTCGGTCGGTGAGGCCGTGTGACGGGTGCGGGTTCGTTGTGGTTGCTCGCGCCCACGCGGCGGTAGCCGCACGTCGAACACAGCCCCGCGCCCCTGAAGGGGCGCTGCAAGTACCGGCAGTTTGAAGGAGCAGGGTCATGCATACGTCCATTGCCACCGTCTCGCTCAGTGGCTCCCTGACCGAGAAGCTCACGGCTGCCTCACGGGCCGGGTTCGACGGCGTTGAGATCTTTGAGAACGATCTGCTTGCCAGCCCCCTCAACCCGGAAGAGATCCGGGCGCGCTGTGCCGACCTCGGGCTCACCATCGACCTCTATCAGCCGATGCGGGACATCGAGGCCGTACCCGAGGACGAGTTCGCGCGCAATCTACGTCGGGCCCGGCACAAGTTCGAGCTCATGCGGCGGCTCGGTGCGGACACGGTACTTGTCTGCTCCAGCGTCTCGCCGCTCGCCGTCGACGACGACGCCCTCGCGGCCGAGCAGTTGAGCCGGCTCGCCGACCTGGCACAGGACTTCGGCATCCGTGTCGCCTACGAAGCGCTTGCCTGGGGGCGGTACGTCAGTACGTACGACCATGCCTGGCACGTCGTCGAGACCGCGGACCATCCCGCGCTCGGTACCTGTCTCGACAGCTTTCACATTCTTTCCCGCGGGGCCGATCCCAAGGGCATCGAGGACATCCCCGGCGAGAAGATCTTCTTCCTGCAGCTCGCGGATGCTCCGCTGCTCGCGATGGACGTCCTGCAGTGGAGTCGTCACTACCGCTGCTTCCCGGGCCAGGGCGGCTTCGACGTCGCCGGGCTCGTGCGGCATGTGCTGCGCACGGGGTATTCCGGGCCGCTCTCCCTCGAGGTCTTCAACGACGTCTTCCGGCAGGCCGAGGCCGGGCCGACGGCCGTGGACGCACACCGGTCCCTGCTGGTCCTCCAGGAGGCGGTGGGGCTGGCCGAGCTGCCCGCCCCCGTGGTCCCGACGGGGGTCGCCTTTGCCGAGCTGGTCACTCCCGATGCCGAGCCGGTCAGCGAGGTGTTGGGGGCCCTGGGGTTCTCCCGGACCGCGCGGCACCGCGGCAAACCGGTCGATCTGTGGCAGTCGGGGGAGGCCCGGGTGCTCGTCAACACCGGGCTCGCCGCCCGGCGGGACGGCACCGGGCTCGCCGCGATCGGTCTGGAGTCCCCGGACCCGGCGGGCGCCGCGCGGCGCGCCGAGGCGCTGCTGGCGCCCGTCCTGCCGCGCCGGCAGGCGAGCGAGGACGCCCCGCTGGACGCCGTGGCGGCCCCGGACGGCACGGAGCTGTTCTTCTGCGCGACCGGTCGGCCCGAACTGCCCGACTGGCGCGGTGACTTCGAGGATGTCGACCACACCCCGCAGGACCTGGGCGTGCGGCGCATCGACCATCTCGCTCTCGTCCAGCCCTGGCACCACTTCGACGAGGCCACCCTCTTCCACCGCAGCGTGCTCGGCCTGTCCGCCCAGGAGAGCGTGGACGTGGCCGACCCGTACGGCCTGTTGCGCAGCCGTGCCGTCACCGCCGCCGACGGCGGCGTGCGTATCGCCCTGTCCGTCGGCGCCGCGCCCGCCGACGACACGGTCCACGCCCAGCACATCGCGCTGGCGACGGACGACGTGGTGGCCGCGGCGCGCCGCTTCCGCGAGGCGGGCGGGCTGCTGCTGGCGATGCCCGCGAACTACTACGACGACCTGGCGGCCCGGTTCGAGTTCGCCGAGGGGGAGCTGGAGACGTATCGCGAGCTCGGGATCCTCTACGACCGGGACCGGTACGGGGAGTTCCGGCACTGCTACACGCGGACCGTGGGCCGGGTCTTCTTCGAGCTCGTCCAGCGTGACGGCGGATACCGGGGGTACGGCGCCCAGAACGCGCCCGTGCGCCTGGCCGCCCAGCATGCCGCGCGGCGGCTCACTGGCGGCTGACGGTTCTGGTCACGCCGGTGACGACCGTCGTGGCCAGGATCCAGCCGGTGATGATCAGGGCGTAGGCGAGGTACTGGTATCCGCCGTCCGGCGCGAACGCGTCCTCCTGGCCGAAGGAGATCACCGGGAGCAGCAGGTCGAGGGTGTAGAAGACCGGGTTGAAGTGCGGGGCCTCCGACGCCTTGAGGGCGTGGGGGCGGTGCAGGGCGTAGGCGGTCGAGCCGATGGCGAGGAGCGACAGGAGCCATACGGCGGCGCGCAGCGGGCGGAAGCCGTAGCCGACGGTGGCGTCCTGGACATAGCCCCAGAGGCGGCCGTACCAGGCGCGGGTGGAGCGCAGGCGGCGCTGCTTGGCGAGCTGGACCAGGCGGGCGGCGTGGTCGTCGCCGACGCGGCGGTAGGCGGTGGCCAACTGCTCTTAGGCGTGGGGGACATAGCCCTCGGCATCGCGTTCGAGCATGGGGATGCGGCGTTCGGCGGGTTCGTGGGGGGTGAGTGTGGTGTACACGAGGTTGCTCAGATAGACCTCGTCGGGCACCACCTCCGGTTCCAGGAACAGGACGTCCACCTGGGCGCGGCGCAGGTTGAGCCGTCCTTGCAAGGGCGGGCCCTTGCGCAGCCAGAGTTCGCCGATGGTGCAGCTGCTCGCCCGCAGGGCCGAGTCGTCCGGGTGCGACAGGCGGGAGTACGACAGGTCGAAGCGGCCCGCGATGCGGGCGCCGCGCAGGCCGATCCAGCCTGTTGCCTCCACATGCCGTATCAGGAGGTCGCCTTCGACGACGAGGGTCTGGGCGTCGAGGACGGCGTTGCCGGGGTGGTGCAGCCGGGCGTCGCTCAGGTCGACCGATCCGGCGACGGCGGCGCCGTCGAGTCGTATCTCGCCGTGGGTGCGCAGCCCGGGGGCGCACAGGTCGTCCTCGATGGTGACGTGGCTGAGCTTCAGGACCGGCCCGGTCTCCGGCACGGCGGCGAACTCGGCCCGTTCGAGGAACAGCACCCCGGAGATGTGCGATCCGCCCAGGTGCACGACCCCCGTGAACCGGCACCGGGTCAGCCGGACGCTGCCGTCCACGCGGGCCCGCGCGATCATCAGGCCCGGCAGCACGGAGTCACGCAGGTTCAGGTAGGGCAGGTGGGCGCCGGAGAGGTCCGGGGCGTCCGCGAAGTGGCAGTGGCTCAGATGGACGATGCTGTCGACGGTCGCGTGTCTCAGGTCCAGGATGCCGGTGACCCGCGCCCCCTTGACCTTGAGCGCGGCCACTTCCCCCGGCACTCGGGGGCCGTTGAGGAGCAGAGCCCGCAACACCGTTGCTCTGATGCTCCGTTCGGGCCCCCACTGCGCGCCCTCCGCCGTGTCCTCGTCGTCCCCCTCCCGGAAGTCGACCGTCGCCCCCGTCGAGAACGCCCGCCACACCTGCTGCTCGGCCGGCGTCAGATCGTTGATCTCCACAGAGCGGGACTCTAATCCCAGAGCTCCGCGTGCCGTCGGTGGGTGTCGGTCAGTCCGTTCATGAAGTACCGCTCGTAGTACTCCCGTTCCACATGGTGGGCCTGCAGCCAGATGCCCGGGACGTGGATGGCGTCCGTGTGCGCCGGGAACCTGCGGTGCGTGCGGATGACGTACTCGCAGATGTCGCGGGCGCAGTCGATCACCCGCTCCTCGTACTCGCTCGCCTCCGCGAGATAGCGCTGGCCGTAGTCCTCCTTGTAGATGCGGGTGAAGACGTCCTTGTCGGTGTAGATGCCGCCGGTGCCGAACTTCGCGCCGATCACCGAATCCACCGCGTCCGACATCGACTTGTGCGCGGGCGGGCAGGCGGCCGCGATCAGTGCCTCGCCGTCCGGGGAAGTGAGCCCCACCGGGTGCGAACGCAGGGTCGCGTAGGCAGGGAGCGGTACGTGCCAGCGCCACAGGTCCGCGAGCCGCCAGCGTGGGGTGACGAAGGTGAAGCCGAGCATCCTGCCGTACGCCCGCGAGAACTTCGGGTCTCCCAGGGCTATTTGCGGGTTGATCGACGCGTGGATCCAGGCGCCGAGGCCCATCGCCTCCGCCGTGAGCATGAGGTTCTGCAGCAGCAGGTCCGCCTCGATCTGGGTGCGCATCGGGCCGAGTGCGCCGAGCGGGAGCTTCAGATCTCCGTTGAGGAAGCCGTTCCTGACCCATTTCTTCACGCCGGCGGGACGGTAGAAGTTGCGGTCGTCCACCAGCGTGGGGCGCGCCCCGTCCGGCTGGGTGAGCAGGTACATCAAGGCGTTGATGTACTGGTGGGAGAGATCGACGACCGGGAAGAACACCGTCGTTCCGGCGAGGTTGGACAGGAAGCGGTTCGAGTCCAGGTAGGCCGGGAAGTCCCGCTTGTTCTGCGGCACGTCGAGCCGGTGGTCGAGGACCTTCACCTTGGACCGGGCCGCCCGTGCCGCCAACGTCTCGGCCTCGAAGGGCTCTTGGGGTGCAGGTGGCAGCTTCCGCAGGTAGTAGGTCCCCGTGTCGTTGATCATGAAGAAGTGGGTGCCCTGAGCGTTGTCGGGGCTGCCCGCGGTGCGGCCCGCCATGGTCAGGTTGGGCTTGGACATGATGGGTTTGCCGTCGCGGGGGTCCTCGAAGGGGCGGTCGGGCATGGTGAGGCCCGTACAGCCGGTGATCGCGATCAGCACCGCCTCCTCCAGCTCCGACAAGGGCCGCCGGGTGTGCGGGGAGTGGTAGCTCATCGACCCGGCCGGCACCGAGGCGCCGCGGCTGACGCGGTGGGTGCGCCGGTGCCAGACCGTGTCCAGCAGGGGCCGGCCGAACAGGTCGGCCAGCCCCGGGTGACCGTGGACCGTGCTCATTCACGGCCTCCGTGCATGTCCCCGTCGGCGGTCGCCCGCACCGTACGCCACGGCGCGAACGCGCTCGCGCCGCGCGGCAGCAGCGCCGCCAGCTCCGGGCAGTGCCGCAGGATGACGGAGTTCATGCCGCCCCGCTCCACCCAGTCGATGCCCAGCGGTGTGTACACCTCGGGCCGGTAGTCGACGTTGAGGAAACGGTCGGACTGCAGGCGCCTGCTCGCCATGAGGATGAAGATGCGGAACGCCGTGTCGCTGAAGCCGAACCCGGTCGGCGGGTTCTCCCCGAACAGGCCCACCACCGTGTCGATCTCGTCGACCGAGCGGTAGACGTCCTTGAGGCGCGCCAGGGTCTCGGCGTTCTCCGTGAGCTCCTCGAAGGAGCGGATGCGCTGCTTGTGCAGGCCCTCGCGGAAGTCGTTGTAGCGCGGCACGCCACGACGGCGGGTGCGTACGAGGTCCACCACCGACAGGTCGATGATCTCGCCGTCCCGCTCGAACTGCTGGAGCGCACGAGGGTAGTTGTGCAGGGTGATCGCGCCCGGGTGGGCGATGCCGAAGGAGTAGAGCGTGTTCGCGAGGCCCGTCTTGCGGATCTGCGACTCGGCCGCACCGCCCTGGATGTCCAGGAAGCCCACCGTCTCCAGGCGCTGCCCGAAGTGGTGCTCGCGCAGCTCGAAGTCGTCCGGGACCAGCGGGTGCATGCGGTAGACGGTGACGAAGTCCTCCGTCAGCGAGTACGGCGCCGTGTGGTGGTCCGGCAGGGTCTTCGGGATGCCCGTCAGCGAGTGCGCCTCGAACAGCCACAGGCCCAGTTGGTTGAGCCAGTTCTTCGGCGGGCCCTGCCAGTTGGTCTTCAGCGCGATGTCGATCGCCTCGGTGGCGAGGATCGCCGGCGTCCACTCCACTGTGTGGATCTTCGCGATCAGTGCGGAGACCACCAGCCGGGCGGTCTGGTAGACGCGCTCCTCGCTCATCGCGGGGTACTCGGCGCGCAGTGCGGCGCACACCGCGTTGTGCTCGCGGGCGAAGAGGGTGTGCATGGCGCTCAGGCCCATCCACCAGCTCTCGTTGAAGCCGGTGAGCGGGACCTGACCGTTGCCGCCGCCGGGCAGGTGGCCGTCCTCCAGGCGGAGTTCGGCGCGTCCGTCGGCCTCGCGCAGGAAGCGGGCGGTGTGCTCGTCCTCGCCGTACACCTCCGAGCCGTCCCACCAGTGGGAGGCGTTGTTGCCGAACAGGATCGGCGGGCGGCCGGGCACCTCGATGCCCTCGTTCTCCGCGAACCGCATCACGTTCTCGCCGGGCCCGCCGGGCGTGTTGTGCCAGGGCCCGCTGCCGGGCGGCAGCGGCACCTCGACGCTGCGCTCACCCGGCTTGTGGCGGCGGTGGTTGACCCAGTCGTGCACCTGGAACTGGATCCAGGCGGCGGCCAGGATGTTGAGGGAGGTCGCGGGCACGAAGCTCTCGCGGTACAGCAGCTGCCGGCTGACCGTGACCGGGTTCGGGGTGTCGAAGAGGTCGGGTCGGTAGTCGGGCTTCAGGTTGCGGCCGAATGCGGCACCCACCGCGCCCATCCTCGGGGCCGACAGATCGTTGTACGTCCCGTCGTACGACCGCTCGCCGCGCAGCTGCTCCGGGATCGGCGCCGGCACCCGCTGGGCCGTCGGCGGTGCCTCGCGCACCTCGGTGTCGATCAGGTTGCGGCGGCGCAGCACCTTGCGCAGGAACACCAGGTTGAGCAGGCTCAGCTGCAAGGGCAGCCGGTGCCAGGGGACATACCGGTTCAGCAGCGCGAAGGCCGTTTCCATCGGTCGGCCCAGGACGCGGTTGCGCAGGGGCTCCTCGGTGACGAACTTCAACCCGAGCCGGTGCGCGCTCGCCGCCTGGTAGGCGGCCTTCCGGGCCCGGTTGATGTTGCCGAGCGGACGGAACTCGTCCGTGGTGTACCAGGGGTTGAAGGTGAGGTCCTCGATCCGGCGGGCGACCGCGCGGGCCTCGGCGGTGTTCAGGTCCTGGCTGGGAAGGGTCAGCCGGGCCACCGCGATCGCGGGCGACACCCCGTCCTTCCACTCCACCGAGGCGTCCTCGACCGGGGTGCGCCGCTCGTCGACGAACCGCTGTACGCACAGGTCGTAGCTGACCTCCCCCTGCGCCAGGCGGTGTGCGAACTCCCGGTGCAGGGCGTCCGCGTCCCGGCGGTCCGCAGCGGGCGCCGGCGGGGTACCCGGCGCCGGACGGAACAGGAACCGCACGGGTCCCGCCTCGCCCCACAGCACCGCTCCGCGGCTCCAGAACGTCTCGTTGGCCAGGGAGTCGACGGTGTGCCGGGTGGCGGCCCGCACATTGCGGCGCATCCGGTTCGCGGTGCCGAGGCCCACGGCCAGCGGCAGCTTCACGAACAGCCCGAACGCCTTCTGCACCGGGCTCTTCGCGCCCGCCATGGCCTTCGCGAAGGCCACGAACTCCCGTGCGTTGCGGGCGTGCGAGACCGGATAGCTGGTCGCCAGCAGGTCGTGGCTCTCCTCGTCCGACACCCGCACCCGCACCGCCGCCCCGCGCAGGTCGGGCGAACCGTCGCCCTGCCGGATGCCGCTCGCGTTCGAGAGCCGCACCGTCGCCGGATACTCGGCGCCCGGCTGGGCGAACCCCACCCGCAGCGCGGCGGGGAGATCGTCGTGGAAGCGCAGCCGCGCGTTGTCCACGGCCACCGGCGCCTTGGCATGGAAGGTCCGGGCGATCCCGCCGCCTCCCGCCCGCCGGTTCTTGACCTGC
This sequence comes from Streptomyces sp. NPDC001137, assembly GCF_040298885.1. NCBI lineage: Bacteria > Bacillati > Actinomycetota > Actinomycetes > Kitasatosporales > Streptomycetaceae > Streptomyces > Streptomyces sp. NPDC001137. The sequence goes on from NZ_JBEPBA010000006.1 coordinate 117,213, forward strand.
ACCTTCATCAGTTCGGCGGCCAGCTGCTCGAACACCAGCCGTTCTGCTTCGGCGCCACCGCCGTCGTACCGCTCGTACTGCGGTCCTTGCTGCCCGGTCTCGGCCATCGTTCGTTTCCTCACGCGCACGGTTGCGTACGGGACAGGGCCCTGCACGCTACTGGCGCCCATGGCGCACTCACAGCGATGGTTCGCGCCGATGTGCGCCAGCTTGCGCGCCATGCGAACAATTGCGCGGAGCGTCGCGCCTGCGCACGTCAGACGGGCGGGTGAGGGAGCCGTGACCTGCCGTGTCCGCCCCGCGGACGCCGCCCTTCCCCAGCAACCCCACCCGCCGCCCTCGCCGTGGCCGGGGAACGACTCCTTCCCGGTGCCGGTTCGGGGCCATGGTGGGGGCCCACCACCCGCAGACGTCCCGGGGGAGGTCCCAGATGCGGGACACCTACGTCAAAGGGCCCAGCTACGCCGCGCTGCGCCCGTGGCAAGCCCGAGACCGATCCGAGCAGCTTCCCGGTCTACCCCGACCTGGTGGAACGGCTCGTCGAGGACAAGCACCAGCCGGACCCGGACGGAGTGATCCCGCATGTGCTGGCGACCTGTGCGGCCTACTCGTACGCCGGGTTCGAGCAGCACAGCGACGTGGAGACCGTCTCCATGATCATGGCGCGGCTCGGCCTGGAGGAGAACGGCTGCCGGGCCTTCGAGCAGCGTGTGGACGCCATGTACATCGCGTCCGCCGCCTATCTGGTCCAGGACAAGGACCGCAGGGTCGCGGTCCTCTGCTACCGCGGCACCCAGCCCGAGGACATCATCAGCATCCTCACCGACGCCGACGTACGGCCGGAGATGCTCTGCGTCGAACTGGAGGGTCGCAAGCACGAGGTCCACGCCGGCTTCTACCGCAACGTCCGTGCCACCCGCCATCTGGTGATCGAGGCCCTGGAGCGCGCCGTGCGCGGCGAGTCCCTGAACCCCGAGGAGCAGGGCACCCGCGGCGGCCTGGAAGCCCTCTACATCACCGGGCACAGCCTCGGCGCCGCGATGGCCGCGATCATGGCGGTCACCCTCGTGCACGAGCCGCGCTACCGGCACATCGCCGAGAAGCTGAAGGGCGTCTACACCTTCGGCCAGCCCATGGTCGGCGGTCCCGACCTGGCCCGCGCCTGTGAGGAGACACCCGGCCCGCTGCACAACCACGTCCTGCGCGACCGTCTGATCCGCTACATCTTCGACCGGGACGTCGTGCCCGCCCTGCCGCCACGGCCGGTCGGCCCTTACGCCCCGTTCGGCCGCGAGTTCCACTACCGCGGGCGGCACGGCCCCGTCGACGCCGCGCTCACCTTCGTCGCCGACTCGGCGATCGAGGGCCTGACCCTGCCGAGCGACGTCCTGCGCACGGCCGCCGACCGGGACTGGGGCGGGCTGCTGCTCCGCGTCACCGAAGGGGTACGGCGGTCGGTACGGCCCCTGCTGCGGGCCGGCGGGCAGGGCTGGACGGAGGTCACCGAACCGGGCCTGCACTACCCCCAGATGGACAGCGTGGCGGGGCTCGCCGTGGTGGCACCGCTGGCGTTCTTCGCGACCCGCCTGGCGCTGACGCGCACCATCCCGTTCAAGTACTCCTTCGACGACCACGGCCCGGGGCACTACGTGAACGCACTTGCCCCACCAGGGGTGTTGAGCGAGTTCGGAGACGTTCTGTAGCCCGGGCGCAGAGGGCCGCCCCCTACAGCAGCTCGCCCGCCCCGTCAGCGGCCTCGAGCCGGTTCGGGGCGGGCTGTTGTGCGGGCCGGCCCGTTTCTACGGCCGGGTGTTCCACTCGGCGATCACCGGGCGGTCGTGTTCGGTCGACAGGCGGCTGACGGTGCCCGTCGCCAGTTGGAAGAGGCGGCCCTCCGCGGGCGGCAGACCCAGCCGGCGGGCCGTCAGTACCCGTAGGAAATGGGCGTGGGCCACGAGGATCACGTCACCGTCGGGGAGCGCCGAGTCCACGCGGGACAGGATGCGGTCGGCACGCCGGCCGATCTGCTCGGGCGATTCGCCGGGGTGCCCGTCCGGGCCGGGCGGCACGCCGTCGGTCCACAGGTCCCAGTCGGGGCGGGTGCGGTGGATCTCGACGGTGGTGACGCCCTCGTAGGCGCCGTAGTCCCACTCGTGGAGGTCGGGTTCGACGAACGTGCCGGTGATGCCCGCGAGTTCGGCGGTGCGTATCGCGCGGCCGAGCGGGCTGGTCAGTGCGAGTGCGTAGGTCCGCTGCGAGAGGAGTGGAGCGAGCGACTTGGCCTGCTCCTCGCCGTGCTGGGTGAGGGGCAGGTCGGTCCAGCTGGTGTGCTGTCCCGACACGCTCCACTCCGTCTCGCCGTGGCGGACCAGGAGAAGGTCCCCCACGACGGCGCTACTCCTTCGACTCGACGGCGTGCCCGCCGAACTGGTTGCGCAGGGCCGCGATCATCTTCATCTGCGGGGAGTCGTCCTGGCGGGAGGCGAACCGTGCGAAGAGGGAGGCCGTGATCGCGGGCAGCGGCACCGCGTTGTCGATGGCCGCCTCGACCGTCCAGCGGCCCTCGCCGGAGTCCTGCGCGAAGCCCTTCAGCTTGTCCAGGTGCTCGTCCTCGTCCAGGGCGTTGACCGCGAGGTCGAGCAGCCAGGAGCGGATGACGGTGCCCTCCTGCCAGGAGCGGAACACCTCACGGACGCTGTCCACCGACTCGATCTTCTCCAGCAGCTCCCAGCCCTCGGCGTAGGCCTGCATCATGGCGTACTCGATGCCGTTGTGGACCATCTTGGAGAAGTGCCCGGCGCCGACCCTGCCCGCGTGGACATAGCCGTACGGGCCCTCCGGCTTGAGCGCCTCGAAGATCGGCTGGAGCCGCTCCACGTGCTCCTTGTCGCCGCCGACCATCAGCGCGTAGCCGTTCTGCAGGCCCCACACGCCACCGGAGACGCCCGCGTCGACGAAGCCGATGCCCTTGGCGCCCAGCTCCTCGGCGTGCTTCTCGTCGTCCGTCCAGCGGGAGTTGCCGCCGTCGACGACCGTGTCGCCGGGGGAGAGGAGGCCGCCGAGCTCGTCGACGACGGACTGGGTGGGGGCGCCCGCCGGGACCATCACCCACACCACGCGCGGCGCTTCGAGCTTGTCGACCAGTTCGGCGAGGCTGGCCGCGTCGGAGAGGTCGGGGTTGCGGTCGTAGCCGATGACGGTGTGGCCGGCGCGGCGGATCCGCTCGCGCATGTTGCCGCCCATCTTGCCGAGCCCGATGAGTCCGATCTGCATGGTCAGTTCACTTCTTCCTGAGCGTTCTTGAGCTCGCGGTACGCGGCCACGAGAGCGGTGGTGGAGGGGTCGAGGCCGGGGACGTCCGCGCCCTCGGTGAGTGCGGGTTCCACGCGCTTGGCGAGGACCTTGCCGAGCTCGACGCCCCACTGGTCGAAGGAGTCGATGTTCCAGACGGCGCCCTGGACGAACACCTTGTGCTCGTAGAGGGCGATCAGCTGGCCGAGGACCGACGGCGTCAACTCCGGGGCCAGGATCGTCGTGGTGGGGTGGTTGCCCTGGAAGGTGCGGTGCGGCACCTGCTCCTCGGGGACCCCCTCCGCGCGCACCTCGTCGGCGGTCTTGCCGAAGGCCAGCGCCTGGCCCTGCGCGAACAGGTTGGCCATCAACAGGTCGTGCTGGGCGGCCAGTTCGTCACCGAGCTCGGCCGCCGGACGTGCGAAGCCGATCAGGTCCGCGGGGATCAGCCGGGTGCCCTGGTGGATCAGCTGGTAATAGGCGTGCTGCCCGTTGGTGCCGGGCGTGCCCCACACCACCGGACCGGTCTCCCAGCCCACCGGATGGCCGTCCCGGTCGACCGACTTGCCGTTGGACTCCATGTCCAGCTGCTGCAGATACGCCGTGAACTTCGACAGGTAGTGGCTGTACGGCAGCACCGCATGGGACTCGGCGCCGAAGAAATTGCCGTACCAGATGCCCAACAGGCCCAGGATCAGCGGGGCGTTGGCCTCCGCGGGCGCGGTCCGGAAGTGCTCGTCGACGGTGTGGAACCCGTCGAGCAGCTCCCGGAAGCGGTCCGGGCCGATCGCGATCATCAGCGACAGGCCGATGGCCGAGTCGAAGGAGTAGCGGCCGCCGACCCAGTCCCAGAACTCGAACATGTTGTCCGGGTCGATACCGAACTCGGTGACCTTGCCGGCGTTCGTCGACAGCGCCACGAAGTGCTTGGCGACCGCCTTCTCCTCGCCGCCGAGCCCGGCAAGCAGCCAGGAGCGGGCCGAGGTGGCGTTGGTGATGGTCTCGATCGTGGTGAAGGTCTTGGAGGCGACGATGAACAGGGTCTCCGCCGGGTCCAGGTCCCGTACCGCCTCGTGCAGGTCGGCGCCGTCCACGTTGGAGACGAAGCGGAACGTCAGCTCGCGGGCCGTGAAGGTGCGCAGCGCCTCGTACGCCATCGCCGGGCCCAGGTCGGAGCCGCCGATGCCGATGTTGACGACGTTCCTGATCCGCCTGCCGGTGTGGCCGGTCCAGGCGCCGGAGCGGACCCGCTCGGCGAAGTCGCTCATCCTGTCCAGGACGGCGTGCACCTGGGGCACCACGTTCTCGCCGTCGACCTCGATCACCGCGTCCCGCGGGGCGCGCAGCGCGGTGTGCAGCACGGCCCGGTCCTCGGTGACATTGATCTTCTCGCCGCGGAACATGGCGTCGCGCAGCCCGAACACGTCGGTGGCGGCGGCCAGTTCCTGGAGCAGCGCGAGGGTCTCGTCGTTGACCAGGTGCTTGGAGTAGTCGATGCGCAGGTCGCCGACGCGCACGACATACCGCTCGGCGCGGCCGGGGTCGGCTGCGAACAGCTCACGCAGCACCGGCTGACCCTGGGCGCGGTGGTCCTCCAGAGCGGTCCACTCGGGACGCCGGGTGAGCTTCGGGGAGTCAGACATGGGAGACGTTCTCCTTGGCGGCCTCGCCCCGCAGGGCGACGGCGTACATCTCGTCGGCGTCGAGGCGGCGGAGCTCCTCGGCGATGAGTTCGGAGGTGGTGCGGACCTTCAGCGCGAGGGTGCGCGAGGGCTGGCCGGGCAGGGTGAGCGTGGCCAGCGGACCCTCGGGGCGGTCGATGACGATCTCGCCGTCCGCGGTCCCCAGGCGCACGGCCGTGACGACCGGGCCCGCGGTGACCACGCGGTCGATCTTCACGTTCAGCCGTGCCTCAAGCCAGCGCGCCAGCAGCTCGGCGGCCGGGTTGTCGGCCTCGGCCTCCACGGCTCCCGACACGATCCGGGTGCGGGCCTGGTCCAGGGCCGCCGCCAGCATCGAGCGCCACGGTGTCAGCCGGGTCCAGGCGAGGTCGGTGTCGCCGGGCGCGTAGGAGCGGGCCCGCTGCTCCAGGGTCTCGGACGGGTTCTCGACGGCGTACAGGTCGGTGATCCTGCGCTGGGCGAGGGCGCCGAGGGGGTCCTTGGCGGGCACCTCGGGCGCGTCCACCGGCCACCACACGACGACCGGCGCGTCCGGCAGCAGCAGCGGCAGGACGACCGAGTCGGCGTGGTCGGAGACCTCGCCGTAGGTGCGCAGGATGACCGTCTCGCCGGTGCCGGCGTCGGCGCCCACCCGGACCTCGGCGTCCAGCTTGGAGGCCATGCGGTCGCGCGGGGTGCGGGCGTGCCGCTTGATGACGACCAGGGTGCGCGAGGGGTGCTCGTGCGAGGCCTCCTCGGCCGCCTTGATCGCGTCGTAGGCGTTCTCCTCGTCCGTGACGATGACCATCGTCAGGACCATGCCCACGGCCGGTGTGCCGATGGCGCGGCGGCCCTGCACCAGCGCCTTGTTGATCTTGCTTGCCGTGGTGTCGGTCAGGTCGATCTTCATGGCCTGCGCCAGCTCCGTCCGTCTCGTGCGAGCATCTCGTCGGCTTCCTCGGGTCCCCAGCTGCCCGAGGGGTACTGCGCGGGCTTGCCGTGCCGCGCCCAGTACTCCTCGATCGGGTCGAGGATCTTCCAGGACTCTTCCACTTCCTGGTGACGGGGGAACAGGTTGGCATCGCCCAGCAGTACGTCCAGGATGAGGCGCTCGTACGCCTCCGGGCTGGACTCCGTGAAGGACTCGCCGTAGGCGAAGTCCATCGACACGTCCCGGATCTCCATCGAGGTGCCCGGCACCTTGGAGCCGAAGCGGACCGTCATGCCCTCGTCGGGTTGGACGCGGATGACGATCGCGTTCTGACCGAGTTCCTCGGTGGCGGTGGAGTCGAAGGGCGAGTGCGGCGCCCGCTTGAAGACCACCGCGATCTCGGTGACCCGGCGGCCCAGGCGCTTGCCGGTGCGCAGGTAGAAGGGGATGCCCGCCCAGCGGCGGTTGTCCACCTCCAGCTTGATGGCCGCGTAGGTGTCGGTCTTGGAGTTCGGGTCGATGCCGTCCTCCTGCAGATAGCCGGCCACCTTCTCGCCGCCCTGCCAGCCCTCCGCGTACTGGGCGAGGACCGTGTGCTCGCCCAGGTTCTCCGGCAGCCGCACGGACTTCAGGACCTTCAGCTTCTCGGTGAGCAGCGACTCCGCGTCGAACGCGATCGGCTCCTCCATGGCGGTGAGCGCCATCAGCTGCAGCAGATGGTTCTGGATGACGTCACGGGCGGCGCCGATGCCGTCGTAGTAGCCGGCGCGGCCGCCGATGCCGATGTCCTCGGCCATGGTGATCTGGATGTGGTCGACGTACGACCGGTTCCAGATCGGCTCGTACATCTGGTTGGCGAAGCGCAGCGCCAGGATGTTCTGGACGGTCTCCTTGCCCAGGTAGTGGTCGATGCGGAAGACCTGGTCCGGCTCGAACACGTCGTGCACGATCGCGTTCAGCTCGCGGGCGCTCGCCAGGTCGCGCCCGAACGGCTTCTCGATCACCGCGCGCCGCCAGGAGCCCTTGCGCGCCTTCGCCAGGCCGTGCTTCTTGAGCTGCTGGACGACCTTGGGGAAGAACTTCGGCGGTACGGAGAGGTAGAAGGCGAAGTTGCCTCCGGTGCCGCGGGAGGCGTCCAGTTCGTCGACGGCCGACTTCAGCTGCTTGAACGCGGTGTCGTCGTCGAAGTCGCCGGGGATGAACCGCATGCCCTCGGCGAGCTGCTGCCAGACCTCCTCACGGAACTCGGTGCGCGCGTGCTCGCGGACCGCGTCGTGCACGACCTGCGCGAAGTCCTGGTCCTCCCAGTCCCGGCGGGCGAACCCGACGAGGGAGAAGCCCGGCGGGAGCAGGCCGCGGTTGGCGAGGTCGTAGACGGCCGGCATCAGCTTCTTGCGGGACAGGTCGCCGGTGACACCGAAGATGACGAGCCCGGACGGGCCCGCGATGCGCGGGAGCCGGCGGTCGCGCTCGTCGCGCAGGGGGTTGGTCCAGTCGAGCGCCGACCCGACCGTGGCGTGCTCGGTCATTCCGTCTCAACTCCCTTGCTGTCCAGGGACTTCGTCACGGCGTCCAGCAGGTCCTGCCAGGCCGTCTCGAACTTGGCGACGCCCTCGTCCTCCAGCTTCTGCACGACCTCGTCGTAGGAGATCCCGAGGGCCTCCACGGCGGCCAGGTCGGCGCGGGCCTGCGCGTAGCCGCCGGTCACCGTGTCGCCGGTGATCTCGCCGTGGTCGGCGGTGGCGTTGAGGGTGGCCTCCGGCATGGTGTTGACGGTGCCGGGCGCGACCAGTTCGTCCACGTACAGGGTGTCCTTGTACGCGGGGTCCTTCACGCCGGTCGAGGCCCACAGGGGGCGCTGCTTGTTGGCCCTGGCGCCGCCGAGGGCGGTCCAGCGCCCCCCGGCGAAGACCTCCTCGTAGGCCTCGTAGGCCAGACGGGCGTTCGCGAGCGCCGCCTTGCCCTTGAGGACGGAGGCCTCGGGGGAGCTGAGGCCGTCCAGCCGCTTGTCGATCTCGGAGTCGACGCGGGAGACGAAGAAGGAGGCGACGGAGTGGATGGCGGCGAGGTCGAGGCCCTTCGCCTGTGCCTTCTCCAGGCCGGCGAGGTAGGCGTCCATGACCTCGCGGTAGCGCTCCAGGGAGAAGATCAGCGTGACGTTGACGCTGATGCCCAGGCCGATGACCTCGGTGATGGCCGGCAGGCCCGCCTTGGTCGCCGGGATCTTGATCATGACGTTGGGCCGGTCGACCAGCCAGGCGAGCTGCTTGGCCTCGGCGATCGTCGCCTTGGTGTCGTGGGCGAGGCGCGGGTCGACCTCGATGGAGACCCGGCCGTCGCGGCCGCCGGTGGCGTCGTACACGGGCCGCAGGATGTCGGCAGCGGCGCGGACGTCGGCGGTGGTCATCATCCGTACGGCCTCTTCGACCGTGACGCCGCGGACGGCGAGGTCGGCGAGCTGCTCCTCGTAGCCCTCGCCGGAGCCGATCGCGGCCTGGAAGATGGACGGGTTGGTGGTCACGCCCACCACGTTGCTGTTCTCGACGAGTTCGGCGAGGTTGCCGGACTCGATCCGCTTGCGGGAGAGGTCGTCGAGCCAGATGGAGACGCCCTCGTCGGACAGGCGCTTGAGTGCTCCCGCGGTCGCGGTTGCTTCGGTCACTTTGATCATCTTCTTTCTGGCGATCGGATCAACCGCGGGCGGCGGCCAGGGATTCCCTGGCAGCGGCGGCGACGTTCTCGGGGGTGAAGCCGAACTCGGCGAACAGGGTCTTTGCGTCGGCGGAGGCGCCGAAGTGCTCCAGGGAGACGATGCGTCCTGCGTCACCTGTGTAGCGGTACCACGTCAGACCGATCCCGGCCTCCACGGCGACACGAGCCCGCACGGACGGCGGAAGGACACGCTCGCGGTACTCCCGCGGCTGCTCCTCGAACCACTCGACGGACGGCATCGACACGACCCGCGTGCCGATCCCCTCGGCCTCCAGCTGCTCGCGTGCGGCGACGGCGAGCTGGACCTCGGAGCCGGTGGCGATCAGGACGACGTCCGGGGTCTCCTTCGAGGACTCCTTCAGGACATAACCGCCCTTCGCCGCATCGGGGTTGGGCGCGTAGGTCGGCACGCCCTGGCGGGTCAGCGCGAGGCCGTGCGGGGCCGGGTCGGTGGCGTGCCGCTTGAGGATCTCGCCCCAGGCGATCGCCGTCTCGTTGGCGTCGGCCGGGCGGACGACGTTGAGGCCCGGGATGGCGCGCAGGGAGGCCAGGTGCTCGACCGGCTGGTGGGTCGGCCCGTCCTCGCCGAGGCCGATGGAGTCGTGGGTCCAGACGTAGGTCACCGGCAGCTGCATGAGCGCCGACATCCGCACCGCGTTGCGCATGTAGTCGGAGAACACCAGGAAGGTGCCGCCGTAGATACGGGTGTTGCCGTGCAGCGCGATGCCGTTCATCTCGGCGGCCATCGAGAACTCGCGGATGCCGAAGTGGACGGTACGGCCGTACGGGTCGGCCTCGGGCAGCGGGTTGCCCTTCGGCAGGAAGGACGACGTCTTGTCGATGGTGGTGTTGTTCGAGCCGGCGAGGTCGGCGGAGCCGCCCCACAGCTCGGGGACGATCGCGCCGAGCGCCTGCAGCACCTTGCCGGAGGCGGCGCGGGTGGAGACCGCCTTGCCCTCCTCGAAGACCGGCAGCGCGTCCTCCCAGCCCTCGGGCAGCTGGCCGGCGACGATCCGGTCGAACAGCTCGGCGCGCTCGGGGTTGGCGCCGCGCCACTTGTCGATCTGCTTGTCCCAGGCCGCGTGCGCCTCGGCGCCGCGGTCGAGGGCCCCGCGGGCGTGGGCGAGCACGTCGGCGTCGACCTGGAAGGACTGCTCGGGGTCGAAGCCGAGGATGCGCTTGGTGGCGGCGATCTCCTCGGCGCCGAGCGCGGAGCCGTGGGAGGCCTCGGTGTTCTGCGCGTTCGGGGCGGGCCAGGCGATGATCGTGCGCATCGCGATGATGGACGGCCGCTCGGTCTCGGCCTGCGCGGCCTTCAGCGCCGCGTACAGGGCCGGTACGTCGATGTCGCCGCCGAGCGAGGGCTCGACGCGCTGCACGTGCCAGCCGTAGGCCTCGTAGCGCTTCAGGACGTCCTCGGAGAAGGCGGTCGCGGTGTCGCCCTCGATGGAGATGTGGTTGTCGTCGTAGAGGAAGACCAGGTTGCCCAGCTTCTGGTGGCCGGCGAGGGAGGAGGCCTCGGCGGAGACGCCCTCCTCCAGGTCGCCGTCGGAGACGATCGCCCAGATGGTGTGGTCGAAGGGGGAGGTGCCCTCGGGGGCCTCGGGGTCGAACAGGCCGCGCTCGTAGCGGGCGGCCATCGCCATGCCGACGGCGTTGGCGACGCCCTGGCCGAGCGGCCCGGTGGTGGTCTCGACACCGGCGGTGTGCCCGTACTCGGGGTGACCGGGCGTCTTGGAACCGTGCGTACGGAACGCCTTCAGGTCATCGAGCTCGACCTCGTACCCGGCCAGGAACAGCTGCGTGTAGAGGGTCAGCGAGGTGTGGCCGGGAGAGAGAACGAAACGGTCCCGGCCGGTCCACTCGGGGTCCGCGGGGTCGTGACGCATCACCTTCTGAAAGATCGTGTACGCGGCCGGGGCCAGGCTCATCGCCGTGCCCGGGTGGCCGTTGCCGACCTTCTGCACGGCGTCGGCCGCGAGCAGCCGGGCGGTGTCGACGGCACGCCGGTCGAGTTCGGTCCATTCGAAGCTGTCCGGTGTCTGCGCACTCATCTTCAAGAAGTCCTCGATCGAAGCGGCTGAACTGCTCTGATGCCTTCAAACTTAAAAGTCTGACTTTTACGGGGGAAGGTCGCTGTGTGTCAGCCTGTGGTGAAAGTGGGACACCGGCGGCACGACCGAGGCGGCGCGAGTAGGACATGGCGGGCAGAACCATCCAAGGTGGAGACGGTGACGCTGGGGTGGACGGCATCAGAACGTTCCCTTTCCCGGTCGAGCTGAGTGTGGGCGGAGTCGGTATGCAGGTCGGCCCGATGGGGGCCGGCCACACCTGGCACGCCGAGGCCCCGCTGGAGCGCGTCCATCGCATCGACTTCCATGTCGTGATGCTCTTCGACGGCGCCCCGGTCCGCCACATGATCGACTTCGCCGAGTACGAGGCGGCGGCCGGCGAACTGCTGTGGATCCGTCCCGGCCAGGTCCACCGCTTCTCGCCCACGAGCGGGTACCGCGGAACCGTGCTCACCATGCAACCCGGGTTTCTGCCGCGCGCCACGGTGGAGGCCACCGGCCTCTACCGCTACGACCTGCCGCCCCTGCTCCACCCCGACGAGGCCCAGCTCACGGCCCTCAGGGCCGCCCTCGCGCAACTGCAACGCGAGTACGAGGACACCACGACCCTGCCGCTGAGCCTGCACACCGCGGTGCTGCGTCACTCGCTGACGGCGTTCCTGCTCCGCCTCGCCCATCTGGCGGCCAGCTCCGCCGAGGCGGTCCGCCGCCAGTCGGACACGACGTTCACCCTGTTCCGCGACGCCGTCGAGAGGGACTTCGCCACCAACCACAGCGTCAGCGCCTACGCCGACGCCCTCGGCTACTCCCGCCGCACCCTCGTCCGCGCGGTCCGCGCCGCGACCGGTCAGACGCCCAAGGGCTTCATCGACAAGCGGGTCGTCCTGGAGGCGAAACGCCTGCTGGCCCACACGGACCTGCCGATCGGCCGGGTGGGCGCGGCGGTCGGCTTCCCCGACGCGGCGAACTTCTCCAAGTTCTTCCAGCAGCACACGGAGCTGACACCGGCGGCGTTCCGGGCGGAGCTGCGGTGACTCAGGACGCGGCCGGGGCGCCCAGCCACGGCATGCGCCGCACCAGGGTGTCCCGCATCCTGGTCAGCGCCTCGATCCGCTCCGTCAGTTCGGCCACCCGCCGGGCCCCGACCTCGTAGTTCCCGGCGCAGGAGTCGGAGTAGGCGAACACCTCCGGCAGATCGCTGTCCAGGAAGCGCACGAAGGACTTGACGTTGTCCACCGTGAACCCGGAGGCGAGCAGGTCGCGGATGTTGCGGACCCGCATCTCCGCTCCGGGCGCGTAGACGCGGTAACCGCCCGCGCTGCGCCCAGACTCCAGCAGGCCCTGCTCCTCGTAGTAGCGCAGGGCGCGGGTCGTCGTGCCGGTCCGCGCGGCCAGGTCACCGATCAGCATCTCGCTCACGTCCGGGTTCACCTCTCCTGGTGGTCTACGGGGGTCAACTCCCCAGCCGTACCACGGTCTTCCCCGTGTATGCGCCGCGGACGAGGTCGGTCAGGGCGCGGGGTGCGTTCGGCAGCCCGTCGATCACCGTCTCCTCGTAGACGATCTTCCCCTCCTTCAGCCAGTCGCGGAACTGATGCCCGAACTCGGCCGCCTTGTCCAGGTGGTCGACGACGGTGAAGCCGCGGATGGTCAGCCGCTTGGCGGCCACGGTCAGCAGGTCGCCGGGGCCGTGGTCGGGGCGGCCGGAGCTCTGCCGGGCGAGCGCCCCGCAGACGGCGATGCGGCCGTGCGGGTTCATCACCTCGAGGGCGGCCCACAGCTGCTCGCCGCCCACGTTGTCGAAGTAGACGTCGATGCCCTCGGGGGCGGCCTCGCGCAGCCGGTCGAGGGCGGGGCCGTCGCGGCGGTCGAAGGCCGCGTCGAAGCCGAGCCTGCCGGTGAGGCGCCGGACCTTCTGCGGTGACCCCGCGCTGCCGATCACCCGCGCCGCGCCCCTCAGCCGGGCGATCTGACCGGCGAGAGAGCCGATCGCGCCCGCCGCGCTGGAGACGAACACCGTGTCGCCGGGCCGCAGCCGGGCGACATGGACGAGTCCGACCCAGGCGACCAGGCCGAAACCGAGATGGAGGGAGGGGGTGGGATAGGCGGTCCGGTCGACGCGGCGGAAGGCCTCCGCCCCGGCCACGGCGTACTCCCGCCAGCCCAGCCGGTGCACCACCAGGTCGCCCTCCGCCAGGGAGGGGTCGGCCGAGGCGATCACCTCGCCGACGGCGTCCCCGTAGAGCACCTGGCCGATCTCGTAGCGGGGCCGGGGCACGGCGGGTTCGGCCGACATCAGCGTCAGCATGCCGGGGTCGAGGGACAGGTGGAGATTGCGGACCAGCACCTGACCGGGGGCCGGATCGGGCACCGGGACCTCGGCGATCTCGAAGTCGTCGGGCGTGGGCAGGCCGGCGGGCCGGGAGGCGAGCCGCACCTCAAGGCCGGTACGGGAGTTCACAGCGGAAGTGGTCATGGCGGCGACGCTAGGGGTTGACCCGTACGTGAAGGTCAAGCCGCTTCGCGCCGCCGCCCGCCCGGTCAGTGACCGAAGTCGAACCAGTTCACGTTCACGAAGTCCGCCGGCTGACCGCTGGTGAAGGTCAGATAGACGTCGTGGGTGCCGGTCACCGCGCTGATGTTGGCCGGGACCGTCTTCCAGGACTGCCAGCCGCCCGTGTTGGCGAGGGCGAAGCTGCCGATCGGTGTGGCCGTACGACTGTCCAGGCGCACCTCGACCAGGCCGCTCACCCCGGACGCGGCGCCGCTCGCCACGCGTGCGTAGAACTGCGTGGCCGCCGTGGAACCGAAGTTGACGCCCTTGTAGAGGGCCCAGTCGCCGTTGGCCAGGGAGCCGATGTCCTGGCCGCCGCCGGTGTCGGAGGTGCTCTCCGCGACGGTGCCGGACTGGCTGTCGTACGACTCCGCCTGGATGGGGCTGTAGGCGTCCCGGTTGCCGGAGGGCGGGGGTGTGGTGGTGCCTGTGCCGCTCGACAGGACCTGGACGTAGTCCACGAGCATCGGATGGCCGGACTGGGTGGCGCTGGTCGGGCCGCCGCCGAACGCGGCCGGGAAGGCGCCGCCCATCGCCACGTTCAGGATGACGAAGAAACCGTGGTTGGTGGCGTTGGCCCAGGTCGTGGCGTCCATCTGACTGGCCGTGACGGTCTGGTAGTTGACGCCGTCGACGTAGAAGCGGATCGCCTCGGGGCTGACCGAGCGGTCCCACTCCATGGTGTAGGTGTGGAAGCCCGACTGGCAGGTGGTGTTCGGGCACGCGATCGAATTGCCGAGGCCCGTCGTCTCGTTGCACGGGCCGCCCGGGTTTGTGCCGCAGTGCATCGTCGCCCAGACCTTGTTGATGCCCTGGACGTTCTCCATGATGTCCAGCTCGCCGACGCTCGGCCAGTTCTGGTAGTTGCCGCGATAGGGGGCGCCCAGCATCCAGAACGCCGGCCAGTAGCCCGCACCCGCGTCGCCGGTGACGTTGGGCATCTGGAGGCGGGCCTCGACGCGCAGTTTGCCGCCGGCCGGGGGCTGGAAGTCGGTGCGGTTGGTCTCGATACGGCCCGAGGTCCAGTTGCCGGACGAGTCGCGGATCGGGGTGATCTTCAGATTGCCGCTGCCGTCGAGCGAGACGTTGCTGGTGCTGTTCGTCATCGTCTCGACCTCGCCGGTGCCCCAGTTGGCGGCGCCGCCGGGGTACGAAGTCCCGGTGTCGTACTGCCAGTTGGAGGTGTTGACGCCGGTTCCGGCCGAGCCGTTGAAGTCGTCGAGGAAGACCTGTGTCCAGCCCGACGGGGGCGTCGGCGCCGAGGCGTCGGCGGACTGGGTGGCGGCCGTGGCGAGGGCGGCCGCCAGGCCGAGCGTGCTGAGTACGGCGAGGAGCGCGCGTCGCCGTCTGGGTATGCCGGAGGTTGCACTCACGGGGGTGCCTCCCGGTTGCGGAGTGGTGGGCTGCGGGTGCCTTGAGAGCGCTCTCAAAGTGGGCCCAATGTGCTCTCCGCCACCAGGGCCGTCAAGACTTAAAGCAAGGGAAGTCCTTTCCTGGCGGGGAAGTTCACCCCCTGAACGGTGCAAAGGTGCTAAAGCGCGCTGCCCGCCTTCCAATCCGCCCACGACAGATTCCAGCCGTTGAGCCCGTTGGCCGGGTCGACGGTCTTCTCGCCGGAGTTCTTGACGATCACCACGTCGCCCAGCATCGAGGACGCGTAGAGCTTGTAGCCGGCCACTGCGCTGTCGTTCGCACCCTTCGCGTCGTGCAGGCCCACGCAGCCGTGGCTGGTGTTCTGGTGGCCGAACACCGAGGTGGACGCCCAGTAGTTGCCGTGCACGAACGTGCCGGACGTGGTCAGGCGCTGGGCGTGCGGCACGTCGGGGATGTCGTACTCGTCGCCGAGCCCGACCGTGGAGGACTCCATGCGGGTCTGCTTGAACCGCTCGCTGATCACCATGATCCCGGACCAGGTGGTGTGCCGGGCGTCGCCTCCGCTGACCGGATAGGTGGCGATCGTCTCGCCGTCCCTCTTCACCACCATCTCCTTGGTGGCGAGGTCGACCGTGCTGATCTGGGCGCGGCCGATGTGGAAGGTGACGTCCTTGTTCTGCACGCCGTAGATGCCGTCCGAGCCCTCGATGTCCTTCAGCCGCAGACTGAGGGTGATCTTCGTGCCGGGCGCCCAGTAGGTCTCCGGACGGAAGTCGAGCCGGGTGTCGCCGAACCAGTGGCCGACCACCTCGACGGCGGGCTCCGCGGTGACGGTGACCGCCTTCTGGACGGCGGCCCGGTTCTTCACCGCGTGGGTGAAGTTGATCGACACGGGCATGCCGACGCCGGAGGTGGAGCCCGCCTCGGGCGTGAAGTAGCCGACGAAGGTCTCGCCGGGTGAGCGGGTGGTGAAGGTCGTGGTCTGTGCCGCGGCGCCCTCGGGGGTGGCCGTCACCGTGTACTTCGTCCCGGAGTACGGGTTCCTCGTCGAAGTCCACCGGGTCTTCGCCTCGTTGAGCGAACCGGTCAGGGGGGAGCCGTCGTTGCCGGTGACCTTCACCGAGGCAAGGGTGCCGTCGGTCACGGTGACCTCGACGGGGCGAGTGAATCCGGCCTTCTTGGTGCCGTCGGCGGGTGTGACCGAGACAGTGGGCTTCTTCGCGGCGGCCTGCGCGGTCGCGGCGGCCTTCGGCGTCCCGCCCGAGGCGCCCGCCGAGGAGCCGCTGCATCCGGTCAGCGCGGCGGCCGGTGTCACGCCGAGCACGGTGAGCAGCCCGCGCCGCGGCCACCTCCGCGACTGCTGCTCCGACGGGATCGATATGTGCGAGGCGCCCACGGCAGGCCTTTCTGGGATGTCCACCTTTACCGGGTGCATCCTGGGCCGCGCAGATTTGTTGATCCTTTGAATTTCCGGGCCGATTCCTGAGATTCGGGTGAGGAGTCGCCCTGAGAAGGCCTGAAACCACGGTTGTCTCAGCCCTTGGGATTGTGAACAGAGTATGAGCGGCCCGACCGGGGCTCTGAGCGACCGACCACCGCCGGAGGTATACGTGACCGAAGTCCGCGAGCCGCACACCGTGGCCGTCGTCGGAGCGGGCGCGGCGGGCACGCTGACCGCCGTCCAGCTCTGCGAGACGGCGACGCGCCGCCGGACACCGCTCGGCCTCGTCCTGCTCGACCCCGCCCCGGAGGCGGGCCGCGGCACCGCGTACGCGACCCGCGACCCGCGCCATCGCCTCAACGTGCCCGCGGGCGGCATGAGTTGCTACCCCGACGACCCCGGCCACTTCACCCGCTGGCTGTGCCGCCACGGCGAACCGTCCGTCACCGCGGCCGACTTCGCCACCCGCTACCGCTACGGCGCCTATCTCGCCGACACCCTCGCGCAGGCCATCGTCCGGGCTCAGGGCACGGTGACGGTACGACGGCTGCGCACCCGCGCCGAGAGCTGTACCGACACCCCCGGGGGCGGGCTGGCGCTCCACCTCGCCGACGGGGGACATCTCGCCGTGGACAGCGCGGTCCTGGCCACCGGCCCCGCCGCCCCCTCCGCGACCTGGGCCCCGCCCGCCCTGCGCACCTCGGCCCGCTTCGTCGCCGCCCCCTGGGCGACGGGCGCCCTGGACGGCCCGCTCTCCGACACCGCCGACGTCCTGCTCGTCGGCACCGGTCTGACGGCCGTCGACCTCGCCCTCACCCTCGACCGCCCCGGCCGCACGGTCCACGCCCTCTCCCGCAGCGGCCTGCTGCCGCAGCCGCACGCCCTCACCCCGGCCGGCTCGATGGATGCGCCGGCGGGCCTCGACGACGCCTCGCTGGGCCGCCTCCGCAGGGCCGTCTACGGCCACATCAGCCGGTCCGTGCGCACCCACGGGGACTGGCGCCCCGCCCTCGACAGCCTGCGCCCGCACACCGCCCGCCTCTGGGAGAGCCTCACCCCCGAGGACCGGGCCGAGTTCCTCGCCCGCGAGGGCGCCCTGTGGAACACCCACCGCCACCGCATGGCCCCCGCCACCGCCGAATCCGTCGCCCGGGCCCGTACCGCCCGACGGCTCACCGTCCACACCGGCGCGGTGACGGACGCGGCCGACCACGACGACTCACTTCTGGTCACCCTCTCCAACGGCCGTACCCTGCACGTCGGTTGGGTGATCGACTGCACCGGACCGGGCCGACGGTTCGACGACGCCCTGTGGCGCTCCCTGTTCACGTCCGGGGCCGCGGTCCCGGGCCCGCTCGGCATGGGCGTGGCCACCCGCGAGGGGCGGCTGCTGGACTCGGAGGGCCGCGCGGACCGCCCGCTGTTCACACTGGGCGCCCCGCGCCGCGGCGAACTGTGGGAGACGACCGCGATCCCCGAGATCCGGGTCCAGGCGGCAGCCCTGGCAGCACAGCTGCTCGCCCCGCTGACGGGGAGGACGGGCAGGCCCCGCACCTCCCGCCGTCCCGTCGACGGACACGGACTCGCCCTGTCCACCCATGCCGAGGTGGCCGCCGCCTACCGCAGCGGCCTCGACCGGGTCCTCAAGGTCCGCGCCGGCGCCGAGGACGCCTTCGCCCGAGCCGTCGCCCTCGACCCGGGGTTCGCCCTCGGCCACGCGGCCCTCGCCCTGCTCGGCCACGAGTGCGGCGCCGCCGTGGACGTACCGCGGGCACTGGCCGAGGCGCAGCGCTCCGCGCGCGAACACGCCGACGAGCGGGAGCGTTCCTTCGTGGAGGTGGTCACGCGCCGGGTGCACGGCGACGACGGCGACACGGCTCTCGTACGCCACCTCGACGCGTACCCCGCCGACGCGCTCGCGCTGGCCGCCGCCGTACCCACCATCGCCTTCTCCGGCGTCACCGACCTCGACGAGGACCAGGCGCTGCGGCTGGTCGAGCAAACGTCTCCCGCCTACGACGGCCACTGGTTCCACACCTCGCTGCTCGCCTTCCTCCGGCAGGAGCAGGGGCGGCTGCACGAGGCCGGCGAGCTCGCCCACCGGGCGTTGGCGGTGGAGCCGGCCTCGGGACATGCCGTGCACGCCCTCGCCCACGTCCACTACGAGTCGGGCGTGCACGAGGCGGGCCGCGACTGGCTGGACGGCTGGGTGTCCGGGCAGGGCCGGGGCGCCGTCCACCGCGCCCACTTCTCCTGGCACATCGCCCTGCACGAACTCGCCCTCGACGACCCGGCGGCGCTGCGCAGGCGCTGGTTCGCGCAGCTCGCACCCGGCCGGGTGGTGACCGGCGTGCGGGCGCTGGTCGACTCGGGGTCGCTGCTGTGGCGGGCCCGGCTGAGCGGCAGCTGGCGGGGTGAGTTGCCCGCCGGGGACGTCCTGGGCACGGTCGCCCTGGACGTCCTGGAGCGTCCGGCGACCGCCTTCACCGCGCTGCATGCCGCTGTGGCGCTGGCCGCGGCGGGGGATCTGGCGGCGCTGCATCGGCTGCGGGATCATGCCGCCGGGGCGGACTCGGTGCAGCGGGAGGTCATTGCACCGCTGTGCGAGGCGTTCGCCGCCGTGGTCGAGGAACGCTTCCAGGAAGCCGCCCGGGGCCTTGACGCGCTGCTGCCCGTGTTGCGGCGGGTCGGGGGCAGCGCGGCCCAGCGGGAGGTCGTCGAGGAGACGCTGTTGTACGCCCTGGTCGCGGCGGGGCGGTGTGACGCTGCGCGTCGGCTGTTGGATGCGCGGTTGGAGCGGAAGGAGGCGCCGCGGGATCGGCGGATGCGGGCGGGTCTGCCTGCGTGAGACGCCGACGGGTGTGCCGCGAGGGGGCGTTGAGCGTCTGCGGCCAAGTCGTGGCTGGTCGCGCAGTTCCCCGCGCCCCTAAAAAGGGGCGCGGGGTAGCCGACCCAGGTCAGTGGCTTACCAACTCCGGCTGCTCCGTCGGCTCTTCGCGCAAGCCGAACCGGTCGTGCACCCGCCGCAGCGGTCCCGGGGCCCACCACGCCCATCGCCCCAGCAGCGTCATCGTCGCCGGAACCAGCAGCATGCGTACGACCGTCGCGTCGATCAGGACCGCGAGGGTGAGGCCGAGGCCGATCTGGAGGATGGGGGAGAAGCCGCCCGTCATGAAGGCGCCGAAGACCACGGCGAGGAGCAGGGCGGCGCAGGTGACCACGCGGCCGGAGCGGCGCAGACCGGTGACCACGGCCTCCTGGTCGTCGCCGGTCAGGCGCCGGGCCTCCCGCATCCGGGCCAGGATGAACAGCTCGTAGTCCATGGCCAGTCCGAAGGCGATCGCGACGATCAGGGGCGGCGCGGTCAGGCTCAGCGCGCCCAGACTCTCGGCGCCCAGCGCGCCGGCGAGGTGGCCGTCCTGGAAGACCCACACCACCACGCCGAGCGCCGCGCCCAGACTGAGCAGCGTGGTCAGGATCGTGCGCAGCGGGATCAGCACCGAACCCGTGAACGCGAACAGCAGGACGAAGATGCCGGCCAGCACGGTCAGGGCGGCCCAGGGCGCCCGCTCGGAGAGCATCGCGCGGAAGTCGACCAGACGGGCGGCGGGCCCGGTGACCTGGACCGGTTCGGTGCCGCGCAGCTCCCGTACCCGCCTGACCAGGTCGATGGCCTCCTTGCCGTCCACCCGGCCCGACGGCTGGAGTTGTACGACCGCCCCGCCGCCGGGGAGTTCACGAGCCTGTGCGGTCGGTGAGAGGGCGCTGATCCGGTCCGCGGTCGCGGAGTCGGTCCCCGGCTTGAGGACGACGGTGACCGGCGAGACCCCTGTGCCCGCCGGGAAGTGCGCGTCGACGGTGTCGTACAACTGCCGTGCCTCGGTGCTCGAGGGCAATTGGGTCGCGTCGCCGATCTCGATCCTCATGCCGGTGACGGGCAGTGCCAGGACGAGCAGGGCCGGGACGACCGTGGCCAGGACGGCGACGCGGCGGCGGGCCGAGAAGCGGGCCACGCGGGCGAAGAAGCGGCCCTCCGCCCCCTCCGGCACCGCCTTCGCCGGGGCGATCTTCGCGCCGAACCTGGCCAGCAGCGCCGGCAGCAGTGTCAGCGCGGCCAGCATGTCGATGACCACGACCGCGGCCACCGCAAGGCCCATGCTGCGCAGGAAGACGCTGGGGAAGACGAGCAGACCGGTCAGGCTGACGGCCACCGTGAGCCCGGAGAACAGCACCGTCCGCCCGGCCGCGGCGACCGTCCGGTGCACCGCCTCCACGACGTCCTCGGTGTGCCGGCGCTCCTCGCGGAAGCGGACCAGCATCAACAGGGCGTAGTCCACGGCGAGTCCGAGGCCCAGCATGGTGGTCACCTGGATCGCGTACACCGAGATGTCGGTGACCTGGCTGAACCCGAACAGTGCCAGGAAGGCGCCCGCGATCCCGCTCACCGCGATCACCAGCGGCAGTCCGGCCGCGCGCAGCCCGCCGAACACGACGAGCAGCAGGGCGAGTACCACGGGCAGTGAGATCAACTCGGCGTTCTTCACGTCCTGTTGCGCCCGTTCACCGAGCTGCTGGCCCAGCAACGGGCCGCCGCTGACGTGCACTTCGGGCGCGTCGATCTGCTTGATGCGGTCGGCCGCCGCGTCCACCGCCCTCTCCTCGGCGCCGTCGCCGAGACCGCCCTTGAAGGTGACGGGGACGATCAGGGCCCGTCCGTCGGCGGCGGTGAGACCGCGGGTCCGGTACGGATCCGGGACCGCGGCGACACCGGCGATGCCGCGTACGTCGGCCACGGCCCGCTCGACCTGCTCGCGCAGCCCGGGGGCGGAGACGGTGGTCCCCTCGACGACGGCGGTGATCGACTCGCCCGTCGGATCGGCGCGGTCCAGGTACTGGGCGGCCCGCTCGGACTCGGTGCCCGGCACCTCGGGCACGTTGTCGGAGAGCCGCCCGAAGACGCCCGTCCCCAGCCCGAAGCCGAGCAGCAGGAAGAGCACCCACAGCAGGATGACGGTAAGCGGGCGGCGGGTCGCCGCCCGGGCGAGTGTGGAGAGCATGGTCCCTCCTGGCGGTCGTCGGTTCTCAACGCCCTCAGATTCGTGGCGGCGCAGGGTGTGGCGGATCGCCGGTGGGAGTGGTTTCGGGGCCTCGGCCGTACGAGGGAGGCAGACGTTCGACTCACTCCTGAGAGGGAGACGGTGGGAATCCCGCGCACGGGCGCCGGGGTTGACGGAGCAGAACAGCCGCGATCTTGGAGGATCCCGTATGCCCGAGGAACCCGCAGTCCGCGAACTCCGCCTCGTCGTCACGGCCCCCGACTACGACGAGGCCCTGCGCTTCTACCGCGACGTCCTCGGCCTGCCCGAGCGCGCCGCCTTCTCGTCCCCCGACGGAAGGGTCACCATCCTCGAAGCGGGCCGCGCCACGCTGGAGTTGACCGACCCGAACCACGCCGCCTTCATCGACGAGGTCGAGGTGGGCCACCGGGTGGCCGGGCACATCCGGGTCGCCTTCCAGGTCGACGACGCCGGTGGCGCCACGGCACGACTGGCCGCCGCGGGGGCCGAGGTTCTCGCCGAGCCGACGCGCACCCCGTGGAACTCACTGAACTCCCGGCTCGAAGCTCCGGGCGCCCTCCAGCTGACCCTCTTCGAGGAACTGGAAGGCTAGGAGACCCCCGGCGTCACCAGCCCCGTCTCGTACGCGCAGATCACCGCCTGCACCCGGTCCCTGAGCCCCAGTTTGCTCAGGACGTTGCTGACATGGGTCTTGACGGTGTGCTCGCTCACGAAGAAGGCCGTGGCGATCTCGGCGTTGGACAGGCCGCGGGCCAGCAGTCGCAGCGTCTCCACCTCGCGGGCGGTCAACGCGTCCAGCCGTTGCGGGGTGCCCGTGTCGGCGGCCTGTTCGCGGCGGCGCCGCACGATGTCGGCGACCAGCCGCCGGGTCACCGCCGGCGCGAGAAGCGAGTCGCCGGCCGCGACCACCCGTACGGCGTGCACCAGGTCGTCGCGGCGCACGTCCTTGAGGAGGAAGCCGCTGGCGCCCGCGTACAGCGCCTCGTACACGTACTCGTCCAGGTCGAACGTGGTGAGCATGACGACCTTGCAGCAGGACTGCGCACACACCTGCCGGGCCGCCTCCAGGCCGTCCATCACCGGCATCCGGATGTCCAGGAGCAGCACGTCCGGCGTGTGCCGCCGGACCGCCGCGACCGCCTCCGCGCCGTCGCCGGCCTCGGCGACCACCTCGATGTCCTGCTGCGCCTGAAGGATCATGCTGAAACCGCTGCGGACCAGTTCCTGGTCGTCGGCGACGACCACCCGGATGCTCACCCGAGGGCCGCCTGACGGTCGGCGGCGGCAGGCAGGCGTACGACGACCCGGAAGCCGCCGTCCGGTCCGGGCCCGGCCTCGGCGCTGCCCCCGCACGCGGCGGCCCGCTCCCGGATGCCGATCAGCCCGTGCCCGCCGCCGGGCGCCGCGGGACCCCGCCCGTCGTCGGTCACCGTGAGGGTCAACAGGTCCTCCGTCCAGTCGAGTTCGACGGTCGCGCAGGCAGCGTACGCATGCTTCACCGTGTTGGTCAGGGCCTCCTGCACCACGCGGTAGGCGGCGACCTCGGCGTCCGCGGGCAGCGGGTGCGGTCGGCCGGTGGTGTGCAACTCGACCCGCAGGCCCGCCGATTCGCCGACCTGGCGCAGCAGCCGGGGGAGCGCCGCCACACCCGGCTGTGGTGAAGTGCCGTTGCCCTGCTCCTCCTTGAGTACCCCGAGGATGCGTCGCAGCTGTCCCATCGCGTCCCGGCCGGCCGCCGCGATCGCGTCGAAGGAGGCCTCCGCACGCTCCGGATCACTGCGCACCACGACCGGCCCCGCCTCCGCCTGCACCACCATCAGGCTCACCGCGTGGGCGAGGATGTCGTGCATGTCCCGGGCGATCCGGGCGCGTTCCCGCGCGATGGCCCGCGCGGTGTCCGCGGCGCGCTCCCGCTCCAGCCGCCGGGCCCGGTCCTCCAGCTCCGCGGTGTAGGCGCGCTGGACGCGGGCCAGCCATCCGAGCGCGTAGGCACAGGCGATGCCGAGCAGATGGAAGGCGTACTCGAAGGGCCGGGCGTGCTCCTTGTGCTGCATCGTCACGGTGACCCCGATCGCCCAGCCCACCAGCATCACGCGTCGCTGCCAGGGCAGGGCCCGGGCGGCCATGGTGTACAGGACGACCAGTCCGCCGTACATCACATCCGGCGGGGGCGCGTGGTAGACGGCCATCGCGGGCGTGGCCGCCGACACGGCCCACGCGGTGGCGAACGGCGCCCGCCGCCGCCAGACCAGCGGCACCGCCGTCGCGGCCCCCAGCAGCCAGCCCTGCCAGGTGAGCCGGTCGTCCCCCTCGTCGGGGAAGAGCCACTGCAACGAGACGGCGAACAGGACGAGCGCGGCGAGGGCGGCGTCGACGGCGTAGGGATTCGCCGTCCGCAGGCGCGCGGCGGCCTGAGTGAACCAGGACTGCGGGGACATGGGCGGCTCCTCGGGGCAAGGGCCGTTCCAGTATCGCGAGGGTTCCTGGGCGGGGCCTCGCCGGTGAGAGGGATATCCCGGGGGTCGTTGGTCGTCCGCGGCGCCGTGGTGCCGGCCGCGCATGGTTTGTCAGCCGAGCGCAGCGGACCGCCGCCGTTTTGTCGCCCTTTAACTATCAGCGCTTACCTACTCGTCCGTAACCTCGCGGCTCCTGGTCACCACGCAGAAGGGACGTTCTGAGGTGACGAAGAACCATTCGAAGAAGTCGCGCAACCGGAGAGCCGCACTCCTCGGGGCCGGAGCCCTGCTCGGCGGGCTGTTGGCCGTGCCGGCCGTGACCGCGACGGCCGGCACGGGCGGGGCGTGTTCCGATCCCGACGCCGCGATCTACCGGCCACCGGTGAGGGCGGGTGCCGCGCCCGGCGAGGTCATCGCCTGCCGTACGGTCGACTCCCTGCCCATGGTGGGGAGCGGCACTCCGTTCCATGCCTGGAAGGTGCAGTACGGCTCCACCGACGGCCACGGCAGGAAGGACACCGTCGCCGGAACGGTGATCGTGCCGCGCGAGGCGTGGCAGGGCCCGGGCGAGCGGCCGTTGGTCGCGTTCGTGCCCGGCACCCTCGGCATCGGTCCGCAGTGCGCCTTCTCCAAGCAGCTCGCCGGCGAGTACCAGGACGCCTACGAGGGGCCGAACATCGCGGCACTGCTCAAGGCCGGGTTCGCCGTCGCGGCGACCGACGGCGCCGGATACCTGGACGGCCAGGTCCATCCGTACGTCTCCGGCGCCGACGCCGGACACGCGGTCCTCGACGTCGTACGCGCCGCCTCCCGGCTGCCCGGCAGCGGGGTGAACCCCGACGCCCGGGTCGGGATCTGGGGCTACTCGGAGGGCGGCTCGGGAAGTCTGTGGGCCGCGCAGCTCGCCAAGTCGTACGCCCCCGAGGTGAAGGTGGCCGGCGTGGCGTCCGGCGGGATCCCGGGCGACCTCAAGCAGGTCGGCAACTCGCTCAACGGCGGGGTGTTCGCCGGGTTCCTGGTGGACGCGGTGATCGGCCTGTCGGTCACCCACCCGGACATGCCGTTCGACGGACTCCTCAACGACACGGGCCGCCAGGCGGTCAAGGACGCCGAATCGCTCTGCGCGGTCGGCACCGTCGCACGCTTCACCGGCGTCCACATCGAGAACTACACCAAGGACAAGCTCACCCTCGCCCAGCTCTACGCCCTGCGCGGCCCCGACGGCACGACCTGGGGCGAGATCGCCGACACCAACAAACTCGGCGTCGGCGTGGGCCCGTCCGGCTCCGGGGCCCGCTACGAGATCGGCTTCCCGGTGCTGCAGTACCGCGGTCTCCTCGACGAGGTGATCCCCGCCGACACCGGCCAGGGCACTCGCCGCGCCTACTGCGACGCGGGGATAGCCACGCAGTGGACCTCGTACGCCGGTGACCATCTCCTCGGCGACCCGCAGGCCATCGGCGACTCGGTCAACTGGCTCACCGACCGGTTCGCCGGCAAACCGATGCCCGGCAACTGCTGAGCGATCTCTACGGCTCCTTCGCCGGCCGCCACCCCAGGGCCCGCGAAATGCCACGTGCCGCAAGCCGCACCGCAGGCGCCAGCACCGGTACCTGCGCGTCGGCTTGCGGCACCACCACCGACACGGCGGCGACCACCGCCCCGCCCGGCCCGCGCACGGGTGCGGCCACCGACAGGGCGTCGGCGGTCACCTGACGGCTGCTCACCGCGACCCCCGTGCGCCGCACCTCGGCCAGCACCCGGCGCAACTGCACCGGGTCGGTGAGGGTGTACGGCGTGAACGACGCGAGCGGGCCCGCGCAGTACTCCTCCTGCACCTCCGGATCGCAGTGCGCCAGCAGCGCGAGGCCGACCCCGGTGGCGTGCAGCGGCCAGCGCGCTCCGACCCGTATGTGCACGCCGACGGCGCTGCGACCGGAGATCCACTCGATGTAGACGACCTCCCCGCCGTCCCGCACCGCCAACTGCACGTTCTCGTGCGTCGCCTCGTACAGGTCCTCCAGGTACGGCAGCGCGATCTGCCGCAGTGCGAGCCCGCGCGGGGCGAGCGCCGCGACCTCCCACAGCCTGAGCCCGACGTGGTAGACGCCGGATGCGTCCCGCTCCAGAGCGCCCCAATCGGTGAGCGCGCCCACCAGGCGGTGCGCGGTCGTCAGGGTCAGCCCGGCCCGCCGGCTGATGTCCGTGAGGGACAGCGCCGGGTGCTCGTGGTCGAAGGCGGCGAGCACGGCGAGCAGCCGGTCGGGGGCGGAACGGGCGGTCATGGCGTCAGCCGAGCCCGTCCCCCGCGATCCGCAGCAACAGCGCGTGCAGCGTCTCGCGTTCGCCCGGTTCGAGCGGCTCGAAGAGCTCGTTCGTCGCGCGCAGCCCCGCCTCGTCGGTGTCGCGCAGGAAGGCGCGGCCGTTCTCGGTGAGGACGACGATGCGGCTGCGGCGGTCGTCGGGGGAGGGGCGACGCTCGGCGAAGCCCAGCTTCTCCAGGTCGTCGACGAGGCCGACGATCGCGCTCGGGTCGTATCCGAGGCGGGTGCTGAGTTCGCGCTGCAGGGCGCCGTCGGAGGTGGCGAGGAAGCGCAGGACCGCGTAGTGGCGCAGACGCAGCCCCGACTCCTGCAGGAACGCGTTGAACAGCTGTCCGGAGCGCAGGCCCAGGCGGTAGAGCAGGTAGCCCGTGTCCGCGTGCAGTCCACGCATCCACGGCTCGTCCACGTCGATGGGCTTCGGGGTGGCGTGCTGGCGTGTGATGGCGGGCTCCCTGTGCTCGATGCGTCCTGGTGATTCCAGCATGACGTACCCGTAGGTCGCCAACAACTATTGACGTCAACAATTATTGCTCTTAGCTTCGATCTCGAAGCCGCAGCGACGCGCCCCGAGGGCGCGTCCCCCGCATCAGCTCGTGAAGGGACCCACCCGTGCCCAGCATCGATCTCACCGGCAAGGTCGCCGTCGTCACCGGCAGCGGCCGGGGCCTCGGCCTCGCCTACGCGCACGCCCTGGCCGCCCACGGCGCGTCCGTGGTCGTCAACGACGTCGACGAGGCCGTGGCCGAGGCGGCCGTGAAGTCCATCTCCGAGGCGGGCGGCACCGCCGTCGCCGAGGTGGTCCCGGTCGGCACGAGCGAGGCCGCCGAGCGGCTGGTGAATCGTGCGGTCGAGGAGTTCGGGCGGCTGGACATCCTGGTCACCAATGCCGGCATCCTGCGCGACAAGGTGCTGTGGAAGATGTCCGACGAGGACTTCGACGCGGTGATCACCACCCACCTCAAGGGCACCTTCACCTGCGCCCGCGCCGCCGCGGTCCGGATGCGCGAGCAGGGCGAGGGCGGCACCCTGATCCTGGTCGGCTCGCCGGCCGGGCAGCGCGGCAACTTCGGGCAGACCAACTACTCCGCCGCCAAGGCCGGTATCGCCGCCTTCGCCCGCACCTGGTCGATGGAGCTGGGCCGCGCGAACATCACCGTCAACGCGATCGTGCCGGTCGCCGCGACCGCTATGACCGAGACCATCCCCGCCTTCGCCCCGTACATCGAGGCCATGAAGCACGGCGAGCCGCTCCCCGACTTCCTGCGCAAGGGCGAGGGCTTCGGCACCCCCGAGGACTGTGCGGCGCTCGTCCCGTTCCTCGCCTCCGAGGCCGCGCGGGGTATCACCGGCCAGGCCATCGGCATCGGCGGCGACAAGGTGGCACTCTGGTCGCATCCGCAGGAGATCAAGGCGGCCTACGCCGACGGCGGCTGGACCCCGGACACCCTGGCCGACGCCTTCCCCACCTCGGTCGGCGCGGAACTGCAGAGCGTCGGCGTCCCCGCCCCGAAGTTCCCGGAGGCTTGAGAAATGGCGACCCTCAACGTCGAGGAACTCGTCGCGATCGACGTCCACACCCATGCGGAGGTCTCCTCCAAGGGCCACTCCTCCCTGGACGAAGACCTGCACGACGCGTCCTCCGCCTACTTCAAGGTCGAGGGCAAGCGGAAGCCGACCCTGGAGGAGACGGCCGCCTACTACCGCGAGCGGAAGATGGCAGCCGTGATCTTCACGGTCGACGCCGAGTCCGCGACCGGCACCGCGCCCGTCCCCAACGAGGAGGTCGCGCAGGCCGCGGCCGCCAACTCGGACGTCCTCATCCCCTTCGCCTCCATCGACCCCTTCCGCGGCAAGGCGGGCGTGAGGCAGGCCCGCCGCCTCGTCGAGGAGTACGGGGTCAAGGGCTTCAAGTTCCACCCCAGCATCCAGGGCTTCTTCCCCAACGACCGCTCGGTGGCGTACGACCTCTACGAGGTGATCGAGGAGACGGGCACCATCGCCCTCTTCCACACCGGCCAGACGGGCATCGGCGCCGGAGTCCCCGGTGGCGGCGGGATCAGGCTCAAGTACTCCAACCCCCTCCACGTGGACGACGTGGCCGCCGACTTCCCGCACCTCAAGATCATCCTGGCGCACCCGTCCTTCCCCTGGCAGGACGAGGCCCTCGCCGTCGCCACGCACAAGCCGGGCGTACACATCGACCTGTCCGGCTGGTCGCCGAAGTACTTCCCGCCGCAGCTCGTGCAGTACGCCAACACGCTGCTCAAGGACAAGGTCCTCTTCGGCTCCGACTTCCCCGTGCTCACCCCCGACCGCTGGCTCGCCGACTTCGAGAAGCTGTCGATCAAGGACGAGGTCAAGCCGAAGATCCTCAAGGAGAACGCCGCCCGCCTGCTCGGGCTGACGAAGCCGTAAGGGGCCCCAGATGCGCAACGAGGGACTCGGGTCATGGCCCGCACGCCGGGCCCGCAAGACCCCGCACCGCACCGCCCTGGTCCACGGCGACACCTCCGCCGACTACGCCACGCTGTACGACCGCACCACCCGTCTCGCGCACGCCCTGCGCGAGCGGGGCGTACGGCGCGGCGACCGCATCGCCTACCTCGGCCCGAACCACCCCTCCTACCTGGAGACCCTGTTCGCCGCCGGCACGCTCGGCGCGGTCTTCGTCCCGCTCAACACCCGCCTCGCGGGTCCCGAAATCGCCTACCAGCTTGCCGACTCGGGGGCCAAGGCCCTGGTCTACGGCCCCCCGCACGCGGGACTGGTCGCCGGACTGCCCGGCCACACCGATGTCCGTACCTACGTCGAAGTCGGCCCCGATTACGAGGGAGCACTGGCGTCGGCGGCCACGGAACCGATCGACACGCCGGTCACCGCCGACGACACCTGCATCATCATGTACACCTCGGGGACGACCGGCCGTCCCAAGGGCGCGATGCTCACCCACGGCAACATCACCTGGAACGCGCTGAACGTCCTCGTCGACACCGACCTGATCGCCGACGAACGCGCCCTGGTCTCCGCCCCGTTGTTCCACACGGCGGGCCTGAACATGCTGACGCTGCCGGTGCTGCTGAAGGGCGGCACCTGCGTCCTGGTCGAGGCCTTCGACCCGAACGCCACCTTCGACCTGATCGAACGCCACCGCATCACCTTCATGTTCGGTGTGCCGACGATGTTCGAGCAGGTGGCCCGCCACCCACGCTGGCCGGAGGCGGACCTGTCCTCCCTCCGCATCCTCACCTGCGGCGGCTCCCCGGTCTCGACCCCGCTGATCGCCGCGTACCAGGAGCGCGGGCTCACCTTCCTCCAGGGCTACGGCATGACGGAGGCGTCCCCCGGGACGCTGTTCCTGGACGCCGAGCACGCCGTGAGCAAGGCGGGCTCGGCGGGCGTACCGCACTTCTTCAGCGACGTACGCGTCGTACGGCCGGACCTCACGCCCGTCGACGTCGGCGAGACCGGCGAAGTCGTGGTCCACGGCCCACACGTCATGCCCGGCTACTGGGGCCTGCCCGAGGAGACGGCCGCGTCCTTCGCCGAGGGCTGGTTCCGCAGCGGGGACGCGGCCCGCGTCGACGAGGACGGGTACGTCTTCATCGTCGACCGCATCAAGGACATGATCATCTCGGGTGGGGAGAACATCTACCCCGCGGAGATCGAGGACCTGCTCCTCGCCCACCCGGACATCGTCGAGTGCGCGGTCATCGGGGTGCCGGACGACAAGTGGGGCGAGGTGCCGCGTGCGGTCGTCGTCCCGCGTGCGGGCGCGTCACTCGACCCCGACGAGGTGCTGGCCTCCCTCTCCGGCCGCCTCGCCAAGTACAAGATCCCCAAATCGGTGGTCCTCGCGGACGAACTCCCGCGCACCGCCTCCGGAAAGCTCCTCAAGTCCCGGGTCCGCACCCGGTACGGCAACAGTTAAGGAACCCCATGAGCATCACGGTGAACGGCATCGACGAACTGAAGAAGCTCGCGGGCAGCGACCTGGGCGCCAGTGAATGGATCGAGGTCACCCAGGAGCGCATCAACACCTTCGCCGACGCCACCGGCGACCACCAGTGGATCCACGTGGACCCCGAGCGCGCCGCCGAGGGCCCCTTCGGCGCCCCGATCGCCCACGGCTACCTCACCCTCTCCCTCTTCATCCCCCTGTTCACGGAACTCCTGGACGTCCAGGGCGTCACCACGAAGGTCAACTACGGTCTGAACAAGGTCCGTTTCCCCTCCCCGGTGAAGGTCGGCTCCCGCATCCGCCTGGTCGGAAAGCTGGCGGAGGTCGAGGAGGTGCCGGGCGGGGTGCAGATCACCGTGGACGGCACGATCGAGGTCGAGGGCGGCACGAAGCCCGCGGCCGTACTGCAGAGCCTGTCGCGGTTCTACGCCTGATCGGGGCGTACCGGCATCAGGTCGAGAAGGCGCTCCGAGGCCTCCCGTGCGAGCGGTGTGAGCCGCTCGTGCACCGCCCGGAACGTCTTCTCGGCCCGTTCCGCCGGCCAGTCGTCCGGCAGGTGCTTGACCGGGAGGCGCGGGTCGCGGCGGATCACCTGCAGCCACTCGGCCTGCAGCCTCAGCCGCAGCGCGAGGGCGTCGTCCGGCTCCGGCAGCCGGCTCTCCCAGGCCTCCCAGCGGCGCACGAACTCCTCGTAGCGCGCGGCCAGTTCGGACAGCTCCCAGGTCTCCTCGATCATGGCGCCGATGTCCATGCCGGCGTCGGCGTGCGCACGGAAGACCTTCACATGCGCCGCGAGCCCGAGCTCGGACACCAGCTCCGCCACGTCGACCTCGCCCGGCGCGATCCACAGACCGCTGAACAGCGGCCCGAAACCGCTCCAGGTGAGCTTGGAGCGCAGATCGTGCCGCTGACGCTGCCAGGACTCCGGCAGCGAGAAGCCGAGCAGGGTCCAGGTGCCGTCCCAGTGCCGGTTGACCGCACCGGTCTGCCAGATCCGGTGCTCACCGTCCCGCAGCACCGCCGCCGAGTGCTCGGTCAGCCCGAAGTACATCTTGCGGCCCTCGCGCTGGCGGCGCAGCAGCCCCCGCTTGACCATCCGGGTCAGCGTCGAGCGGGTCGCCTGCTCACCGACCCCGGCACGCGCGAAGACGTCGATCACGCTGCCCGAGTACACACAGACGTCCCGCCCCAGCACCTGGTCCCCCAGAAACGTCAGCAGGAGGGACTGCGGCCGCAACGACTCTTCACCGGTCATGCGGCCACGGTACGACGCGAAGGATCACTTCGACGCGTCAGCCACCCACCACGTCGACGAACACGGGGTTCGAGTAGAACCACGTGTCCGCCCACGGATCACCGTTGCCGGGCTCATGCGGAATCGGCCCGTGCGGGTCGACCGAGGCACCGAGGTACCCCACCCCGTGGCGGTTGCCGTCGCTGCCGCGCAGCCGGACGTAGAAGGACTCGTCCCCGGCGGTCAGCGGGATGCGCAGGGTGTACGTCCCCTTCCGCCCCGACACGTCCTTCGTCTGGACGACCCTGGTGTCCGGCGCCTGCCAGCTGTCCCGGTCGGTCACCGGGCCGCGCACCGCGCCCCGGATCACGTCCACGTGCGCCAACTGGGGCAGGATGCCCTGCGGGTTGGCCCGGGAGGCGGTCGTGACGGTGACGTACAGGGTGATCTTCTCGCCCTTGCGGACGCGCAACCGCCCACCGAGCGTGACACCCCGGCCCGCGTCGCAGTCCCGCTTCAGGCGGACGTCGAGGCCGTCGAGCAGATGCCCGTGGTCGAGCCAGACACGGCCCGCGCGCAGACCCGCCATCACCGCGCGGTAGCCGTAGCGGGTCACGCCGACGTGGGTGCGGCTGAACTCGCCGGGCCAGAAGTCGCTACCCGGCTGCGGGGTGTCGGTGTTGACCGGGTCGGGCAGCTTTCCGGTGTTGTCGAAGTTCTGCCCGGCCGGCCAGTCACCGTTCTTCCAGGTGTCGAAGACCGTGCGGTGGTTGTCGGAGTTGGTGGTGATCGTGAAGAGGCGGCCCTCCGCGAGCATCGAGTCCCACAGGCCGCCGACCGTCGCCGTCGCCCAGTCGAAGCCGCCGTACGTCAGATACGCGTCCGCCGGATAGCCCGCCCAGGACTGGGCCGACGGCTTGTTCTCGTACTCGCCGCGGATGGACGTGGAACTCCGCCAACCGGGGATGGCCGCGCCCTGGGCGCCGGGTGCGCCCTCCATGCCGATCATGATCTCGGGGGCCGCGTCACGCCAGCCCCGCATCTCGTGCGGGGAGTCGATGCCGAGGCGCAGGGGGTGGTTGGCGAGGACGAGGACGTCGTCGACGTAGCCCGCATCGCGCTGCTCGGCCAGCCACTTGATGGCCTTCACGGCGTGGGCCTCGTTGCGGGCGGTGTCGGTGCCGGTCGCGGAACCGTCGGTGTAGCCCAGGAGCTTGCCGTCATAGGCGAGCTCGAACCGGGTGAGCAGGTCGACCTCGTTCGGGCCGGGCGCGGCGAACACGGTGCAGTGCTCGGCGGCCGGGATGTACCACTCCAGGCCCTGGAAGATCAGCTGACGCGGGTTCTCGGCGCGGGCCTTGAGGATCTCCTGGTGCTCCAGCGCGGCGCCGTAGTGGGCGTGCCCGAAGTTGGAGTGCTCGTTGAACACCATCCAGTCCAGGCCGTACTTGGCGGCCGCCTGCGCCTGCTGGGAGAACGTGTACTTGGCGTCGTGGCTGTAGACGGAGTGGACGTGGTGGTCGCCGACGAGGTAGGCGAGGCGCGGGTCGTCGCCACCGAAGGCGGGCCGGGCGGAGGCGGCGAAGGCGGGGGTGGCCACCGACCCGAGAGTGAAGGCCGCCCCGAACATCCCTGCACGGCGCAGGAGCCCGCGGCGCGAGATGCCCTGGGCGTCGAGGTGGGCGGGAGAGACGGACGGGTCGGCCCAGGCGGGCAGCTGCTGCTCGGTCATCGTGAGTCCCTGTCGCGGGTCAGTGGTTCATGAAGGAGGTGACGGGCAGCGCACGCGCGACGATCCGCACATCGCCGAGGCGGCCGTGCAGGATCTGGTCGATCCTGCCCGCGTACTCGTAGCCGCCGAGCAGCCACGGCAGTCCGACGGAGGTGATGCCGACCGCGGGGGCCTTCGGGTTGCGGACGACCGGGCAGCCCTCGACGTAGAGGGTCGTGTGCTTGCCGTCGTTGACCACCGCGAGGTGCCACCAGGTCTCCAGCGGGGTCTCCTGGCCCCAGTTGGTGGCGATGCCCTGCTGGTTGAGCGGGCGCATCGCCCACTGCGGCTCGCGGTCGTTGGACAGCGAGAGGGTGGCGAGCGGCTCGTCGGGGTCGTCGGCGGTCTTGCCCGCCGCGCCGCCCGTGCCGGTGCGGCTGACGATGCCGGACCAGGCGTTGTGGTCCGGGTCCCAGTCGGCGGGCAGCCGGTAGAACGCCTCGATGGTGTAACCGTCCTTGAACGTCGCCGAGTTGAGCGGGGCCCCGTCGACCGTCTTCAGGTACGCGCCCTTCAGCGGCGACTTGAAGCCCTGGAACTCCAGGCTGCCGTGGCCGGGCTGGTCGGGGTGGTGGTCGGAGGACCAGTTCAGGGCGCCGCCGCCCACCGTGACGAGGGTGAGGTCGTTGCCGCGCCCGGACAGGTCGCGGACGGTGCCGCCGACCGCCGTACCGTCGCCCTTGTTGCCGTGGTTGTCGAATCGCCAGTAGGCGACCGTGCCGGGGATGACGACCTTGGACGCGGGGCGAGCCGGACGGGCCGGAACCGGAGCGAATCCGGCGAAACGTTTCTCGAAATCGATCTCCACCGAGAAGCGGTCCGCGTCACCGCTCAGCTCGATCTCCTGCCGCTCCAGCTCGTTGAGTCCCTTGCCCGCCCGACCCAGGATCCACGGGGAGACGGTCTCCACGTCGATGACGTTCCGGTCCAGGTCGAAGCGGTAGAGGCGGATCATCGCCGCCCCGCCGAAGTAGCGGTTCTGGTAGTTCGTGAGGTGCAGGTGCACGTCGTTGCCGGCGGCGTTCTTGCGGGTCGCGCGACCCGCGGGCCAGTAGTGGCCGTTCAGGGTGAGGAAGACCTGGTCGTGCTCCTCGACCAGCTGGTCCCACAGCTGCTGCCCGTACGTCGACAACTGGTCGTCCTCGACGACGAGTTCATGCGTGGTGAGGATGACCGGCGCCTTCGGGTGCCGGGCGAGCACGTCCTTCGCCCAGGCGTACCCCTTCGCCGACAGCCGCCAGTCCAGCGCGAGCACCAGCCACTCGCGCCCGGCCGCCCGGAACAGGTGGTAGGTGTTGTAGCCGTCGTCGGACGCGCCGCCGAACGTCCTCTTTCCCTTGAAGCGCTGCGGCCCGAACGTGTCCAGGTACGGCGTCGAGCCGCGCTGGTCGTCCGTCGAGGACCTCACGTCGTGGTTGCCGGCCAGGACGCTGTAACCGACACCCCTGCGGTCCAGCAGTCCGAACGCCTCGCTGATCGCGGCGAATTCGTCCTTGGCGCCGTTCTGGGTGAGGTCGCCCAGGTGGGACAGGAAGACGAGGTTCTCGTCCTTGCCGTGTTCCAGCAGATGGCGCAGGGAGGCCTCGACCGGCGCCTTGTCGATGCTGGGTCCGTCGAAGAGGTACTGCGTGTCGGGCATGACGGCGAGGGTGAAGCGACGGCTGTGGGCGTCGGGCCGCCACCTGCTCGCGCTCGCCGGTGCCGCCTCGGCGACGGCCGGCAGCGCGACCCCGGCGCCGGCGGCGGCGCCGAGCAGCGCGGTGGCTCTGAGGAAACTGCGTCGGGCGGCACCGGCCTGTGCGGCCTCGCCCTGGTTGTGGTCATGCGAAGTGCACACGTGTGCTCCGTGAAAGGTGACGTGAGAACGGGGAAGGGCTGGGGGTTACAGAACGCGCAGGGTCCAGCTCCAGCGGTGAACACCCGGCGGGATCAGATACGAGGCGGAGGTGTCGGGACCGCACGACGCCGTGCCGAGCCCCCGGTGCGCCGCGTCCAGGTGCACCACGCACCCGGGGCGCGGCACCAGCTCGTCGTGGTGCGAGGCGGCGGTCAGGTCCTCGGCGCGATGGCGGGTGACGGAGACCTGGCGCGGTTCGTCCAGCACGACCGCGAGGCCGGTCGCGTCCGCCGCGGACAGCGTGAAGTGCCGTACCCCGTGCCGCCCGCCGCTCTCCTGCGGGCGCAGATAGGGGGTGAACAGCGCGTCGACGGGCACGGAGTGATGGCCGACGGGTGCGCCGACGCTCCGGTCGGGATACGACTCCCACGGCCCCTGCCCGAACCACTCCAGCAGGTCAAGGCCCGGTACTGTCTCGAAGACCGAGCCGACCCGCGCCACATCGTGGAACTCGTCGGGCAGCTCGGCCTCCTCGTCGATGCGGATGCCGCCCTCGACCGGTGTGAACACCTGCCGGTGCCGCACGACGCCGACCGTGCCCGCGTACTCGGCGTCCACGGTGACCCGGCCGCCGTCCTGCCGTACCGACACGACCTTGCGGACGAGCGAGTCGAGCCCCCAGGTCCGCCAGCGCGGCGCCATGCCGCCGAGCTCGTCGTTGTCGGTGGGCGCCCGCCACAGGGAGAGGGTGGGGGCCGCCGTCAGCAGCGGATGGACCAGCAGGCCCTCGTCGTCGACCTCGACGGCACCGTCCACGGGAACCTCCCAGGACACGGACGGCCCGCGCAGCCGCACCTGCGGCGCGCACACGTCCGTGCCGCGCGGTGCCCACGGCTGGTCCTCGGCGGTCGTCACCCGCAGTGTCAGCCAGGCCTCGCCGCCGTCGCGCGGGAGGTCGAAGGGGAGCGGCACGGCGGCCGTCTCGCCGGGCCGCAGGGCGGGCAGTTCGGCGGGCGCGGTCAGCGTGCGGCCGTCGGCGAGGGACAGTTCCCACCGGCCGGACAGCCAGTCCAGGCCCCGGAAGTGCTGGTGGTTGCCGAGCACGATGCCCTCGTGCTTGAAGCACTCGATGCGCACCGGCGCCGCGATCTCCCGGTGCTCGTACAGGACCGGCTTCGGGGTGCGGTCCGGGAAGACGACTCCGTCGGCGATGAACGCTCCGTCATGGATCGTCTCGCCGAAGTCGCCGCCGTACGCCCAGCGGTGGCCGGGCGCGGCGACACCGTTGTCATACAGCCCGGCGCCCGCGCGCCCGGCCGGTCTTCCGTCGTTCACGCGTTGCAGAATCCCGTGGTCCCAGAACTCCCAGATGAACCCGCCCTGAAGACCTGGCGTGGACTCGATGGCCGCCCAATGGTCCGCCAGCGTGCCGTTGCTGTTGCCCATCGCATGCGAGTACTCGCACTGGATGAGGGGCCGGGTCTGCCGGCCCGACAGGGCATGGGCGACGCAGTCCTCCAGCGGCGCGTACATCGGGCAGGCGATGTCGGAGGCGTCGTCCGTCGCCGCCCAGTCCAGCTTCGCGGCGCCCTCGTACTGGATGGGCCGCGTCGGATCGTGCCGCCGCACCCACCCCGCCGCCGCGTCGTGGTTGGCGCCGTAGTCGGACTCGTTGCCCAGCGACCAGATGATGATCGACGGGTGGTTCTTGTCGCGCAGCACCATCCGCGAGACCCGGTCCACGAAGGCGCCCAGGTAGCGCGGGTCGTCGGCGATCTCGTGCGCGTGGTCGTGGGACTCGATGTCCGCCTCGTCGACGACGTAGAAGCCGAGCTCGTCGGCGAGGTCGTAGAGCGCCGGGTCGTTCGGGTAGTGGGAGGTGCGGATCGCGTTGAAACCGAACCGCTTGAGCAGGACGAGGTCCGCGCGCATGTCGTCGTACGAGACCGTTCGGCCGGTCAGCGGATGGAAGTCGTGCCGGTTGACGCCCCGGATGAAGACCCGCTCGCCGTTGACGAGCAGGTCCCGGCCGGCGATCTCGACATCGCGGAAGCCGATCCGGTGCTGCGAGGTGTCGGCGACCGTGCCGTCGGCGCGGTGCAGACGGACGGTGAGGTCGTACAGCTCGGGGGTCTCGGCGTTCCAGGTGCGCACCTCGGGGACGGAGGTGTGGATGCGGGCCTCGCCGAGGAAGTCGGAGACGCGGTCGTCCTCGGCGTTGACGCGGTCGAACTCCCGGTCCTGGCCGATCAGTTGACCCTCCAGCTCGCCGCTGACATACCACCCCTCGGGCAGCGCACCGCGTGCGTCCCGCACCCGGCAGTCGACGCGCAGCTCGCCGTCGTACGACGCCCGTACGGTCACGTCGGCCAGGTGCAGGGGGTCGGTCGCGTACAGCAGCACCGAGCGCGTGATGCCGCCGTGCCACCACTGGTCCTGGTCCTCGATGTGCGAGGCGTCCGACCACTTCACGACAGTGAGCCGTACGGTCGACCGCCCGCCGGCCCGCACCACGTCGGTGAGGTCGAACTCGGCGGCCAGATGGGAGTCCTTGGAGATGCCGACGGGCCGCCCGTCGACATGCACCAGCAGCACGCTCTCGGCGGCCCCGACCTGGAGCACGATCCGGCGCCCGGCCCAGTCGGCGGGGACGTCGACCTCGCGCTCGTACACGCCCGTCGGGTTGGCGGCGGGGGAGCCGGGCGGGAACTGGGGGAACGGCATGCGGACGTTGGTGTACTGCGGCAGGTCGTCGGCACCGGCGGACTGCATGGTCCATACGCCGGGGACGTACGACGAGGACCAGTCACCGCCGACCGGCGCGTCCGGAGCGGGAAGCAACTGGAAACGCCAGTCGCCGTCCAGGGAGAGGGCTCCGGAGCGCCGGCCTGTGGCGTTCATGGGGAGGCGCCCCCAGGAGGTCACCTCGGGTGCCTGCCAGGGGCGGAGGGCGATCAGTGGATCGGCGGGGAGTGCGTCGGTCATGACCTGTCCGAAGTCGGTGCGGTGGGCCGGGGGAGGACGCGGCCCTGCAGGCCCCAGGCGGGGTCGACGGGGATGCCGAGCCGGTCCAGGACGGTGGGGGCGATGTCGATGAGACGGGGTGAGTCGAGCCGGGGGCCGGGGAGCCGGGGGCTGTGGGGTGGGCTGTCGGCGGGCTGGGTGTCGTGGGGCCGCGTGCTGGCGGGTCGGCGGTGGGCGGGTTCGGTGCCGAAGGGCTGGGTGCTGTCGAGCCGGCGGCGGTCGGGTCGGCTGTCGGCGGGTCGCGTGGCGGCGGGTCGGCGGTGGGCGGGTTCGGTGCCGAAGGGCTGGGTGCCGTCGAGCCGGGTGCCGTCGGGTCGGCTGTCGTCGGGCCGCGTGCTGTCGGGTCGGTCGTCGGCGGGCCGTGTCCCGTCCGGCACGCCGGGCTCGGCGAGGATGACGAAGACCTCCCGTTCCGCGTGCGTGTCGCCGCCGTGGCCGCCGCTGTCGAGGTGGCCGTGGTCCGTGGTGACCAGCACGGTCCAGCGTTCGTCGGCGCGGCGCGGATCGGCGCGCCGGGCGTCGATCGCCTCCAGCAGCCGCCCCAGGTGGGCGTCCTGGGCGAGGAGGGCACGGTCGTAGGCGGGGGAGAGGGGGCCGGTGTCGTGGCCGGCCTCGTCGGTGGCACCGAAGTACACGAACACGACGTCCGGGTCGTGCTTGGTGAGCCAGCGCAGGGCGGTGCGGGCGACGCGGCGGTCCGCGGTCCGGTAGCCGCGGAACTCCCCGTTGTAGCGCCGGCGCCGGCCGATGGCGGGGCCGAGGGTGCCGCGGCGGACCAGCTGCGGCCAGGACACCGCGGCCGCGGTGCGCAGACCGGGGCGGGCCGCGGCGGCGCGGGTCAGGAAGTCGGGGTAGCGGGCGTAGTCGGCGCCGACGAAGTCGTTGCCCCGCACGCCGTGCCGGTCGGGCCACACCCCGGTGAGGATGCTCGACCAGCCGGGCCCGGAGTCGGTGTAGGCCATGCCGGTCGACGGCCCGTTCTCCGCCTGGCCGTCGGCCTCGCCGTAGGGCAGCAGGCTGGTGCCGACGGCGCCGGCCGCCATCAGGCCGTGCAGGACGGGGGCGGTGGAGGGCGACCGGGTCAGCCGGTCGAACCGCAACCCGTCCATGCCCACCACGAGCACCTTGCCGCGTCCCGGCCGCTCACCGTCGACGTCGTACGTCACCGCCCACCCCTCTCTCGCGACTCCGCCTCAGCTGCCCTGCACCGCTCCTTCGGTGGCCCCCGCGATGAACCCGCGGGCGAAGATGCTGAACACGATCACCAGCGGAAGCGCCGCCATCAGCACACCCGCCATGACCATGCTGTAGTCGGTGGTGTGGCCGACGTTGAGCTGGGCGAGCTCCACCTGGAGGGTCACATGGCCCGGGTTGGTCAGCACGACCAACGGCCAGACGTAGTCGTTCCAGCAGTTGACGAAGACGTAGATGGCGAGGAACGACAGCGCGGGCCTGATCATCGGCAGGGCGATGTTCCAGTATTGGCGGAAGAAACCGGCGCCGTCGATGCGCGCGGCGTCGAGGAGTTCGTCGGGAACGCCGTTCTGGATGTACTGGTGCAGCCAGAAGATGCCGAAGGCGTTGGCCAGGGAGGGCAGCGCCAGCGCCTTGAGCATGCCCACCCAGCCGATCTTCGACATGAGGATGAACTGCGGCAGGATCGCCAGCTGCAACGGCAGCATCATGAACAGCAGCAGCGTGCCGAAGAGCAGCTTGCGCCCGGGGAAGTCGAACTTGGCGAAGGTGAAGGCCGCCAGGGAGTCGACGAACAGCACCAGGACGGTGGTGACGGTCGCGACCATCACCGTGTTGAGCATCGACCCGAAGAAATCGATCGTGTTCAGCACATGCCGGATGTTCTCCAGCAGATGGGAGCCGAAGGTGAACTTCGGCGGGCTCTTGTAGATGTCCTGGGTGGTGTTGGTCGCCATGACGATCGTCCACGCGAAGGGGAAGACCGAGACCAGGACGGCCACGACGAGGATGATGTGCGCCGTCAGGCCCCTGGGGCGGCGCAGCCGCCTTGCGCCCCTGGCGGGCCGCGCGGTGTCCACTGCCGTCATGCCTTCCTCCCCCGTGTGGTGATGCGCCAGTTGACGGCGACGAGGATGATGATCAGTACGAAGAAGGCCCACACGATGGCCGCGCCGTAGCCGTAGTCGTTGTTGAGGAAGGCCGACTGGTAGAAGTACAGCAACGTGGTCAGACCTGCCTGGCCGGGACCGCCGAGGTTGGCGTTGGCGGCATTGCTGCCGAACAGGACCTGGGGTTCGCTGAAGCTCTGCAGACCGTTGATGGTCGAGATGATGACGGTGAACAGGATG
Source organism: Streptomyces sp. NPDC001137 (assembly GCF_040298885.1). Classification (NCBI taxonomy): domain Bacteria; kingdom Bacillati; phylum Actinomycetota; class Actinomycetes; order Kitasatosporales; family Streptomycetaceae; genus Streptomyces; species Streptomyces sp. NPDC001137. The sequence goes on from NZ_JBEPBA010000006.1 coordinate 157,255, forward strand.
ATCGGCCGCATGATCGGGATCGTGATCTGGAAGAACGTGCGGATGGGGCCCGCCCCGTCCATCTTCGCCGCCTCGTAGATCGAGTTCGGTATCGCCTGCAGACCGGCCAGATAGATGATCATGTTGTAGCCGGTCCACTGCCAGGTCATCAGCAGCGCGATGACCAGCTTGATCAGCCAAGGGTTGCTCAGCCACGGGACCGGCGAGATGCCGACCATCCCCAGGATCGCGTTGACCAGACCGAAGTTGTTGCTGAACACCGCGCCGAAGAAGATCGCCACGGCGACGATCGAGGTGACGTTCGGGACGTACAGCGCGATCCGGTAGAAGCCCTTGAAGCGGCGTACCGAGTGCAGCAGCGTCGCCAGCATCAGGGCACCGAACAGAGTGGGCGCGGTGGACAGCACCCAGATCACCAGGGTGTTGCGGATCGACAGCCAGAAGACCGGGTCGTCCCACAGGAACCTGAACTGCTGCAGGCCCACGAACTGCATGGTGCCCATGCCGTCCCAGCGCTGGAAGGCCAGATACAGCGAGTAGAAGACGGGGAAGAACGAGAACGCGGCGAAGATCAGGTAGAACGGCGAGATCGCCAGGTACTGCCGCCAGTACGACAGCGGCCCGCGCCGCCTGGGCCGAGCGGAGCCCGCGGGCGGTGTGCGCCGCGGGCGGAACCGGGCCGGGCCCGGCCCGCCGAGGCGCTGCGGCACCTCGGCGGAACCGGTGACCGGTGGGGACGTCACCTCAGTTCACCCCCTGCCGGCGGGCGATCTGCTTGGCCTGGCTGACCGCGTCCTTCCAGGCGTCGTCGGGCTTCTTGCCCTTGGCCTCGATGTTGGTCAGTTCTATCTTGTAGGGGGCCATGACAGCCGCGTCGGCCGGGGCCTCGTACGCGATCGGCACGGCCTTGGCGGCCGGCCCGAAGATGTCGATGATCTTCTGTCCGCCGAAGAAGGCATCGGGGCCCGTCATGGCTGGCATGGTGTAGGCGGCCGGGGCGGCGGGGAAGATGGCGGCGTCGGTGAAGCCGCGGGCGTCGTTGGCGGGGCTGAGGATCCAGCTGATGATCTTGAACGCCTCTTCGGGGTTGCGGCACTGCTTGGGCAGCGCCAGATAGGAGCCGCCCTGGTTGGCCGGTCCGACGGGCATCGCGCACACCCGCCACTTGCCCTTGGTGTGCGGCGCGGCCTGCTCGATGTCCAGCGCGTGCCAGGCCGCGCCGAGCTCGGTGAGGAGGGTCTTGCCGACGGCGGCGTTCCAGGTGTTGTCGTTGATCTTGGCGTCGAGGCCCAGGGTGTAGGGGCGCACCGACGTGGTCCACGCCGCGCGGATGTGGTCCTGGTCGCCGATGAAGTGGTTGTTCTTGTCGATGAACCGCTCGGTGCCCTGACCGATGGTCATGTCGAACATGGAGCCGATGTTGTTGACCAGGTAGGTGCCGGGGTTCTTCTTCTGCAGCTCGGTGCCGAGCGTGAAGTAGTCCTCCCAGGTCTTGACCAGGGCGGCGACCTTGTGGGGGTCGGTGGGCACCCCGGCCTTGGCGAAGAAGTCCTCCCGGTAGAACAGCGCGGTGGGGCCTATGTCGATCGGGAAGCCGATCTGCTTGCCGTCCTCGGTCTGGGCGAGTTTGGTCTTCCAGTCCAGGTACTGGGACGAGATCTTCTTGAAGCCGAGGTCGTTCAGGTCGAGGAAGCGGTTGGCGTTGGGCAGGAAGGACGCGATGTCCTCGCCCTTGATGCCGGTGATGTCGGGCACGGAGGTGCCCGCCGCGATGGTGGTGGTGAGCTTCTGCTTGAAGTCGCCGCCGATGGAGGCGGAGGTCAGCTTGACCGAGCTGCTGAAGTGGGTCTTCGCCTCCGCGACCACCTTGTCGCTGAGCGCGCCGCCCCAGTACCACAAGGTGAGGTCCTTGCCGTTCTTGGTGCCGCCCGAGCCCGAGCTGCCGCCGCATGCGACGGTCAGGCCGGAGGCGGCCGCGGTGAGCGCGGCGGCCTGGAGGAAGCCTCTACGAGAAAGGTCCACGGGTCACTCCTGTTGTTCCTGTTCGACGTGGAGAGGGGTTCGAGGGGGGTCGGTGCCGCCGTTCTCAGGCGTGGGGGCCGACGGGCGTATGGGCGGGTGGGGTGACGGGGGCGTGGCGTACGGGCGGTCCGGGGTCGGCCGGGATCCGGTCGGCCAGGAAGCCGTACGCGCGCCGCAGTTCGGGATCCTTCAGCGACCGCCACCAGCGGTCGACGCCGTACCAGCCGGGGGCGGCGAGCGCCCCGCCGTGGTGCCCGACGGACAGCCCGGCCGCGAGGACGGCGAACCGCAGCCGTTCCTCCAGGGGCCAGCCGCCGAGCGAGGCCGCGACGAAGCCGGCGCCGAAGACGTCGCCGGCGCCGGTGGCGTCCAGGACGTCGACGTCGAGGGCCGGGACCTCGGCGTACTCGCCCGTCGTCTGGTCGACGGCCACCGCGCCGTCCCCGCCGCGGGTGACCACGGCCACCGGCACCAGCTCGGAGAGCGTGCCGAGGGCTGCGACCGCGCTGTCGGTGCGGGTGTAGGCCATCGCCTCGGTCTCGTTGGGGAGGAAAGCGTGGCACAGCTTCAGCTGGTCGAGGAGGTCGGTGGACCACTCCTGGGTGGGGTCCCAGCCGACGTCGGCGTAGATCTGCGTGCCGTTCGCGGCGGCCTTCGCGAGCCACTCGCGCGGCTCGGCCTCGAGGTGCACGAGGGCGGTGCGCGCCTCGGGCGGGTCGCCCATCAGCGTGTCCTGCGAGTACGGGGGCTCCTGGCCGTGGGTGACGAGGGCCCGGTCGTGGCCGGTGGCGAGCGAGACGGTGACGGGGGTGGGCCAGCCGTCCGCGGTGCGGGAGAGCGAGAGGTCGATGTCCTCCTGGTCGCACAGGACGTCACGGCAGTACTCGCCGTAGAAGTCGTCGCCGAAGACCGTGGCCAGCGAGGTGCGAAGACCGAACCGGGACGCGGCCACCGCGAGGTTCGCGATGCCGCCGGGGCCGCAGCCCATCCCGCCCGTCCAGATCTCCTCGCCCGGCGTCGGCGGCTTCCCGAGCCCGGTGAGGACGAGGTCGTAGAAGAGCAGCCCGGTCAGGAGCACGTCGGGCCTGTCGTCGTCCACGCGAAACAGCCTCTCGTCAAAACTCGTCATTTTCGATGACCGGAATCGTGCGCTGATCCACGAGATTGGTCAATACCCGAGCAGAACTGAGCATGGATTTGATTGAAGATGACGAGTAGTGTTCACGCCGTGCTGGCAGAACGACGACACCAACTCATCCTGCGGGCCCTGCGCTCCGGCGGGCCCGCGGCTGTGACCGACCTCTCCGAGCAGCTGGGTGTGAGCCCCGCCACGATCAGGCGCGACCTGGTCAAGCTGGAGGAGGACGGCCTGCTCACCCGTGTGCACGGCGGCGCCGTCGTGGAGGAGGGCGACCAGCCCTTCGCCGAGGTCGCCGAGGTGCGGGTGTCCGAGAAGGACGCCATAGCCGAGCGGGCCGCCGCGATGGTCGCCGACGGCCAGTCGGTGCTGCTCGACATCGGCACCACCGCCTTCCGGCTCGCCCGCCAACTGCACGGCCGCCGCCTCACCGTGATCACCAGCAATCTGGTGGTCTACGAGGAGCTCGCCGACGACGAGGGCATCGAGCTGGTGCTGCTCGGCGGCATGGTCCGCCGCGAGTACCGCTCCCTGGTCGGTTTCCTCACCGAGGACAACCTGCGCCAGCTGCACGCGGACTGGCTCTTCCTCGGCACCAGTGGAGTGCGCCCGGGCGGGCAGGTGATGGACACGACGGTCGTCGAGGTGCCGGTCAAGCGCGCCATGATCAAGGCGAGCGACAAGGTCGTCCTCCTCGCCGACCAGGCGAAGTTCCCGGGTACGGGCATGGCGAAGGTCTGCGGTCCCCAGGACCTGGACGTGGTGGTGACGAACGCCCCGGTCGACCCGGCGACCCGCTCCTCCCTGGAGGAGGCGGGCGTCGAGGTGGTCGTGGCAGGAAAGGTGCAAGGGTGAAGCTGACGATTCTGGGCGGCGGCGGGTTCCGCGTGCCGCTCGTATACGGGGCCCTGCTGGGCGACCGCGGCGAGGGCAGGGTCACCGAGGTCGTCCTGCACGACCTGGACGCGGGCCGGCTGTCCGCGGTGACCCGCGTCCTCGCGGAGCAGGCAGCGCAGGTCGCGGACGCCCCCGAGGTGACCGCCACGACCGACCTGGACGAGGCCCTGCGCGGCGCCGACTTCGTCTTCTCCGCCATCCGCGTCGGCGGCCTGGAGGGCAGGGCGAACGACGAGCGCGTGGCCCTCGCGGAGGGCGTCCTCGGCCAGGAGACCGTCGGCGCGGGCGGCATCGCCTACGGCCTGAGGACCGTCCCGGTCGCCGTGGACATCGCCCAGCGGGTGGCCCGGCTCGCCCCGGACGCCTGGGTCATCAACTTCACCAACCCGGCCGGCCTGGTCACCGAGGCGATGTCCCGCCACCTCGGCGACCGCGTCATCGGTATCTGCGACTCGCCGGTGGGCCTCGGCCGCCGGATCGCCCGCGTGCTCGGCGCGAACCCGAAGGAAGCCTGGATCGACTACGTCGGCCTCAACCACCTCGGCTGGGTCCGCGGCCTGCACATCGCGGGCCGCGACGAGCTGCCGCGGCTGCTCGCCGACCCCGACCTGCTCGGCTCCTTCGAGGAGGGCAAGCTCTTCGGCGTCGACTGGCTCCAGTCCCTCGGCGCGATCCCCAACGAATACCTGCACTACTACTACTTCAACCGCGAGGCCGTCCGCGCCTACCAGCAGGCCGAGAAGACCCGCGGCGCCTTCCTGCGCGAGCAGCAGGCCCACTTCTACGAGGAGATGCGCGACCCGGGCGCCCAGGCCCTGGCCGCCTGGGACCGCACCCGCGCCGAGCGCGAGGCGACGTACATGGCCGAGAACCGGGAGACCGCGGGCGCGGGCGAACGCGACGCCGACGACCTCTCCGGCGGCTACGAGAAGGTCGCCCTCGCCCTGATGCGCGCCATCGCCCGCGACGAACGCACCACCCTGATCCTCAACGTCCGCAACCGCAGCACCCTCTCGGTGCTCGACTCCGAGGCCGTCATCGAGGTCCCGTGCCTGGTCGACGCCAACGGCGCGCACCCGGTCGCCGTCGCCCCGCTGCCCGAGCACGCCACCGGCCTGGTCTGCGCCGTGAAGGCCGTCGAGCGCGAGGTCCTCGCCGCCGCCGAGTCCGGCTCCCGCACGACGGCCGTCAAGGCCTTCGCGCTGCACCCGCTGGTCGACTCCGTGAACGTGGCCCGACGGCTGGTCGAGGGCTACACGGACGTTCACCCCGGCCTCTCCTACCTGAAGTAAGCTCCCGGCCGAAAGCGCTTTCTCGCCCGTTGCGCTCTCGCCGCCCTCTCTCTGGAGACCTCTCATGCACGACGAACGCCGCCGGATCGAGGAGCGCGCCGAGCGCCTCCACAACCAGCGCATCAAGACCGCGATCTACGCGGCCACCGTCCCCCTGACGGTCGAGGCCTGGCAGGCGCCGGGCGAGCCGGTCCCCTTCGAGGAGGCCGCGGCCGCGTCCTACGAGCCCTTCGCGATGGACACCCCCTGGGGCCCGCCCTGGGGCACGACCTGGTTCCGGATGCGCGGCCAGGTGCCCGCCGAGTGGGCCGGCCGACGCGTCGAGACGGTCATCGACCTCGGCTTCACGGGCGACTGGCCGGGCAACCAGGCCGAGGCGCTGGTCCACCTCACCGACGGGACACCCCTGAAGGCGGTCAACCCGCTCAACCAGTACGTGCCGATCGCCAACCCGGCCACGGGCGGCGAGGAGATCGACTACCTGGTCGAGGCGGCCTCGAACCCGGACATCCTGGCGAACAACTTCTCCGAGCCCACCCCGCTCGGCGACGTCCTGACGGCGGGCGACAAGCCGCTGTACACCTTCCGGCGCGCCGACCTCGCCGTCCTCGACGAGGAGGTCTTCCACCTCGACCTGGACCTCCAGGTCCTGCGCGAACTCATGGTCCACCTCGGCGAGCACGAGCCGCGCCGCCACGAGATCCTGCACACCCTCGACCGGGCCATGGACGCCCTCGACCTGGACGACGTCTCCGGCAGCGCCGCCGCCGTCCGCGCGGTGCTCGCGCCCGTCCTCGCCAAGCCCGCCCACGCCAGCGCCCACACCGTCTCCGGCGTCGGTCACGCGCACATCGACTCCGCCTGGCTGTGGCCCATCCGCGAGACCAAGCGCAAGACGTCCCGCACCTTCTCCAACGTCACCGCGCTCGCCGACGAGTACGACGACTTCATCTTCGCCTGCTCCCAGGCCCAGCAGTACGAGTGGGTGCGCGACAACTACCCGAAGGTCTGGGCGCGCATCCAGGAGTCCGTGAAGAAGGGCCAGTGGGCGCCGGTCGGCGGCATGTGGGTGGAGTCCGACGGCAACCTGCCCGGCGGCGAGGCCATCGCCCGCCAGCTTATGCACGGCAAGCGGTTCTTCATCGAGCACTTCGGCATCGAGACCAAGGGCGTCTGGCTGCCGGACTCCTTCGGCTACAACGCGGCCTATCCGCAGCTCGCCAAGCTGGCCGGCAACGAGTGGTTCCTCACCCAGAAGATCTCCTGGAACCAGACCAACACCTTCCCCCACCACACCTTCTGGTGGGAGGGCATCGACGGCACCCGCATCTTCACCCACTTCCCGCCCGTCGACACCTACAACGCCCGCTTCAGCGGCGAGGAGATGGACCGCGCGGTCCGCAACTACGCCGAGAAGGGCGCCGGTACGCGCTCGCTGGCCCCCTTCGGCTGGGGCGACGGCGGCGGCGGCCCCACCCGCGAGATCATGGAACGCGCCCGCAGGCTCGCCGACCTGGAGGGCTCGCCCAAGGTCGTGGTCGAGCACCCGGACGAGTTCTTCGCGAAGGCCCGCGAGGAGTACCCGGACGCCCCGGTCTGGAACGGCGAGCTCTACCTGGAGCTGCACCGCGCCACCTACACCTCCCAGGCCCGCACCAAGCAGGGCAACCGCCGCTCCGAACACCGCCTGCGCGAGGCCGAGCTGTGGGCGACCACGGCCGCCCTGCACGCGCCCGGCTACTCCTACCCGTACGAGAAGCTGGACCGCCTGTGGAAGACGGTCCTCCTCCACCAGTTCCACGACATCCTGCCCGGTTCGTCGATCGCGTGGGTGCACCGCGAGGCGGAGGCCGAATACGCCCGCGTGGCAAAGGAGTTGGAGGAGCTGACGGCCGAGGCGGTCGCCGCGCTGGGCGGTGGCACGGCCCGGGTCTTCAACACCAGCCCCTTCGACCGGGCCGAGGTCGTGCGCACCGCCGAGGGCGGCCCGGCGTACGTCGAGGTGCCGGCGAGCGGCAGCGCCCCGCTCACGGCCGCCGAGCCGCCCCAGCCGGTGACGGTGGCAGGACGGGTCCTCGACAACGGCCTGGTCCGCGTCGAGGTGGCCGAGGACGGCACGCTGGCGTCCGTACGGGACCTGCGGGCCGGCGGTCGCGAGGTCCTCGCCGACCAGGGCAACCTGCTCCGTCTGCACACCGACCTCCCGAACTACTGGGACGCCTGGGACATCGACAAGCACTACAAGAACCGCTACACCGACCTGCTGGACGCCGACTCGGTCACGGTCGTCGAACAGGACCCGCTGCTCGGCGCCATCCGCGTGGAACGCAGCTTCGGCGAGGGCTCCAGGCTCACCCAGACGATCACCCTGCGCGCCGGCAGCCCCCGTATCGACTTCGAGACCGACCTCGACTGGCACGAGGCCGAGAAGATCCTCAAGGCGGGCTTCCCGGTCGACATCCGCGCCCCGCACTCCTCCGCGGAGATCCAGTTCGGCCACATCCAGCGGCCCACCCACACCAACACCAGCTGGGAGGCGGCCCGCTTCGAGGTCTCCGGCCACCGCTGGGTGCACATCGCCGAGCCCGGCTACGGCGTCGCGGTCATCAACGACTCGACCTACGGCCACGACGTCTCCCGCACGGTCCGCGAGGACGGCGGTACGACGACCCGCGTCAGCCTCAGCCTGGTGCGCGCCCCGCGCATCCCGGACCCGGAGGCCGACCAGGGCCGCCACCGCTTCGTCTACTCCCTCCTGCCCGGAGCGGGCATCGAGGACGCGGTCGCGGAGGGCTACGCCCTCAACCTCCCCCTCCGGGTGGCGCATTCCGCGGGCGTGCCCGAGCCGGTCGTCTCGGTGGACGGCGAGGGCGTGACGGTCGAGGCGGTGAAGCTGGCCGACGACGAGTCCGGCGACGTGGTCGTCCGGCTCTACGAGTCCCGCGGCGGCCGCGCCCAGGGCACCCTGCGCACCGGCTTCCCACTGGCCGGCGCCCAGGTCACCGACCTGCTGGAGCGCCCGCTTCAGGACGCGGAGCTCGTCGAGGGGGCAGTCCCGGTCACGCTGCGCCCCTTCCAGATCCTGACCCTCCGGCTGCGGAGGGGCTGAGGCATGGCCATGCAACCCTGGTTCACCGACGCCAAGTTGGGGATCTTCATCCACTGGGGCATCTACGCCGTCGACGGCGTCCAGGAGTCCTGGTCGTTCTACGACGACATCGTGCCGCACGACCGGTACATGTCCCAGCTGGAGCGCTTCACGGGCGCCAAGTACGACCCGAAGGCGTGGGCGGACCTGTTCGCCCGCGCCGGGGCGAAGTACGCCGTACTGACGAGCCGTCACCACGACGGTGTGGCCCTCTGGGACACGCGGTACGGCGACCTCAACCTCGGCAAGGACTACCTCGGCCCCTACGCCGAGGCCCTGCGCGAGAAGGACCTCAAGGTCGGCTTCTACTACTCCCACTCCGACTGGAACCACCCCGACTACGCCTCCACCCGCAAGCCGGGACGCCCGCCGGAACAGGAGGACAACCGCTACTCGGAGGTCGCCGCCGAGGACGAGGACCTGGAGGCCTGGGAGCGGTTCATCGCCTACCGCGACGGCCAGATCCGCGAGCTGGCCTCCCGCTACCGGCCGGACCTGATGTGGTTCGACGGCGAGTGGGACCGCAGCGAGGAGCAGTGGCGCATCCCCGAACTCGCCGCGCTCATCCGCTCGTACGTGCCGGATGTCGTCTTCAACGCCCGCATGCTCAGCGAGGGCGACTACGCGACGCCGGAACAGGGCGCCCCCATCGTGCCGCCGGACGGCCCCTGGGAGCTGTGCCTGACGATCAACGACTCGTGGGGCTACCAGCACCACGACCACAACCACAAGTCGCTCGCCCAGCTGATCCGCTACTTCACGGAGACGATCGGCGGCGGCGGGAACCTCCTGCTGGACGTCGGCCCCATGGAGGACGGCACCATCCCGCAGCCCCAGGTCGAACGGCTGGAGGGCCTGGGGGAGTGGATCCGCAGGCACGCGGAGGCGGTGTACGGCACGGTGCGCGGCCTGCCCGCCGGGCACCACTACGGCCCCAGCACCCTCTCCGCCGACCGCCGCACGCTCTACCTCACCCTGTTCGACATCCCCCGCGCCGAGATCGGCGTCCGGGGCCTGGCGACAGAGGTCCGGAAGGTCACCGTGCTGGGGAGTGGCACCGAACTCGCCCACCGGGTGGTCGGCGGGCTGCACGACGCGGTCGGCGTGCTGTGGATCGACCCGCCGGCCGAGGCCGACCTCGATCCGTACGCGACCGTGCTGGCCGTCGAGTTGGAGGGGGAGTTGGAGTTGTACCGGGGCTCGGGCCGCTTCTGAGGCCCGCTCACATATAGCCGTCCCGGTTCTCGTCGCGCTGCTTCCGGGCTTCCCGCCGTCCTTGTACCAGGTCGGCCAGGGCAGCCCGGAGCGCGAGGACACCGACGAGGGCCCCCGCGATGCCCGCCGCCGTGTACAGCCAGTTCCGCATCGCGGTGAAGCGGTGCGACCAGGTGTCGTACACCTTCAGACGGACCTTGATCGGTGGCTTGAGGGTCTCCAGGGCACGGTCCGTATTGCCCTGGTAGGTGATGACGGTGAGAGCGAGGTCGTAGTCGCCGGGCTCGTCGGCCGACACGCTCCACTGCCACTGGGCGTTCTCGCCCGGCGCGCCGATGGCCTGCCGCTGCGGGCCGTGCAACACCGTCTTCACCTCCGGGCCGTCCGCCGACAGCCCGGCGCCCTGCCAACCGCCCACCCGGAAGACCCGGGTCTCCAGGGCGGCCTGCGCGGCGCGGCGCGACGACTTCTCGCCGCGGGCGGTGAGGACGACGGCGTAGCTCAGACGGCCACCGACGGACATCGAGATGTCCGGGGTGTAGGTGAGGGATCCGTCGAAGAGGTGTTTGCGGTCGTTGCGGATCGAGGCCTCCAGGGCTGCCTGGCCCAATCCCGCCCCCGAGCCCGACTCGGTGGGCACCCCGCACGCGGCGAGGCCGAGTGTGAGGAGCAGTGACAGACACCAGGCGGCCGCGATCCTCGTCCTCACGCCTGCGCCGCCCCCGAATCCCGTCACGTCGAACCACGAGAAGGCCCCCGCGGCGGAACAAGATTCTTCCCGCCGCGGGGGCCCGGGCGCCAGCCCTTCTTCCGGCCGTGTCAGCCGGTGAAACCGGCCGTGATGGAGGTGAACTGCCAGTTGTTCTGGCTGATGCCGGAGCAGTTGCTCACCACGCCGCCGCCCGGGCACGGCCGGTCGCGGTTGACCGACCAGAAGGCGAGGCGGGCGATGTGGTGCGAGTTGGCCCAGTCCTTGATCTGGGTCCAGATCGCCGGAGTGGTGGTCTCCTGCTGGTCGGACAGGCCGTTCATGCCGGAGATCCCGATGTGGGAGTACGCGGTGGCGTCGTCCCAGCCGAAGGTCGACTTCAGCTTGGCCTTCAGGCCCTCCGCCGCGTTCACGGTGTTGCCGTACATGTCGGAGCCGCCGCCGAAGTCGAACGGCATGATCGTGAAGACGTCGATGTTGGCACCGAGCGACTGCGCCTGCTCGATGAGCCGGTTGCCGTAGTACGTCGGCCCGGTCGTCGACGTGCCGAAGGTGACGATGGTCTTCAGGCCGGGGTTGTTGGCCTTGACCGTCTTCAGGGCGGTGAGGATCTTCGCCTGGACGGCCTCGTTCTCGAACTCGTCGGAGTTCTCGATGTCCATGTCGATCGCCTTCAGCGAGTAGGCGTCGATCACCTTCTGCAGGGCCCCGGCGAGCGCGCTCGCGGAGGAGCAGTTGGCGCCCAGCTTGCTGCCCTGCCAGCCGCCGAACGACGGCACGATGTCACCGCCGGCCGAGCGGACGGCGTTGATCGCGGACTGGTCGGCACCGCCGGTCAGCGGCCGGCTGCCGTCCCAGGCCGGGGTGCAGCCGCCGGAGTCGAGCACGAAGGCCATCGTGAACCACTTGATGCCGGTCGCGCTCATCACCGTCGACGGGCTCGGCGGGTCGCCCCAGCCCTCGTACAGATAGGGCGCGGCCTGCTTGAAGCCGGTGCCGCCACCGCCGCCCGCATCCGTGGTGACGGACACGGAGTTGGAGGACCCGGAGGTGTTCCCGGCCGCGTCCCGCGCCTTGACGGTGAAGGTGTACGCCGTGCTCGGCGAGAGCCCGCTGACCGTGGCGGTCGTACCGGAGACGCTGAGGACGTTGTTCGAGCCGCTGTAGATGTCGTACGCGGTGACACCGACGTTGTCCGTCGAGGCGTTCCACTTCAGCGACACGCTCGACGAGGTCTTGCCGGTGGAGGTCAGCCCGGTCGGCGCGGTCGGCGCCTGGGTGTCCGAGCCGCCGCCCCCGCCGCCGGGGCCGTCGAGGCTGATGTCGTCGGCGTAGTACGTCCCCTGGGCGTACCAGCCGTGGACGTAGATCGTGGCGCTGGTCTGCGAGGCACCGGTCGTGAAGGAGACGGTCAGCCGGCTGTACGCCGAAGGGGACGTCGTCCATGTCGACGCACCGCCGTTGACGCCGAGGTAGACGTACGACCCGCGCACCCACCCTTGAAGCGAGTACGTGGTGTTCGGCTGGACGGAGACGGTCTGGCTGCACTGCGCGTTGTCGCTCGAACTCACCGCCCCGGCAAGGGCCTTGGAGCCGCCGTGCACGGGGGAGGAGACGACCGAACCGAGGTTGCCGGTGCAGGTCCAGGGGGAGAGGCTGCCCGACTCGAAGCCGGGATTGGTCAGGATGTTGGCCGCTTGGGCCGTACCGGGAAGGGCGATGGCTCCGGCGAGCGCGAGAGCAGCGGAGCCGAGCAGGGCAAGAAGCCGACGTCTGTGACGTCCGAGTGTGTTGCGCACGCGATCTCCCTGGGGAATGGGGGTGTTCGGGAGTGCACGAAGGTGCAGAGAGGTGCGCAACACAAGTTGGTATGGACCAATCTCGGTGTCAAGACCTGACGCCGAATTGGTCCATACCGGTGGGCGTACTTTTCAGGGGCGCGGGCTGTGTCGATCGGCGGCTCCGCCGCGTGGGCGCGACAAGCCACAGGTAACCCGCACCCGGTAGACGTACCTAAAGCGGCAGTACCTGGGCCGCCACCTCGACGGAGTCGACAGGCGCGGGCACCGCCGGCAACAGAGGCCCCGCCTCAACCCTCTGCTGCGGCAGCGAAACCGCCCGCAGCGGCCGCGGCCCCGCCACCACCGTGTAGTCCTGCCCCAGGAACGGCGGCACCATCTCCCCGGGGTCCTCCCCGAGAGCCAGCTGCACAGCGGCCCAAGGCGCGTTGACCCCGCACAGCGACAGCTGGTGCAACCCGCCGGCGGGCCGCGTGTTGACATCCATCAGCACCGGCTCGTCGCCGAACATCCGGAACTGGATGTTCGACAGATAGTGCAGCCCGAACCCCTCGGCGAGACGCCGCGCCGGCTCCAGCCACTGCTCGTGCAGCGTGAACCCGCGCCGCCGCCCGTTCTTGGTGCGCCCGATCGCCAGTCGCACCCGGTTGTCAGGACCGGTGAGGCAGTCCACCGAGACCTCCGGCTGCTCCAGACGCGGCATCACCAGCCAGTCGACGGGCTCGTCGGCCTGTTCCAGCGCCTCCACCACCAGATCCAGCGGCACATACGGGCTCGGGAAGCCGTTGAGGTGAGCCAGCGAGAAGGGGGCGCGCGTGATCACGCGGAAGCCCACGCCGCCCGCGCCGGACGCCGGCTTGAAGCACGCCTTGTGCCCGCCCGCCTCCAACTCCTCCACCGCGGCGACGAGTTCACCCGCGGTCCGCACCCGCCACCACGGCGGCACGGGCACCCCGATCGCCTGGACCGCCTCGTACGCGATCACCTTGTCGTGGAAGACGGCCACCGCCTCCGGAGGCGGCGCCAGCAGCGCCGTACCGACCGCCTCGAACTCGGCGCGGTGCGCCACGATCGCCGACTGCTGCAGCCGGGGCACGAACACGTCGATGCCGCGCCGCTGGCACTGGTCGAGGGCGTACTCGACGTACGCGGCCGGGGACAAGCCCTCCGGCTCCAGATCGGCGGTGTCGGCGGCGGCCAGCACGGGGGAGTCCGCGTCCCCGTGCGTCGCATGGATCTCCACGGCGCGATCGCTGGGATTTCGCCGCAGCTGATCCATGAAGAACACGTTCTCCGCGTACGTGCGGTTGAGCCAGACGCGTACGCGAGAGACCATGCAGGGCCGTCCTTTCACGGTTCGCGGGCAGGGCTGAGCAGCCCGTGCCCGGGCAGGGGAGTTGGAGGGTCACCAAACCGCCCTTGAATGAAGGGAAGTTCATGGCGGTGGTGTTGGGGCGATCATACGGCCTCCCGGAGGCCGCGCGTGCAACGTACGTGTTACGGATTTACCGATCTTGCCGCCTTGTCGATGAACCGGGAAATGTGTTCTCGTGGTCCCATTCGTGACAGCGCGGATGCGCTGCGTGTGCGGAGGGGGCGGAAGGTGACGTCGAGGGCCGGTGGTGCCGGACAGCTGCTGGCCATCAGCGACCTGCACATCGGATACGCCGAGAACCGCGCCCTGGTCGAGGCGATGCGCCCCGAGTCGGACGAGGACTGGCTGCTCGTGGCCGGCGACGTCTCGGAGAACGCGGCGGACATCCGCTGGGCCCTGAAGACGCTGGCGAACCGCTTCCACAAGGTGATCTGGGCGCCGGGCAACCACGAGCTGTGGACCCATCCGAAGGACCCCGTCACCCTGCGCGGCGTCGCCCGCTACGAGCACCTGGTCGCCATGTGCCGCGAGCTCGGCGTGACCACACCCGAGGACCCCTACCCGGTGTGGGAGGGCTCCGGCGGCCCGGTGGCCGTCGCACCGCTCTTCCTCCTCTACGACTACTCGTTCCTGCCGGCCGGCTGCACCACCAAGGAGCAGGGCCTCCAGTACGCGCACGGCACCGGCATCGTGTGCAACGACGAGTACCTGCTGCACCCCGACCCCTACCCGAGCCGCGAGGCCTGGTGCCGGGCCCGGGTCGCCGAGACCGAGGGCAGGCTCGCCGCGCTCCCCGCCGACCTGCCGACCGTCCTGGTCAACCACTACCCGTTGGACCGGCACCCCTGCGAGGTCCTGTGGCACCCGGAGTTCGCCATGTGGTGCGGCACCCGACTGACCGCCGACTGGCACCGCCGCTTCCGCGTCGAGACCATGGTGTACGGGCATCTCCACATCCCTCGGACCACCTGGCACGAGGGCGTCCGCTTCGAGGAGGTGTCCGTCGGCTACCCCCGCGAATGGCGCAAGCGGCCGCAGCCGCCGGGGAGACTGCGCCGTGTGCTGCCGAAGGAGGTCGGGGTCCGGTGATCGAGGAGCTGCTGCCGGACGAGGTGGTGGCCGTGGAGGTGCACGGCGACGACGGGAGCGAGCCCGCGCCGCTGTACCCCGAGGAGGCGGCGGCCGTGGCGCAGGCCGTCGACAAGCGCCGCCGTGAGTTCGCCCTCGTGCGTGCCTGCGCGCGGCGCGCCATGGAGAAGCTCGGCGTGCCCGCCCAGCCCCTGCTGCCCGGCGAACGCGGCGCACCGGGCTGGCCGCCCGGCCTGGCCGGCAGCATGACCCACTGCGACGGCTACTGCGCCGCCGCACTGGTCCGCACCACCGACCTGGCCTCCGTCGGCATCGACGCCGAACCCCACCGGCCGCTCCCGGGAGGCGTGCTGGACGCCGTGGCCCTGCCCGCCGAGGCGGAAAGGCTGCGCCGCATGGCCGTGCGGCACCCCGAGGTCCACTGGGACCGGCTGCTGTTCAGCGCCAAGGAATCGGTCTACAAGGCGTGGTTCCCCCTCACCGGACTGTGGCTGGAGTTCACCGAGGCCGACATCGAGGTCTTCGTCGACCCCGACGAGCGGCTGCACGGCGGTTTCCGCGCCGAACTCCTCGTCCCCGGCCCACTGGTCGGCGGCCGCCGGGTCGGCCACTTCGAGGGCCGGTGGACCGTCCAGCGGGGGCTGGTGGCGACGGCGATCACCGTCTCGCACACGTCCTGACCCCCGCCCGCCGTCACGGCTCCGGGCACCAGCTCTGCAGCAGGCGGAAGAACTCCTCCTCGTTGCCCGCCAGTCCCGCCGCCGCCAGTGCCTGCTCCGCCTCGGCGAGCACGGCGGGGGGTACGACGGGTGGTCGCGGGGAGCCGGGAGGACCGTCGAACGCGGCTCGTACGGTGTGCAAGAGCCGCAGATAGGCCTGTACGGCGGTGCGCTCGCGGTCGGTCAGTACGGCTGTGGGCATCGGTCGGCTCTCCCCGCGTCGGCGTCGTCGGTCGCACCCCGCACAAGGGGGCGCAACTCCAGCTTGCCGCCCGCCACTGACAATGGGGTCCGGGCACCGGTCCGTTCGCCCGCTTAGCGGAGGCGAAACGTCCTCGAAATCCCTTGTGGGAAAGGAGTTCTACGCTGGAGGGCAAGGGCTTTCGGCCGCCTGTGCGCGGCCCTGGAAAGGGGAGGCGAGTGCGTGGCCGACGTCCCACGACGGCACCCGGTGCGCGGCGTACGGCTGCGCTCGGTGGGCGACGGAGAACTCGAGTTGCAGTACCGCGTGGTGCACGGATACCGGCGCGCCTTCCGCATGGCCGGCGAGGGACCGGCGCTGGTGCTCATCCACGGCATCGGCGACTCCTCCGCGACCTGGGCCGAGTTGATCCCCGACCTGGCCCGCACGCACACCGTGATCGCCCCCGACCTGCTCGGGCACGGCGCTTCGGACAAACCGCGCGCCGACTACTCGGTGGCCGCGTACGCGAACGGTGTGCGAGACCTGCTCACCACGCTCGGCATCGAGTCGGCGACGCTGGTCGGGCACTCGCTGGGCGGGGGCGTGGCCATGCAGTTCGCCTACCAGTTCCCCGAGCGCACCGAGCGGCTCATCCTGGTGAGCGCGGGCGGGGTGGGACGCGAGGTCAACCCCGTGCTGCGGCTGGTCTCCCTGCCCGGTGCCCATCTGATGCTGTCGACGCTGCGGTTGCCGGGGATGCGGCTGCAGGTGGGGCTGGCGGTGCGTCTGATGAAGCTGCTGGACACCGATCTCGGCCAGGACGCACCCGAACTGCTCACCCTTGTCGACGCCCTGCCGGACGAGACCTCCCGCAACGCGTTCATCCGCACCCTGCGCGCGGTCGTCGACTGGCGCGGCCAGGTCGTCACCATGCTCGACCGGTGCTATCTCACCGAGGGCATGCCGACCATGCTGCTGTGGGGCGACCGGGACAGTGTGGTGCCGGTGCGGCACGCGTACGGGGCGCACGAGGCGATGCCGGGCAGCCGCCTGGAAATCTTCGAACAGGCGGGCCATTTCCCGTTCCACAGCGACCCCGCACGATTCGTTTCCCTGGTCGAGGAGTTCACGGCGACCACGCGCCCGGCGGACTGGAGCCGGGAGCACTGGCGCGAACTTCTCGTCGAGGGGCGGCCGGGCACCACCGCGGGCCGACCGGACACGGCCCGCAACCGCAAGGTGGAGCGGGATCTGAGGGAGGCGAGCGAACGCAGTGCAACGTGACATGCCACCGCGGTACTCGCCCGAGGGAACGCCCCTGGGGCGCACCGCCGACGAAGTCGGGTTCAGTACCGGCTACTCCACCGGGACCCCGCGGGCCCGCAAGCTGCGGTGGCGCATCAGGGACGTGCTCCGCAGGCCGGTGAGGAACAGCGGGCGGCGCCGCTGACACGCGCACGGGCCGCTCGTCCGCCACTACCCCTGCGGCCCCAGATACCCCAACGACGCCTCGATCCGCCCCGCCAGATGATCGCGTTGCACCGGCCCCCGTACCCCCGGACCCGCCAGCCAGCCACGGCACCTGCTGGCCAGCAGCAGGCCGAAGGACTCGGCCTCCTGCTCCTCGGCGAGGTCGAAACGGCTGCGGGCGGCCACCTTGCGGACGGTGTCCCGCAGGTCAGCGTCGTCGCTGAGCAGGCGGGCCGCGACCCGGGCGCCCTCGACGTGATGGCCGCAGTGGCCGGCCTTCATGTGCCACAGCTCGTGGCCGAGGATCACCAACTGGTGGTCCGGGGCGGTCCGTTCCTCGATCACGACGAGGTCCTGGTCCGTCATGTCGAGCCACAGCCCGCTCGCCGTGCCGGTCGGGAAGGCGGCCGTGCGGAAGTGCACCGGCCGGCCGCGGCGTCTGCTCATCGCCTCGCACAGCGCGCCGTACAGGTCCTCGGGCGGTGCGGGTGCGGCAAGGGTGAGCTCCGCGACCAGCTCGCCGCACAAGCGGCGCATGTCCCTTCCGATGCCCACAGCTCTCCCCAGGCTCACGACTCGGGCCGCTTGACGCTCTCCAGGAGCATGTCCAGCCACTCCGCGACCTTGTCGCGGTGCTGGTCGGTGGGCAGTTGTGCGGCCCGCCAGGCGATTCCGCGCACGCCGTGGTCCTGCAGCAGCCGCTCCAGCGGGTCGTCGGCGGCCGCGGCCGCCTCCCGCTCGGCCAGCTTGTGCAGGAGTTCCTGCTCGGTGCTCTGCAGGGCGCCCGTGAGTGCCTCGGGGTCCTCGGCGGTGAGGAATCCGGCGTGCACCCGGAAGAAGCGCTGGATGGCGTCGCAGTGCTCCATGGTGGGGCGGCGGTCGCCGTTGATCAGCGCACCCGCCTGCTGGCGCGACATGCCCGCGCCGTCGGCGATCTCCTGCTGGGTGTACTTGCGCCCGTTGGGCTTGAGCCGGGTGCGCCGCAGCAGGTCGAGCCGTTGCAGAAACCGCTCCTGCACATCGGGCTCGCCCGCGGGACGGCCGCTCAGCAGGGCTCTGACCACGGGCTCGGGGACGCCTGAGGCGGCAGACAGACGGCCGGTGTCGAAGACCTCCGTGTGCGGTACGCCGAGCCGGTCGGCGAGCGCGGTGACGCGAGCGACGACGGCCGGCAGCGCAGCGGTCGTAGCCGTGGTGCCCGGACCCTCGAAGCCATCCGTCACCGACAGATCTCCTACGTTTCGCACAGGCTTCTCACAAGCGGTTGCCGTGAACTCGACGGAGATTACCGGGTAGTTCGAACTCACATCCAGGTGTCGCCACAACTGTGGCCAATTTCAGCCGTCAACAAGCATGAAATGCCACGATAGTTGACACGACTCGATCCGGGGCCGCAGGATCAAGGCGCCGCGTGAAGGCCGCAGAGGCAAGAGGGGTGACCTCCCGATGGCGTATCAGGCAGGAGGGCAGCGTCCGGCACCGCGGCCCGTCCCCGAGAGTCTCGAGGCCCAGGCGTATCTGCAGGACTACGCCACCCTCCTGGAGGCCGTTCCGTTTCCGTCCGTCGTCCTCGACCACCGCTGGGACGTCGTTCTCTCCAACAATGCTTTCGCGTCACTTTTCCGCGCGGTGAGCCCGCATCCGACGGCGATGCCCGGCGACAACTTCCTCAGATTCGTGCTGTTCCACCCGGACGCGGGCACGGTCCTCGGCGAGCACGAGTCCAGCTGGTGCCTGCCGATGCTGGCGCACTTCGCGGCCGCCGTCGAGCGTTACGGCCACGACCACGGACTCCAGTCCATCCGCCGCGACATCGCCCAGGACCCGATCATGGAGGCCGCCTACCGGCAGGGCCTGCCGCACTGGATCCGCGCGGTCGGCGAACAGGCCGTGGCACACGACGGCGCCGTACGCCCCCTGACGCACCCCGACCCGCGCTGGGGCACCACCGACTGCCGTGTGGTGGACGAGACCCCGAGGACGCTGCAGGACATGGGGTACACGCGGATGACGCTGGTGCTGCGCGAAACCCGCCCCGCCCGCCCCAGGGCGCGCAGCCCCCGGCATGCGGCGGCGCACCTGAGGGTGGTGCCGGCTCCCGAGGGCTGACCGCCACCACCGTCAGGCCGGGGAGATCACCAGGACGAGGGGGATGTCCCGGCAGGGGACCAGCCGCAGTCCGCGAAACCGTGCGGGCCGCGCCCGCTGCAGCACGGCGGCGAAATCCGGCCCCTTCGTGAGGGATCCCGCGAGATGGGCGGGGTCGGCGGAGGCGGCGACCCGCCCGCGGGCGTTCACCAGATGGGCCGGCCCGGGCAGCCGGCGCAGCATCGGCAGCACGGCCGCCTCGAAGTGCCGCAGATACACGTCCGCCGCGGCCACTCCGGCGAACCGCCCCTCCATCCGCACCGGCGCGGACAGCGTGAGGCTGTACTCGTCGGAGCAGAGATAGTCGACGTACGGCCCGGCCACCGCACGCTCCCCGGTGTCGCGGGGCAGGGCGAACCAGTCCCAGTGCGTGTAGTCCGCGTACGCCGACTGCTCGGGATCGAGGTCCAGCAGCAGCGGCCGTACATCGCCCTCGGAGCCGCTCTGCCACCACTCCAGCCAGGCCGGTACGTCGGTGAGCAGCCCCGGCGCGGCGACGAAGCCGACGCCGGAGACCAACTCGTGGCGGGCCAGGCGCAGATGAAGGCCCGGGCGCAGTGCCGCGAGGTCGACGGTCGCGGGGCGGCGGCCCTCGGCGGCCACCCGGGCCAGCAGCTCGGCGGTGTCGGTGCGGGTGGCTGCCACGGCCTCGAAAACGCTCTCCAGTGCGGAGCGGACCGCTGCCGCGACCTCGGGTGCCGTACCGACTGCTGCCGTCGCGAGGCTCATGGGTGCCCTCCAGCGGACGGGGACCGGTCGCGGCGCCTACAGGGTCAGGCGCAGGGCGACAAGCCGCGCCGTGGAGTCCTGGACGCACCGCTCGGCCAGTTCCCTGGCCGTTTCGTGGGCCCCATCCTGCACGGCCGAGATTACGGAGCGGTGACGGTCCGCCACCTCTTCACGATATTCGTCGTCCCCGAGCACAAGACACAGCAGCGCCCCGATCTCGGTCTGCAGCGCGACCTGTTCCCGGGTGAGGCGGGCGGACTGCCCGGCGGCGGCCAGCTCCACATGGAAGCGGCCGTAGACGCGGCTGCGGGCGGCCGCATCCGCCGCCTGCGTCAACTCCTCGGCCGTACGCCTCAGTTGTACGAGATCGTCCGGTTCCGTGCGCTCGGCGGCGAGCCGGGCCGCCGTGCCCGACAGGGCCGCCCAGTGGTCGCCGAGGTCGCGCAGCTCCTCGGTGCTCCAGCCGCGCAGCCGCACCTTGAGCCGCTCCTCTCCGGGGACCTCGGGCAGGGACACGAAGGAGCCGCCGCCGCGGCCCCGGCGGGTGGTGACAAGGCCCTGCTGGCGAAGGGCCATCAGCGCCTCGCGCAGGGTCACCGTGGACACGCCGAGCTGCCCGGCCAGCTCGCTCTCGCCGGGCAGCTGCTCACCGTCGGCGAGCAGCCCGAGCTCGATGGCGTCGCCGATCCGCCGGACGACCGCGTCGACCCGAGCCCGGCTGTCGACCGGGGTGAAGACGGCTCTGCGGGCGCCGCCGGTCATCTGCTGCTGCTTCACGGCCACCACCTCGTGCATTGACTCAAGCTTTACCCTAAGGGGGCCTTGAGCTTTGAACTATGACTTCATATCTTTCCGTGCAACGTAGCAACGTACGAGAACGCCAGAAAGGTTCCCGTCCATGGAGGGAATTGCGATCCGGCTGCAGGATCTGCGGAAGTCCTTCGGGGAGACGACCGCCGTGGCCGGGATCGACCTGGAGATCCGGGACGGCGAGTTCTTCTCCATGCTCGGCCCCTCCGGCTCCGGCAAGACCACCGTCCTGCGCATGATCGCCGGGTTCGAGATCCCCACCGCCGGCCGCATCGAACTCGCCGGCCAGGAGGTCACCGGCCTCGCCCCCTTCGAGCGGGACGTGCACACCGTCTTCCAGGACTACGCCCTGTTCCCGCACATGACCGTCGAGCAGAACGTCGCCTACGCCCTCAAGATCCGCAAGGTGCCCAAGCCCGAGCGCCTGGTCCGCGCCCGAAAGGCCCTCGCGGAGGTCCGCCTCGAAGGCTTCGGCAAGCGGCGCCCCGCCCAGCTCTCCGGCGGCCAGCGGCAGCGCGTCGCCCTCGCCCGTGCCCTGGTCGGCCGCCCCCGGGTGCTGCTGCTCGACGAGCCGCTCGGCGCCCTCGACCTCAAGCTGCGCGAACAGATGCAGGTCGAGCTCAAGGAGCTCCAGCGCGAGGTCGGCATCACCTTCGTCTTCGTCACCCACGACCAGCAGGAAGCCCTGACGATGAGCGACCGCATCGCCGTCTTCGACCAGGGCCGCGTCCAGCAGGTCGGCACCCCCGCCGAGATCTACGAACGGCCCGCGACTCCCTTCGTCGCCTCCTTCGTCGGCACCTCCAACCTGCTGGAGGGCGAATCCGCGCAGCGCGTCGTCGGCACCCCCGGCGTCTACAGCATCCGACCCGAGAAGATCCGCGTCCTGAAGGAGTCCGCGGAGGCCGACCAGCCGGACCACGCCACCGCCACCGGCACCGTCGCCGAGGTCGTCTACCTCGGCGACTCCACCCGCTTCCTCGTCGACCTCGACGCCGGCGGCCGCCTCACCGCGCTCCAGCAGAACCTGGAGACCTCCGCCGAGGACGTCGCCGCCTACCGCGGCACCCGGGTGCGCCTGCAATGGCACCACCGCCACACCGTCCAGGTCCCCGACGCCCGCTGAAGCCCTTTGTCCCGTAGGGAGAACGTCGTGCGCCCCACCCAAACGCTCCAGGTCGCGGCCTGCACCGCCGCACTGCTCCTGGCCGCCACCGCCTGCTCGTCCTCCGGCAACGGCAGCTCCTCGGCCACCGGCCTCAACCCCCCGGACCTCAAGGCGCCCACCAAACTCGGCAAGTCGGAGGGCAAGGTCAACCTGATCGCCTGGGCCGGCTACGTCGAGGACGGCTCCAACGACCCCAAGGTCGACTGGGTCACCCCCTTCGAGAAACAGACGGGCTGCCAGGTCAACTCCAAGGTCGCGGCCAGCTCCGACGAGATGGTCAAACTGATGAAGACCGGCGAGTACGACGCCGTCTCCGCCTCGGGCGACGCCTCCCTGCGCCTCATAGCCTCCGGTGACGCGGCCCCCGTCAACACCAAGCTGGTACCGAACTACAAGGACATCTTCAGCGGCCTGAAGAACGGCAGCTGGAACTCCGTCAAGGGCCAGATGTACGGCATCCCGCACGGCCGCGGCGCCAACCTGCTGATGTACAACACCCAGAAGGTCACCCCGGCCCCGACCTCCTGGTCCGCCGTCTTCGACGACGCCGCCAAGTACAAGGGCCACGTCACCGCGTACGACTCGCCGATCTACATCGCCGACGCCGCCCTGTATCTCAAGGCCACCAAGCCCGAGTTGAAGATCAAGGACCCGTACGCGCTCGACCAGAAGCAGTTCGACGCCGCCGTGGCCCTGCTGAAGAAGCAGAACGCCGACATCGGCGAGTACTGGAGCGACTATCTGAAGGAGATCTCCGCCTTCAAGAGCGGCGACTCCGTCGTCGGCACCACCTGGCAGGTCATCGCCAACCTCGCCGCCGGCGAGGGCGCCAAGGTCAAGGCCTTCGTGCCCAAGGAGGGTTCGACCGGCTGGTCCGACACCTGGATGGTCTCGGCGAAGGCCAAGCACCCCAACTGTGCCTACAAATGGCTGGACTGGATCGTCTCCCCGAAGGTCAACGCCCAGGTCGCCGAGTACTTCGGCGAGGCACCAGCCAACTCCAAGGCGTGCGACCTGACCAGCGACAAGAACTTCTGCACCACCTATCACGCCGCCGACGAGAGCTACTGGAAGAACATCGCCTTCTGGAACACGCCCATCGAGCAGTGCCTCGACGGCCGGACGGACGTCAAGTGCGTGCCCTACGCGAAGTGGGTCCAGGCCTGGACCGAGATCAAGGGCTGAGTCCATGGCCGCATCGACCCGGACCGCGGGGGCGCTGCACCGCCGCCCCCGCCTCCGGCTGACGCTGCTGCTGACGGCGCCGCTGCTGTGGCTGGCCGTGCTCTATCTCGGCTCGCTCGGCGTGCTGTTCGCCTCCGCCTTCTGGACGACGAACTCCTTCACCTCCGAGGTGGTGAAGGTCTGGTCGACCGACAACTTCCACGAGCTGCTCACCACACCCGTGTACCGCCAGGTCATCCTCCGCAGCATCGGCGTGGCCCTCGCGGTCACCGCCCTGTGCGCGGTGATCGCCTTCCCGGTGGCCTTCTACACCGCCCGGGTCGCCAGGCCCAGGTGGCGGCCGCTGCTGGTCGTCGCCATCCTCACGCCGCTGTGGGCGAGTTATCTGGTGAAGGTGTACGCCTGGCGGCTGATCCTGTCCGAGGGCGGGCTCGCCGACTGGATGCTGAAACCGTTCGGGCTGAGCGGGCCGGGCTTCGGCCTGCCGGCCACGGTGCTGACACTGACGTACCTGTGGCTGCCGTACATGATCCTGCCGATCCACACGGCGCTGGAGCAGTTGCCCGCCAACCTGCTCGACGCGTCGGCCGACCTGGGCGCCCGGGGCTGGCGGACCTTCCGGTCGGTGGTGCTGCCGATGGTGCTGCCGTCCGTCGCCGCCGGGTCGATCTTCACCTTCTCGCTCAGCCTCGGCGACTACATCACCGTGCAGATCGTCGGCGGCAAGACCCAGCTGATCGGCAACGTCGTCTACTCCAACATCGAACTCAACCTGCCGATGGCTGCTGCGCTGGGCACCGTGCCGGTCGTGGTCATCGTGGTGTACCTGCTGGCGATGCGGCGCACGGGTGCGCTGAGCAGCCTCTGAAAGGTCTGTGCCATGTCACGTTCCAGTGGAAGCGGGTGCCCTGTCGCATGCCGCTGACCCGCTCCGCACGTATCGCCCTGCGCACGGCCGCCGGTCTCGGCTTCGCGGTCGTCTACGTCCCGCTGCTGCTCGTCCTCGTCAACTCCCTCAACCCCGACCGCAGCGCGAGCTGGCCGCCGCCCGGCCTCACCCTGCACTGGTGGTCCGTCGCCTGGCGGAACTCCGGTGCGCGGGAAGCCCTCTGGGTCTCCGTCAAAGCGGGCCTCGGCGCCACCGCGATCGCCCTGGTCCTCGGCACCCTGATCGCCTTCGCCGTGGCCCGGCACCGGTTCTTCGGCCGCGACGCCGTCTCCTTCGTGGTCGTCCTGCCGATCGCCCTGCCCGGCATCGTCACGGGCATCGCCCTCAACTCGGCCTTCGGCACGGTACTTGCGCCGCTCGGCGTGGGCCTCGGCCTGTTCACGGTGGTCGTCGGACACGCCACCTTCTGCATCGTCGTCGTCTTCAACAACGTCGTGGCCAGGCTGCGGCGCACCGCCGGCTCCTACGAGGAGGCGGCCATGGACCTCGGTGCCAACACCTTCCGCGCCTTCGCCGACGTCACCTTCCCGCTGGTGCGCTCGGCGCTGTTCGCGGGCGGGCTGCTCGCCTTCGCGCTCTCCTTCGACGAGATCGTGGTGACGACCTTCACCGCCGGGCCCGGCGTCGAGACGCTCCCCATCTGGATCTTCAACAACATGACCCGCCCGCAGCAGGCACCGGTGGTGAACGTGGTGGCGGCGGTGCTCGTCCTGCTCTCGGTGGTTCCGATCTACGTCGCCCAGCGGTTGTCGGCGGACACGGCGACCGGAAGCCGGGTCTGACCGCACCCCGGCGGGGCCCATGGCGTTCGTGTGATTGCGGCCGACCGTGTGCGCACCATGTTCAGAATCAGTGGTATGTGACATAGTACTGCCGTGAGTCAGCCACTGACCTGCGATGTCGTGATCGTCGGAGCCGGTATGACAGGTGCCGCCTGCGCCCTCTACGCCTCCCGCGCGGGCCTCGACGTCGTCGTCGTGGACCGCGGCCCCGTGGCCGGCGGCACCACCGGGGCGGGGGAGGGCAACCTCCTCGTCTCCGACAAGGAGCCCGGCCCGGAACTCGACCTCGCGCTGCTCTCCCGGCGCCTGTGGGTCGAACTGGCGCAGGAGTTCGGGGAGGCCATCGAGTACGAGGCGAAGGGCGGCGTGGTGGTGGCGACCTCCCCGGGCGGACTCGTCGCGCTGGAGGACTTCGCCGCCGGGCAGCGAGCCGCCGGGGTGACCGCCACGACTGTCGCGGGCACCGAACTGTACGAACTCGAACCCCATCTGGCCCCCGGTCTGCCCGGCGCCGTCCACTATCCGCAGGACTCCCAGGTCATGCCCGCCCTGGCCGCGGCCCACCTCGTCCGGGCCTCCGGCGCGCGCCTGTTCACCGGCCGGACGGTGACGGAGGTCCTGCGGACAACTGACGGGGCGGTACGGGGAGTTCGTACCGACAGGGGCGACATCCACACTCCGGCCGTGGTCAACGCGGCCGGCACCTGGGGCGCCGAACTCGCCGCCCTCGCGGGCACCGGCCTGCCCGTCCTCCCGCGGCGCGGCTTCGTCCTCGTCACCGAACCGCTGCCGCGCAGGGTCCACCACAAGGTGTACGCCGCCGACTACGTGGCCGACGTGGCCAGCGACTCGGCCGCGCTGCAGACCTCGCCGGTCGTGGAGGGCACGGCCGCGGGACCGGTCCTGATCGGCGCGAGCCGTGAACGGGTGGGCTTCGACCGGTCGTTCTCGCTGCCGGCCCTGCGCGCCCTCGCGGCCGGCGCGATCCGGCTGTTCCCCTTCCTGTCCGACGTCCGCGCCATCCGCTCGTACGCCGGCTTCCGCCCGTACATGCCCGACCATCTGCCCGCCATCGGCCCCGATCCCCGCGTTCTGGGCCTCTTCCACGCCTGCGGCCACGAGGGCGCGGGCATCGGGCTAGCGACCGGCACCGGGCACCTGATCGCCCAGACCCTGACCGCGAAGACACCCGACCTGGACCTGGCACCGTTCCGCCCCGACCGCTTCCCCGAGGAGACCCCGTGAGCTCCCCACTGGACCTGGCACAGGCCCACCCGCGCCCGGCTTTCACGGTCACGCTGGACGGCCGGGAGATCGAGGCGCTGCCCGGCCAGACGGTCGCCGCCGCGCTCTGGGCAGCGGGCGTCACCTCCTGGCGCACCACCCGGGACGGAGGCCGCCCGCGCGGCGTCTTCTGCGGGATCGGCGTCTGCTTCGACTGTCTGGTGACTGTCAACGACCGCCACAATCAACGGGCTTGTCTCGTTTCCCTGCAGCCGGGCGACGCGATCCGCACCCAGGAGGGGAGAGGCCATGACGACTGACCGACCCCGTCTCGCCGTCATCGGGGCGGGCCCGGCCGGCCTGGCCGCGACCGTGGCCGCCGCCGCGCACGGGGTGCGCGTCACGCTCCTCGACTCGGCCGGACAACCGGGTGGCCAGTTCTACCGGCAGCCCGCCGCCGAACTGCGCGCGCACCGCCCGCAGGCGCTGCACCACGACTGGCGGACCTGGACGCGACTGCGGGACGGGCTCGACACACACGTAAAGGCAGGCGCGGTAACGCACTTGACGGACCATCACGTCCGGTGCGTCGAACGGCACGCGGACCGGTTCACCGTGCACGCCCTGCTCGGCCCCGAGCAGGAGGACCCGGTCGCCGTGCACGCCGACGCCGTGCTCCTGGCCACCGGTGGCTACGAGAAGGTGCTGCCCTTCCCCGGCTGGACCCTCCCCGGCGTCCTCACCGCCGGCGGCGCCCAGGCCATGCTCAAGGGAACCCTCGCCGTGTCCGGACGTACCGCCGTGGTCGCCGGCACCGGGCCGCTGCTGCTGCCGGTCGCGACCGGCCTCGCCGCGGCCGGAGTGCGGATTGCCGCGCTGGTCGAATCCGCCGATCCCAGGGGGTTCGTACGACGGTCCCGGACGCTCGCGGCCCAACCGGGCAAGCTCGCCGAAGGCGCCGGATACGCGGCCCGGTTGCTCCGGCACCGCATGCGCACCCTCACCCGGCACACCGTGGTCGAGGCGCACGGCACCGAGCGGCTGGAGGCGGTGACCGTCGCCGCGCTCGACGTTGAGGGGCGGGTCCGGCCCGCCACCGCCCGCCGCATCGCCTGCGACACCCTCGCCGTCGGCCACGGCATGCTCCCGCACACCGATCTCGCCGAGACGCTCGGCTGCCGCCTCGACGGTATGAACGTGCAGGTCGACGGCGAGCAGCGCACCGATGTCCCCGGCGTCTGGGCGGCGGGCGAGACCACCGGCATCGGCGGCTCGGCCCTCGCACTGGCCGAGGGCCACATCGCCGGACGCTCGGCCGCAGCCCGGCTCGCGGGCCGTGCACCGGACCCGCGCGAGTGGGCGCGGGCCGCCAAGACCCGTAGCCGGCTACGGGAGTTCGCCGCCGCGCTCGACGCCGTGTACGCGCCGCCCGCCCACTGGAGCGAGCTGATCACCGACGACACCGTGGTGTGCCGCTGCGAGGAGGTCACCGGCTCCGCGATCCGCGAGGCCGTCGCGGAGCTCGGCGCCGGTGACATCCGCACGGTGAAGCTGCTGACCCGGGCCGGCATGGGCTGGTGCCAGGGCCGGGTGTGCGCACCCGCGGTCGCCGGGCTCGCCGGATGTCGACTTGCCCCGTCCAGAAGGCCGTTCGCACGTCCCGTACCACTCGGTGTCCTCGCCCGCGAGGACACGCACCCCACCGGGAGAGGATCCTCATGACCGACCACCGTCCCTGGCGCGGAGTCCTCGTCGCCACCGCGCTGCCGCTGAACGACGACCTCACGGTGAACCACGACAGGTACGCCGAGCACTGCGCCTGGCTCGTCGAGAACGGCTGCGACGGCGTCGTCCCCAACGGCTCGCTGGGGGAGTACCAGGTGCTCACCCCCGAGGAACGAGCCAAGGTCGTCGAGACGGCCGTCGCCGCGATCGGCGGGCAGCGGGTCATGCCCGGGGTGGCCGCGTACGGGTCCACGGAGTCCCGCCGCTGGGCCGAGCAGGCCCGTGACGCCGGCTGCCACGCGGTGATGCTGCTGCCGCCCAACGCCTACCGCGCCGACGAGCGATCGGTGCTCGCCCACTACGCGGAGGTGGCGAAGGCGGGCGTGCCGGTCGTGGCGTACAACAACCCGATCGACACCAAGGTCGACCTGGTACCGGAACTCCTCGCCAAGCTGCACGGCGAGGGGTACATCCGCGCCGTCAAGGAGTTCTCCGGGGACGTCCGGCGCGCCTACCGGATCGCCGAACTCGCCCCGGAACTCGACCTGTTGATCGGTGCCGACGACGTCCTCCTCGAGCTGGCGATCGCGGGTGCGAAGGGCTGGGTGGCCGGCTATCCGAACGCCCTGCCGGCCGCGAGTGTGGAGCTCTACCACGCGGCCGTCGACGGCGATCTGACCACCGCGAACCAGCTCTACCGGCAGCTGCATCCGCTGCTGCGATGGGACTCCCAGGTGGAGTTCGTGCAGGCGATCAAGTTGTCCATGGACATCGTCGGGCGGCACGGCGGGCCGGTGCGGCCGCCCCGTATGCCGCTGCTGCCCGAGCAGGAGGCCGTCGTACGGGCGGCCACCGAGAAGGCCGTCGCCGCCGGACTCGCGTGACCCACAAGGAGGCAGGCCATGCGCAGCAGACTCGTCCTGCACGCCGTCGACTCGCACACCGAGGGCATGCCCACCCGCGTGATCACCGGCGGGATCGGGACCATCCCCGGCACGACGATGAACGAGCGGCGGCTGTACTTCCGCGAACACCGCGACGACATCAAGCAGTTGCTGATGAACGAGCCGCGCGGACACTCCGCGATGAGCGGTGCGATCCTCCAGCCGCCGACCCGGGACGACTGCGACTGGGGTGTCGTCTACATCGAGGTGTCCGGCTATCTGCCGATGTGCGGGCACGGCACGATCGGAGTCGCGACCGTGCTCGTCGAGACCGGCATGGTCGAGGTCGTCGAACCGCTCACCACCATCCGCCTCGACACCCCGGCCGGAGTCGTGGTCGCCGAGGTGGCGGTGGAGGGCGGGGCGGCCAGGTCGGTGACGCTGAAAAACGTGCCGTCGTTCGCGGTGGGGCTCGACCGCAAGGCGACGCTGGCCGACGGGCGGTCGGTGACCTATGACCTGGCATACGGCGGAAACTTCTACGCCATCCTCCCTCTGGACCAGTTCGGCCTCCCCTTCGACCGTGCCCGCAAGGACGACATCCTCGCGGCGGGGCTGGCGTTGATGGACGCCATCAACGCCGAGGACGAGCCGGTCCACCCCGAGGACCCGTCCATCCGCGGCTGCCACCACGTCCACCTGCTGGCTCCCGGCTCCGACGCCCGCCACTCCCGGCACGCGATGGCGATCCACCCCGGCTGGTTCGACCGCTCACCCTGCGGTACCGGTACCAGTGCGCGCATGGCGCAGCTGCACGCGCGCGGCGAACTGCCCCTGCACACCGAGTTCGTCAACGAGTCCTTCATCGGCACCCGCTTCACCGGCCGTCTCCTCGGCACCACCGAGGTCGCGGGCCGCCCCGCCGTCCTGCCCAGCTTCACCGGGCGCGCCTGGATCACCGGAACCGCCCAGTACCTGCTCGACCCGGAGGACCCGTTCCCCGCGGGGTTCGTCCTGTAGGCGGCCCGATAATGTCCGGTAATCCAAGGAGGACGATCACGATGGCCCAGCAGCACCGCCCCGCCCTTCCCTCGCTCGGTGGCAGGAAGCCCAACTTCCGGGAGAAGGTCGTGGACGTGCTGCGGGCCGCGCTGATCTCCGGCGAACTGCGCCCCGGTCAGGTGTACTCGGCGCCGACCCTCGCCCCCCGCCTCGGCGTCTCCGCGACTCCGGTGCGTGAGGCGATGCTCGAACTGGTGAAGGAGGGCATGGTCGAGATCGTCCCGAACAAGGGGTTCCGGGTCACCGAGGTCTCCGAGAAACAGCTCGACGAGTACACCCACATCCGGTCCCTGATCGAGATCCCGACGACCGTCGGCCTCGCGACCACCGCCGACCTCGACGACCTGCAGGCGCTGCGCCCGCTCGCCACGGAGATCGTCACCTCGGCCGCGCAAGGCAACCTCACCGACTATGTCGAGGCCGACCTGCACTTCCACCTCACTCTGCTCGCCCTGGCCGGCAACGACCATCTCGTGGAAGTCGTCAGGGACCTGCGGCAGCGTTCCCGGCTGTACGGACTGACGGCCCTGGTCGAGACCGGACGCCTGAAGGCCTCCGCCGAGGAGCACCTCGAACTCCTCGACGCGCTGCTCGCCCGCGACGCCGAGGCCGTGCGCGAGGTGATGACCCGGCACCTCGGGCACGTCCGGGGGATATGGGCGGCCCACTGACAGCCCCGGAACGCCCATTACGCAAACGACTTGCATTTCTTGCGTTATTCTTGCACGTATGACGCGACGACTTGCTGAGGTGGCGAAGAAGGTCGGGGTCAGCGAGGCCACGGTCAGCCGGGTGCTGAACGGCAAGCCCGGGGTCTCGGAGGCCACCCGGCAGGCGGTGCTCAGCGCCCTGGACGTCCTCGGCTACGAGCGGCCCACGCAGCTGCGCGGCGAGCGCGCCCGGCTCGTCGGACTCGTCCTGCCCGAGCTGCAGAACCCCATCTTCCCCGCGTTCGCCGAGGTGATCGGCGGCGCCCTCGCCCAGCTCGGCCTCACCCCGGTGCTGTGCACGCAGACCAAAGGCGGCGTCTCCGAGGCGGACTACGTGGAGCTGCTGCTGCAACAGCAGGTCTCCGGCGTGGTCTTCGCCGGCGGTCTGTACGCCCAGGCCGACGCCCCGCACGACCACTACCGGCGGCTCGCCGAGCGCAAGATCCCGGTGGTACTGGTCAACGCGTCCATCGAGGACCTCGGTTTCCCGGGCGTGTCCTGCGACGACGCGGTGGCGGTGGAGCAGGCCTGGCGCCACCTTGCCTCGCTCGGGCACGAGCGGATCGGACTGGTGCTGGGACCGGACGATCACGTTCCGTCGGCCCGCAAACTGGCCGCCGCCAGGACCCTCGCCGACCTCCCGGACGAGCATGTCGCGCGCGCGATGTTCTCCATCGAGGGCGGTCACGCGGCCGCCTCCCGTCTGATCGACCGCGGTGTCACCGGGTTCATCTGCGCCAGCGACCCGCTCGCCCTCGGCGTCATCCGGGCCGCCCGCCGCAAGGGACTGGACGTGCCGGGCCGGGTCTCGGTCGTCGGCTATGACGACTCCGCGCTGATGAACTGCACCGAGCCGCCCCTGACCACCGTCCGCCAGCCCATCGAGGCGATGGGCCGGGCGGCCGTGGAGCTGCTGAACGCGCAGGTCGGCGGTGGTTCCGTACCCCTCGAGGAGCTCTTGTTCGAGCCGGAGCTGGTGGTGCGCGGATCGACCGCGCAAGCCCCTCGTCCCTGAGATCCGATTCTCTGTCGAATAATTACAGATTCTGCGCGACATCTTGCGGACCGATGTCGGCGGTGCTTGAGTGTGCGGCGCCCACCGCTCCTGCCACGAGGGGTCACCGATGAGAAGCACCGGGTTCCGCCGTACGTTCGTCGCGCTCAGCGTCTGTACTCTCGCCCTCGCCGCCTCCGCCTGCGGATCGGACGGCGACGGATCGGCGAGCGGAAAGACCCGTATCACCGTCAACTGCGAACCGCCCAAGAGCGCCAAGGTCGACCGCGGGTTCTTCGAGCAGGACGTCGCCGCCTTCGAGAAGCAGCACCCGGACATCGACGTCGTCGCGCACGACGCGTTCCCCTGCCAGGACCCGAAGACCTTCGACGCCAAGCTGGCCGGCGGTCAGATGGAGGACGTCTTCTACACGTACTTCACCGACGCCAGGCACGTCGTCGACATCCGCCAGGCGGCCGATCTCACGCCGTACCTCAAGGAGTTGAAGAGCTACGGCACCATCCAGAAGCAGCTGCGCGACATCTACACCGTCGACGGGAAGATCTACGGCGTCCCGCGCACCGGCTACTCGATGGGCCTGATCTACAACCGGAGGCTCTTCCAGAAGGCCGGCCTCGACCCCGACAAGCCCCCGGCCACCTGGGACGAGGTCCGCGCCGACGCCAGGAAGATCGCCGCACTCGGCAACGGGACCGTCGGATACGCCGACTACAGCGCCCAGAACCAGGGCGGTTGGCACTTCACCGCCGAGCTGTACTCCCAGGGCGGCGACGTCGTCAGCGCCGACGGCAAGAAGGCCACCATCGACACCCCCGAGGGCCATGCCGTGCTGCAGAACCTGCACGACATGCGCTGGGCCGACAACTCCATGGGCAGCAAGCAGCTCCTGGTCATCAACGACGTGCAGCAGATGATGGGTTCGGGCAAGCTGGGCATGTATCTCTCGGCCCCCGACAACATCCCGATCCTGGTGAAGGAGAAGGGCGGCAACTACAAGGACCTCGCCCTCGGCCCGATGCCCGGCGGCAAGGGCACCCTCATCGGCGGCGACGGCTACATGTTCAACAAGCACGACACGCCCGCCCAGATCCGCGCCGGACTGAAGTGGCTCGACCACATGTTCCTCACCCCCGGCAAGGGCTTCCTCGGCGACTACGCACGCGCCAAGAAGGCGAACGCCCCGGTCGGACTGCCCGAGCCGCGCCTGTTCACCGGCGCCGCCGACACCAAGGACCAGCAGGTCAAGAAGGCCAACGCCAATGTGCCGGTGGAGAACTACCAGGCCTTCCTCGACGGCAACCACAGCCTCCAGCTGAAGATCGAGCCGCCGGACGCCCAGCAGATCTACTCCGTCCTCGACTCCGCCGTCTCCGCCGTCCTCACCAAGAAGGACGCCGACATCGACCAGCTGCTGAAGGACGCCTCCGGCAAGATCGACGGCATCCTGGCGCGGGGCTGACGAGATGACGAAGACGGCCGAGCGGCAACCCGTGCGGACTGCCGCCGTCCACCCGGTCCCGGCGCCGTCCCCGGTAGGGGGCCGGGGACGGCGCCGCCTCGCCGACCAGGCCCGCGCCTACGCCTTCCTCCTCGGCGGCCTCGTCTGCTTCGCCCTGTTCTCCTGGTACCCGGCGATCCGCGCCGTCGTGATCGCCTTCCAGAAGTACACGCCGGGCTCGCCGCCCGAGTGGGTCGGCACCGCCAACTTCACCCGGGTCTGGCACGACCCCGAGTTCACGGCCGCCTGGCGCAACACGCTCACCTTCACCCTGCTCGCCCTGCTGCTCGGCTTCGCGATCCCCTTCGTACTGGCCCTCGTCCTCAACGAACTGCGCCACTGGAAAGCCTTCTTCAGAGTCGTGGTCTATCTGCCGGTGATGATCCCGCCGGTGGTCAGCGCACTGCTGTGGAAGTGGTTCTACGACCCCGGAGCCGGCCTCGCCAACGAGACACTGCGCTTTCTGCACCTGCCCACCTCGAACTGGTCCAACGGCACCGACACCGCGCTCATCTCCCTGGTCGTCGTGGCCACCTGGGCCAACATGGGCGGCACCGTCCTGATCTATCTGGCCGCGCTCCAGTCCATCCCGGGCGAGCTGTACGAGGCCGCCGAACTGGACGGCGCCAACCTGCTCCAGCGCATCCGGCACGTGACGATCCCCCAGACCCGCTTCGTCATCCTCATGCTGATGCTCCTGCAGATCATCGCGACGATGCAGGTCTTCACCGAACCGTTCGTGATCACGGGCGGCGGCCCGGAGAACGCCACGGTCACCGTCCTCTACCTGATCTACAAGTACGCCTTCCTCTACAACGACTTCGGCGGCGCCTGCGCGCTCAGCGTCATGCTCCTCGTGCTGCTCGGCGCCTTCTCCGCCGTATACCTGCGCCTGACCCGCTCCGGAGAGGAGGACGCGTGAGCGCCACCCGCACCCTCGTCTCCCCTGCGACGCTCGCCCGGCCGCGCGGGAAGGCCCTGTACTGGACGGTGTTCACCGTCGTCCTCGCCCTGTTCGCGCTGGCCTTCCTGTTCCCCGTCTACTGGATGGTGACCGGCGCGATGAAGTCGCCGGACGAGGTGGCGCGGACCCCGCCCACCATCGTCCCCGAGCACTGGCGCCTGGGCGGCTACACCGACGCCTGGGACCTCATGCAGCTGCCGCAGCACCTGTGGAACACGGTGGTCCAGGCGGCCGGTGCCTGGCTGTTCCAGCTCGTCCTCTGCACGGCGGCCGCCTACGCCCTGTCCAGGCTCAGGCCCGCCTTCGGCAAGCTGATCCTCGGCGGGATCCTCGCCACGCTCATGGTCCCGGCGCAGGCGCTGGTCGTACCGAAGTACCTGACCGTCGCCGACCTTCCCCTGATCCACACCAGCCTGCTCAACGACCCCCTGGCCATCTGGCTTCCGGCCGTCGCCAACGCCTTCAACCTCTATCTCCTCAAACGGTTCTTCGACCAGCTCCCGCGAGACGTCCTGGAGGCGGCGGAGATCGACGGCGCCGGGAAGCTGCGCACCCTGTGGTCGATCGTGCTGCCGATGTCGCGGCCGGTCCTGGGGGTCGTGTCGATCTTCGCGCTGGTCGCCGTCTGGCAGGACTTCCTCTGGCCGCTGATGGTCTTCTCCGACACCGGGAAACAGCCGATCAGCGTGGCACTCGTCCAGCTGTCGCAGAACATCCAACTGATCGTGCTGATCGCCGCGATGGTGATCGCCAGCATCCCGATGGTCGCCCTGTTCCTGCTCTTCCAGCGGCACATCATCGCCGGGATCGGCGCGGGCAGCACCAAGGGCTGACGCCCTCCCTCCGACAGAAAGGCAAGCACAGTGGGACAGCCCCGCCATGCCCCCACGGAGTGGTGGCGCTCCGCCGTCATCTACCAGGTCTACGTCCGCAGCTTCGCCGACGGTGACGGCGACGGCACCGGCGATCTCGCCGGCGTCCGCACCCGACTGCCCTACCTCGCGGAACTCGGCGTGGACGCCCTGTGGTTCAGCCCCTGGTACCTGTCTCCGATGAAGGACGGCGGCTACGACGTCGCCGACTACCGCGCGATCGACCCGGCCTTCGGCACTCTCGCGGAGGCGGAGAAGCTGATCGCCGAGGCCCGCGAGCTCGGCATCCGCACGATCGTCGACATCGTCCCGAACCACGTCTCCGACCAGCACCCCTGGTTCCGCGCCGCCCTCCTCGGCGGCCCCGAACGCGAACTGTTCCACTTCCGCCCCGGCCGCGGCAGCCACGGCGAACTCCCGCCCAACGACTGGACGTCCCAGTTCGGCGGCCCCGCCTGGACCCGACTGCCCGACGGCGACTGGTACCTGCACCTCTTCGCCCCCGAACAGCCCGACCTCAACTGGGCCCACCCGGCGGTCCGCCAGGAGCACGAGGACATCCTGCGGTTCTGGTTCGAGCGGGGCGTCGCCGGGGTCCGCATCGACTCGGCCGCCCTCCTCGCGAAGGACCCGGCCCTGCCCGACTTCACCGAGGGCCGCGACCCGCACCCGTACGTCGACCGGGACGAACTCCACGACATCTACCGCTCCTGGCGCGCCGTCGCCGACGAGTACGACGGCATCTTCGTCGGCGAGGTCTGGCTCCCCGACACCGAACGCTTCGCCCGCTATCTGCGCCCCGACGAACTCCACACGGCCTTCAACTTCGCCTTCATGACCTGCCCCTGGGACGCGCGCAGGCTGCGTACGTCGATCGACGAGACCCTCGCCGAGCACGCACCCGTGGGCGCCCCCGCCACCTGGGTGCTGTGCAACCACGACGTCACCCGCACGGTCACCCGCTACGGCCGCACGGACACCGGCTTCGACTTCGCCACCAAGACCTTCGGCACCCCGGCCGACCTCGCCCTCGGCACCCGGCGCGCCCGCGCGGCCGCCCTGCTGTCACTCGCCCTGCCCGGCGCGGTCTACGTCTACCAGGGCGAAGAGCTGGGCCTGCCCGAGGCCGACATCCCCCTCGACCGCATCCAGGATCCGATGCACTTCCGGTCGAACGGCGCCGATCCGGGACGTGACGGCTGCCGGGTGCCGCTGCCCTGGACGGCCGGTGCGCCGTACGCGGGCTTCGGCAGCCGCGAGGAGCCCTGGCTGCCGCAGCCGGCCGACTGGACGTCGTACGCCGTCGACCGGCAGGACGCGGACGCCGGCTCGATGCTGGCTCTCTACCGCGCGGCCATCGGGCTGCGTCGGGTGTTCGGGGACGGGCCGCTCACCTGGGAGCCCGCACCCGAGGGCGTCCTCGCCTTCACCCGGGCAGGCGCCCGGTGCCTGGTGAACCTCGCCGACACCCCTCTCGACCTTCCCGCCGGCTCCCCATTCCTGCTCGCCAGCGGTCCCTTGGACGCCGAGGGACGACTGCCGAAGGACACCGCGGTCTGGCTGCGCGTCTGAGCCGCACCGCACCCTCCCCCCATCCCGCACCCCCACCCCGAAGGGATCAGCACATGCACAGGACTGTCAGGGGCATGCCATCAGCGGTGGTCGTCGCCCTCTCCGCCGGTCTGCTCACCGCCACGGCTCCCGCCGCGCACGCGGCCTCCGGCGCCACCCTGCCCTTCACCTCGGTCGAGGCCGAGTCCGCGAGCACCACCGGCACCCGGATCGGCCCCGACTACACCCAGGGCACCCTCGCCTCCGAGGCCTCCGGACGCCAGGCGGTACGTCTCGCCCCGGGCCAGCGCGTCGAGTTCACCGTGCCGCGCGCGGCCAACGCCGTGAACGTCTCCTACAGCGTCCCCGACGGCCAGTCCGGCACGCTCGACGTGTACGTCAACGGCCAGAAGATCACCAAGACCCTCGCGGTCACCTCCAAGTACTCGTACATCGACACCGGTTGGATCCCGGGCGCCAAGACCCACCACTTCTTCGACAACGCCCGACTGCTGCTCGGCCAGAACGTCCAGGCCGGTGACAAGATCGCCCTCCAGTCGACCGGCACTCAGGTCACCGTCGACGTCGCCGACTTCGAGCAGGTCGCCGCTGCCGCCGGCCAGCCCGCCGGTTCGGTCTCGGTCACCTCCAAGGGCGCCGACCCCAGCGGCAACGGCGACTCCACACAGGCCTTCCGGGACGCGATCTCCGCCGCGCAAGGGGGAGTGGTGTGGATCCCGCCGGGCGACTACCGGCTGACGTCCTCGCTCAGCGGCGTCCAGAACGTGACCCTGCAAGGCGCCGGCAGCTGGTACTCCGTCGTGCACACCTCCCGCTTCATCGACCAGTCGAGTTCGTCGGGCGGTGTGCACATCAAGGACTTCGCGGTGATCGGCGAGGTCACCGAGCGTGTCGACTCCAACCCGGACAACTTCGTCAACGGCTCGCTGGGGCCGGGAAGTTCGGTCTCCGGCATGTGGATCCAGCACATGAAGGTCGGCCTCTGGCTGATGGGCAACAACGACAACCTGGTCGTCGAGAACAACCGCATCCTCGACACCACCGCCGACGGCCTCAACCTCAACGGCAACGCGCGCGGTGTCCGCGTCCGGAACAACTTCCTGCGCAACCAGGGTGACGACTCGCTCGCCATGTGGTCGCTGTACTCCGCCGACACCGACTCCAGCTTCGAGAACAACACCATCTCGCAGCCGAACCTCGCCAACGGCATCGCGATCTACGGCGGCACCGACATCGCGGTCAGGAACAACCTGGTCTCCGACACCAACGCCCTCGGCAGCGGTATCGCGATCTCCAACCAGAAGTTCCTCGACCCGTTCTCCCCGCTGGCGGGCACCATCACCGTCGACGGCAACACCCTCGTGCGCACCGGAGCGATGAACCCCAACTGGAACCATCCGATGGGCGCGCTGCGCGTCGACTCCTACGACAGCGCCGTCAACGCCACCGTGAACATCACCAACACGACTGTCACCGACAGCCCGTACAGCGCCTTCGAGTTCGTCTCCGGCGGCGGGCACGGCTATCCGGCCGGCAACGTCATCGTCAGCGGTGCGACCGTGAAGAACACCGGCACGGTCGTCGTCCAGGCGGAGACGCAGGGCTCGGCGAAGTTCAGCAACGTCCAGGCCACCGGGGTCGGCGCGGCGGGCGTCTACAACTGCCCCTACCCGTCCGGCTCCGGCACCTTCACCCTCACCGACGGCGGCGGCAACTCCGGCTGGAGCAGCACCTGGGCCGACTGCTCGACCTGGCCGCAGCCCGGCCAGGGCAACCCCGACCCCGACCCGAACCGCAACCTCGCCAAGGGCCGCCCGGCCACCGCCACCGGCTCGCAGGACGTCTACACGCCGGGCAAGGCGGTCGACGGCGACGCGAACAGCTACTGGGAGTCGACCAACAACGCCTTCCCGCAGTCCTGGACGGTGGACCTCGGCTCCACGCAGGCCGTGCGCCGACTGGTGCTGAAGCTGCCGCCGTCGACCGCCTGGGGCGCCCGCACCCAGACCATCACCGTACTGGGCAGCACCGACGGCTCGACCTACTCCACCGTCGTCGGATCCACCGGCTACCGCTTCGACCCGGCGACCGGCAACACCGCCACCGTCTCCCTGCCGGCCGGCACCAGCCTGCGCCATCTACGGCTGACCGTCAGCGCCAACACGGGCTGGCCCGCAGGGCAGTTCAGCGAGGTGGAGGCCTATCTGGCTCCCTGACCGTGTCCTGCGGTGCCACCCGGGTGTGCAACCGGCGCGCCCCCTGACGGCTGCTGCGTCAGGGGGCGCCATCGTCGATCGGGAGCGTGCCGACCTCGGGATCACAGGTCCAGCACGAGCTTCTTCCCACGGCAGCGGGACACACAGATCATCATCGTCTCCCCGCTCTGCTGCTCCTCGGCGCTGAGCACCGAGTCCCGGTGGTCCGGGGTGCCGTCGAGGACGTCGGTCTCGCAGGTGCCGCAGGTGCCCTCCGTGCAGGAGAACAGCACCTCCACGCCGGCCGCACGGACGGCATCCAGTACGGACACGTCCGGCGCGACCGTCACCGTACGGCCGCTCTGCGCCAGCTCGACCTCGAACGCGGTGTTCCCGCCGTCCTCCTGGGCCTTCGGCGAGAACCGCTCGACGCGCAGCCGCTCGGGCGGGCAGCGCTCCTCGACCGCGTCCAGCAGCGGTCCGGGACCGCAGCAGTAGACGAGTGTGCCCTCGGGCAGGTCGTCCAGCACCGAACCGAGGTCGAGGAGCCCGCTCTCGTCCTGCGGACAGACCTTCACCCGGTCGCCGTACCGCTCCAACTCCTCGGTAAAAGCGATGGAGTCGCGGGTGCGGCCGCCGTACAGCAGCGTCCACTCGGCGCCCGCCGCCTCCGCCGCGGCCAGCATCGGAAGGATCGGGGTGATGCCGATCCCGCCCGCCACGAACCGGTAACGCGGCGCGCTCTCCAGCCGGAAGTGATTGCGCGGCCCGCGCACCCGCACCTTGTCGCCCTGCCCGACCTGCTCGTGCACATGGGCGGATCCACCGCGCCCGTCCGGCTCCCGCAGCACGGCGATACGCCACACCGAACGGTCCGCGGGATCTCCGCACAGCGAGTACTGCCGCTCCAGCTCCGGGCCGAGCACGACGTCGACATGCGCGCCCGGCTCCCAGGCCGGCAGGTCCTCGCCCAGCGGGTGGCGCAGGGTGAGGGCGAGCACACCGTCGGCCGCGAACTCCCGGCTGTCGACGACGAGTTCGGCTTCGTACACGGTCATGAGCTGTTTCCTCGTGGCGCGGCGGGCTCGTGTCCTTCGGGGTGGCCGAGCATCCACTCCCACATCTCGACCGGGTCCTGGGCGCTGTGCTCGGCGCCGCAGTGACAGGTGCCGTGCAGGATGTCGGTGCCCGGCAGCCAGTCGATGCGGTAGATCTCGCCCGTGGAGCTGCTCACAGGACCTTCTCCACGGGCTTGTCGCCCTCCTCGACCAGCCGGGCGAGGATACGGCGGGCGGCGAGGCCGCCGGTGTCGATGTTGATGCTGAGTTCCTGGTACCCGGTCCGCTCCGTGCCGAGCGTCTTGTGCAGCAGGTTGAGCGCGACCACGTCCTGCATGACCACGGTGTGGTTGTTGCTCCGCATGAACTCGGTGACCTCGGCGTCCTCCGTCGCCCAGTCGCGCGAGACGGCCCAGAAGTCGTACACCTTGCCGTCCGTGGACGGGGTGATGGCGTAGGTGATCTCGGTGTGGAAGCCGTTCGGGTCGCTGCCGTCGGCCTCCGGCAGCACGCCCACCGGCGCGATGCGGCTGTGCAGCAGATACAGACAGGGCGCGTGGTACTCGATGTCCTGCCAGCGGGTGATCCGGCCCTGGATACCGGTGGAGTTGGCGTAGAACGGCGGGCACTCGGCGTCGTCCATGTGCCGGCTCACCCGCACGATGCCCGCGCCCTCGTCGACCTCGGTGGTGATCGGAGTCTCGGCGACCTCGGGGGTGCCGATGTAACCGCCGTGCAGATACGTCTCGTGGGAGAGGTCGAGGAGGTTGTCGACCAGCAGCCCGTAGTCGGCGTCGATGGGCTCCATGCCGCGGACGGTCACCCAGCCGGGCGCGTCGAGGTGCCGGGCCCGGGGGATGGTCTGCGCATCGGCGAGGGCCGGGTCGCCGATCCACACCCACACCAGGGAGTCCAGCTCGGCCACCGGGTAGGAGGCGACCCGGGCGGTGCGCGGGATGCGCTTCTGGCCCGGCACGTACACGCAGGTACCCGTCGTGTCGTAGGTGAACCCGTGGTAGCCGCACACGAGTTTGTCGCCGTCCAGCCGGCTGGGCTTCTCGTGCAGCGGGAACCGGCGGTGCACACAGCGGTCGGCGAGGGCGACCGGCGTCCCGTCCTCCTCCGTCCGGTAGAACACGAGCGGTTCACCGAGGATCGTCCGGCCGAGCAGCTCCTCGCGCCCGACCTCGTGGCTGTAGGCGGCGACGTACCACTGGTTCCTGGCAAAGGCGGTCATGTGAGGCATAGGGGTTCCCGTCCCTGTCGGCGGGGCGCCGTCGCCCCGCGTGCCGTGGTTGGACTCAGATTCGTGACGGCCTTGGTGGGTGCGCAAGGCGGCTTCTGCCAGGCGGAAGGGGTTCCGTGAAAGGGCTGGTCGGAGGTGTTCCGGGAAACCATCAGCAAAGGATTCCTGGACAAGGCTTGTCCGGTTCGAGATCGTCGCCCGCTACGGTCACGCCGTGCCGCACGCCAGGGGCTTCGACGGGCCTGGTGTGGTGCACCGGCTCCCCGCCGGTCATCGGGGCACGGCGCTGACCTTCGACGCCTGCGGCGGCCGGGGTGGCAGTGGCTACGACCGTGCCCTGATCGACTTCCTGCGCAGGCGGGAGATACCGGCGACTCTGTTCATCAACTCCCGCTGGATCGACGCCAATCCGTCCGTCTTCCGCCGACTGGCCGCCGAGCCGCTCTTCGAGATCGCCAACCATGGCACCCGCCACCTCCCCCTCTCCGTGACCGGCCGCTCCGCCTACGGCATCCCGGGCACCCGCGACGCCGCCGAGGTCCACGAGGAGATCGCCGGCAACCGGGCGAACCCACCTTCAGCCCCGAGCAGGTCCGTACGACGGTGGGGTCCGCGCCCGTGGGCTCCGTCGTCATCTGCCACATGAACCACCCGGAGGGCGGTACGGCCGCGGGCATCACCGCCGCAGTGCCCCGACTGCTGGCCCTCGGTCACACATTCGTACGACTGTCGGATGCGCTGCCCTGAGCACACGGACCGCGGCACCCCTCGCGTACCGACGACTTTCACATGGGCGCCACCGGACCCTTCCCTGACGTTTGGTGCTCTTGGAACACTCGCACCGCGCGCAATCCGTCATGTTCCGGCCATCCGCACCAGGATGAGAGGCAATCAACCCATGCCCGAAGTCAATCGGCGCCGATTCCTGCAACTCGCGGGCGCGACCACCGCCTTCACCGCCCTGTCGAACAGCATCCAGCGCGCCGCCGCGCTGCCCGCGAACCACCGCACGGGATCCATCGAGGACGTCGAGCACATCGTCGTCCTGATGCAGGAGAACCGTTCCTTCGACCACTACTTCGGCACCCTCAGAGGCGTTCGCGGCTACGGCGACCCGCGCCCCGTGGTGACGCGGCAGGACGGGAAGCCGGTCTGGTACCAGGCGGACGCGAGCGGCAAGGACATCCTGCCCTTCCACCCGGACGCCGACGACCTGGGCCTCGCCTTCATCCAGGACCTCCCGCACGGCTGGAACGACGGACATGCCGCCTTCAACGGGGGCAAGTACGACAAATGGGTTCCCTCCAAGGGCTCCACGACGATGGCCTACCTGACCCGCGAGGACATCCCGTTCCACTACGCGCTCGCCGACTCCTTCACCATCTGCGACGCGTACCACTGCTCGTTCATCGGCTCGACCGACCCGAACCGCTACTACATGTGGACCGGTTACACGGGCAACGACGGCCAGGGCGGCGGCCCGGTCCTCGGCAACGACGAGGCCGGCTACAGCTGGACCACCTACCCCGAGCGCCTGGAGAAGGCGGGCGTCTCCTGGAAGATCTACCAGGACGTCGGCGACGGCCTCGACGCGAACGGCGGCTGGGGCTGGATCCAGGACGCCTACCGCGGCAACTACGGCGACAACTCCCTGCTCTACTTCAAGCAGTACCAGAACGCCCAGCCCGGCAGCCCGCTCTACGACAAGGCCCGCACCGGCACCGACGCCCGCAAGGGCGAGGGCTTCTTCGACCAGCTCAAGGCCGACGTCAAGGGCGGCAAGCTGCCGCAGATCTCCTGGATCGTCGCCCCCGAGGCCTTCACCGAGCACCCCAACTGGCCCGCCAACTACGGCGCCTGGTACGTCGCCCAGGTCCTCGACGCGCTCACCTCCGACCCGAAGGTGTGGGCGAAGACGGCCCTGTTCATCACGTACGACGAGAACGACGGCTTCTTCGACCACCTCGTCCC
Organism: Streptomyces sp. NPDC001137; assembly: GCF_040298885.1. Classification (NCBI taxonomy): domain Bacteria; kingdom Bacillati; phylum Actinomycetota; class Actinomycetes; order Kitasatosporales; family Streptomycetaceae; genus Streptomyces; species Streptomyces sp. NPDC001137. The sequence continues at coordinate 200,079 of NZ_JBEPBA010000006.1, forward strand.
GCCGTTCGCACCGGGCTCAGCGGCCCAGGGCAAGTCGACGGTCGACGTCGGCCCGGACCTGTTCAAGGGCAGCAGCAGCCACCCCGCCGGCCCCTACGGCCTCGGCCAGCGGGTGCCGATGATCGTCGTCTCGCCCTGGAGCAAGGGCGGTTACGTCTGCTCCGAGACGATGGACCACACGTCGATCATCCGGTTCATGGAACGTCGCTTCGGCGTGCACGAGCCGAACGTCTCGCCCTGGCGGCGGGCGATCTGCGGCGACCTGACCTCCGCGTTCGACTTCTCCCGTACGGACACGAAGCCGGTCGCCCTGCCCGGCACCGACGGCTACCAGCCGCCGGACCACAACCGCCACCCGGACTATGTGCCGACCCCGCCCGCCAACCCGGTCCTGCCCAGGCAGGAGCGCGGCCTGCGTCCGGCGCGTCCCCTCAAGTACGCCCCGCACGTGGACGGTTCGGTGGACACGGCCTCCGGGAAGTTCACCCTGACCTTCGCCTCCGGAGCGAAGGCGGGCGCCGCCTTCCTGGTGACCTCCGGCAACCGCACCGACGGGCCCTGGAGCTACACCACCGAGGCCGGCAAGACCGTCTCGGACGCCTGGAACTCGGCGTACTCCAACGGCTCGTACGACCTGTCCGTGCACGGCCCGAACGGTTTCCTGCGCGTCTTCAAGGGACCGAACAAGGTGGCGGGACCCGAGGTCACGGCCCGCCACAGCGGCGACGACATCGAGCTGACCTTCACCAACAAGGGCTCCGGCACGGTCCGTCTGAGGCTGACGGGTGGATACGGCCACAAGCCCCGGACCTTCACGGTGCGGCCCGGAGCCACGGTGAAGCACACCGTCGACCTCGCCGCGAGCCGGCGCTGGTACGACCTCACCGTCACCTCCGAGGCCGACGCCACGTTCCTGCGGCGGTTCGCCGGACATGTCGAGAACGGGCGGCCGGGAGTGAGCGATCCGGCCATCATCACCGGTTGAACTGTCGGTAAAGGGTGGTGAACTGCGGATCGCGGGGACTGGCCAGGAGTCGGTGGGCCCGGGGTAGTGTGCCCCGGTGACCACGCATTCGAACACTCCTGCTGGCTGGTACCCGGATCCGCACGGAGCGCCCCGGACTCTCCGCTACTGGGACGGCGCCCAGTGGACCCAGCACACCAACACGGACCAGCAGCAGGCACCTCAACAGCAGGTGCCGCAGCAGCAGGTACCGCCGCAGGCCGCCGGGCCGGACCCGCGTGTGCAGCGTCAGGTGCAGCAGCAGGCCGGGGTCGCCGTCGGCGGCCCCGGCGGCGGCAGCCTGTTCACCGAACCGGTCCTGGTGGTCAACCAGAAGGCCAAGCTGATCGAGCTGACCAACGAGTACAAGGTCATGGATCAGAACGGCAACGAGATCGGTTCGGTGACGGAGGTCGGGCAGAGCACGCTGAAGAAGGTGGCGCGCTTCGTCTCCAGTCTCGACCAGTTCATGACCCACCGGCTGGAGATCCGGGACGCTCATGGCCGGCCGCAGCTGGTGCTGACGCGGCCCGCCAAGGTGTTCAAGTCCCGGGTCCTGGTGTCGCGTCCGGACGGTTCGCCCGTCGGCGAGATAGTCCAGCAGAACATGATCGGGAAGATCAACTTCGCGATGAACGTGGACGGCCGGCAGGTCGGCGCGATCAAGGCGGAGAACTGGCGGGCGTGGAACTTCGCGATCGTCGACCACGCGGACAACGAGGTCGCCCGGATCACAAAGACCTGGGAAGGTCTTGCCAAGACGATGTTCACGACTGCGGACAACTATGTCCTGCAGATTCACTACAAGCTGCCCGAGCCGCTGCTGAGTCTTGTCGTGGCGACGGCACTAACCGTGGATACGGCGCTCAAGCAGGATTCGCGCGGCCTCGGCTGACGCCCCCCAGCGGTGCTCACAGGGGTGTGAGGTGCCCCGGATCGGAAGGCTGCCGGGGTATCAACGCCGGTTCGGGTGTCGCCGTTTCGGGCCGTAGCGCCAGCACCGCGGCCACCGGGTGCTCCTCGTCGACCGTGACGACCGGAGCGGCGGAAGCGGCCGGAGCAGGTGTCGCCCGGGTCAGGAGTACGACGCCCCAGGACGCCAGGGCCGCGCCCGCGAGGGCGAGGAGGATGCCCTCCGGGCCGCCGCGGAGGCCCTGGCCGAGGAGGGTGAGGCCGATCACCGAGGCCGCCACCGGGTTGGAGAGCGTCACCATGGCGAGGGGCGCGCCGAGCCCGCCCCGGTAGGCCGTCTGGGAGAGCAGCAGTCCGCCGACCGCGAAGGCGGCCACCAGGACCGCCACCAGGACGACCTGGAGGCTCAGTGCGGAGCCGGACCGGTCGGTCGCGGCCACCGTCACGGTCTGCGTGAGGGCCGAGGCGACGCCCGAGGCGAACCCGGAGGCCGTGGCGTGCCGCAGGCCCGGACGGGCTCCCGGCCGCGACAGCAGCCCGATCAGCGCGGCCGTGGTGCCCGCGACCGCCAGTGCCTCGGTCAGGCTCAGCACCTGCTCGGGCGCCGACCCGGACGCGGTGACCAGCAGTGCGGCCAGTCCGGCCAGCGTCAGCGCGGTGCCCCGCCACTCGGTGGCGCTGACCTTCCGCCCGGCGGCCCGCGCCCCCATCGGCACCGCGGCGACCAGCGTGAGCGCGCCGAGCGGCTGGACGACGGTGAGCGGACCGTACTTGAGGGCCACGACGTGCAGCAGCGCCGCGCCGGCGTTGAGCCCGACCGACGCCCACCAGGCGCCCGTGCCCAGCAGCCGCAGCATGCCGGTGCCGGAGCTGCGGGAGGCGAGCCGCTCCTGAGCCACGGCGGCGGCCGCGTAGGCGACGGCGGAGACCAGCGACAGGGCGACGGCGACGAGGGTGGCGGTCATCGGCCCGCTCCTACCAGGACGTGGTCGTCGGCGACGGGGGCGGCGAGCTTCTCGCTGCCGCGCCCGGCCGTGGTGACGGTGTGGTGCGGCGAGCGAAGCGAGATGGGGGTCCCCCCGGACGAAGTCTGGGGGCGGACCAGCGCGAGGGCGGCGCCGAGCATGGCGGTCGCGACGATCGCGTCGAGCCAGTAGTGGTTCGCCGTGCCGACGATGACCAGCAGCGTCACCAGCGGGTGCAGCAGCCACAGCCAGCGCCGGCGGGACCGGGTGGCGGCGATCAGGCCGATGGCGACCATCAGGGCCCAGCCGAAGTGCAGGGAAGGCATCGCCGCGAACTGGTTGGAGAGGTGGTCCGAGGACGGCGGGCCGTAGACCGAAGGCCCGTACACGTGCGCCGTGTCGACGAGGCCGGTGGCGGCCAGCATCCGCGGCGGTGCGAGGGGGAAGACGAAGGGCAGCACCAGGGCCGCCGAGGTGACCGTGGCGAGCACCCGGCGGGCCCACACGTAGTGCGCGGGCCGCCGCAGGTAGAGCCAGACCAGGAAGGCCGCGGTGGCCGGGAAGTGGACGGTCGCGTAATAGGTGTTCGCGAGGTGCACCAGGGTGTCGCTGTGCAGCAGTACGTGCTGCACCGAGCCCTCACCGGGCAGATGGAGCGTCCGTTCCAGGTCCCACACGCGGTGCGCGTTGCGCAGCGCCTCGCCGGTGTGGCCGGTCGCGAGTTGGCGGCCGAACTTGTAGACGAGGAAGAGCCCTGCGACGAGCAGGAACTCGCGGACGACCGGAGGCCGCGCTATCGCGTCGGTCTCTCCTTCTGCAGGCTCGGTGCGGGCATTCATCCCCCGGCCCCTTCGCTGACGGTGGTGCGTGTGCTGGTACGTGGTGAGACCCGGGCCGGAGCCCGAACTCATCGGTACGCTCGCGTGCCGAAACGAAAGCGTTCCGATACGGCAGTGTACCGATACGCGGCCGTTCCGGTACACTGGCGTATCGATTGAGGTACGACACACTGGAAGCCGGGAATAAAGCGCGTATAAAGCCGGCGCTCGGAGTGAGGGAGAAGTGCAGATGACGTCGCAGGCCGCGGACGGACCGCAGACGGTCGCCGCCTCGCGCCGCTCCAAGATCACGCGCGAGCGTGAGCAGGAGTTCTTCGACGCCGTCCTCGAGCAGATCCGCGAATGCGGATACGAAGCCGTCACCATGGAAGGGGTCGCCGCCAGCACGCGCTGCAGCAAGTCCACGCTGTACCGGCAGTGGAAGACCAAGCCCCAGTTCGTGGTGGCCGCCCTGCGCTCCCGCCGCAAGGCCCGCTTCGAGGGCATCGACACCGGGTCGCTCGCGGACGACCTGCGCGAGGCCGCGCGGGCCGTGGGCCGCTGGTCCCAGAACGACACCAAGCTGCTGCAGGCCCTCGGGCACGCCGTCACCCAGGACGCCGACCTCGCCAAGGCGCTGCGGGAGGCGCTCGTCGACCCGGAGATCGCCGCGCTGAAGGAGATGCTCAATCGCGGGGTCGAGCGCGGCGAGATCACCGCCGGCCACCCGGCGCTGGAGTACATCCCGGCGCAGATGTTCGGCGTCGTGCGCGCCCGCCCCGTCGTGGACGGCGAGTACGCCGACCCCGACTACCTGGTCCGCTTCGTGGAGGCCGCGGTGCTGCCGGCACTGGGTCTCACCTGAGAATCAGGTCGCCGTCCGTGGGATGACTGGACGGTGACCTGCTCGCGCCGCACCGTGGGGACGGGGGCGGCGCGCACCACCGGCCGGGTGGGGTTCCTCTTGAGCGGAGGGGCGCCCCACCCGGCCGATCACTGTCCGGGGCGCTTCACACCGTCTGGCCGTCGCCGCCGCCGGTCGAGACCTTGATGCCCTTGGTGATGTCGTCGATGACCGACTGCTTCTCGGCGACGTCCACACCGAAGCGGACCACGACGATCTGCGCGGGGTTCGCGGGGGAGGGGAAGGCGAGCGACTCGACATAGCCGTCGGAGCCCTTGCTGGTGATCGCCTGCCAGCGGACCAGGTAGCCCTTCTGTCCGGCGACGGTGACCGCCCTGGAGTCGAGCACCTTGTGCGAGGTGATCGAACCGTAGGTCTTGCCGCCGTAGGACTGCTCGGCGTTGGCCTCGATGTCGGCCTTCGCGACCTCCTCGGCCGTGCTGCCGGCGGTCTTCAGGAGCGCGGCCGGCGCCGAGAACGCGCCGCCCTTGGTGCAGGTCTGCGAGGTGTCCCCGGGGCACTTGTAGGAGTCGTTCGACGTGATCGAAGCGCCCGCCGGGAGCTGCTGGCCGTACCAGTCGGCCGGAATGGGCAGGCTGATCCCGCTGATCGGGTCGGAGACCGAACCGCTCTTGATCTTCGGAGCCTCGGACTGGCCGGGGTCGGGCGACTGGTTCCCGCCCGAACCGCCCGAGCCACCGTTCCCGCCGTCGGCGCCGCCCGGGCCGCCCGGACCCTGCTGCGAGTTGACGTTGCCGCCCGAACCGTCGTTGCCCGCCAGCGCGTACACACCCACACCGATGCACGCGAGGACGACCACGGCCGCCCCGGCGGCGATGATGCCATTGCGCAGACCGCGCCGCGGAGCGGCCGGCGGCTGGGCGGGATGGGCCGGATGGCCGGGGTAGGCCGCATAGGCCGGGACCGCCGGAGGGACGGGGCTCGCCGGATCCGCCCCGGCCGTCGGCGTCTGCGCCGGGGGACCCCATACGGCGGCCGACCCCGCGGGGCGGGTCCGGTCCGTCCATGCCTTGCCGTCCCACCAGCGTTCGGTGGCGGGAGCCTCACTTGTCTGCCCGGGGTCGGGATACCACCCGGGAGGAGTCACCTGCGTCATGCCCCCACCGTATGAGGCCTCGGTGAAAGTGGCATGAGAGGATTCCGGCTTCAGGCCACCACCAGCCGTTCGGGCGCCCGCGCGCCCGGCGCCGGCAGCCGCAGCCCGTCCCGCCCGGGTGTGATCGAACCGAGCACGCTCGCATGCCGTGCCCCGGTGCTCGCGGGCTCGCTGCCCGCCAGTCCGTGCGCGGTCAGGAACCCGAGCACGGCGAACGCGTACGCCTCCTTCGCGTCCGACGCCAGCCCCAGTTCGTCGGAGGCGCGCACCGGAATCCCCGGCAGCCGCTGCCCCAGCATCCCCATGAGCACCGGGTTGCGGACCCCGCCGCCCGAGGCGATGACCTCGGTGGCGCGCAGCGCGAGCACGGCGTCCGCGACCGTCCGCGCGGTGAGCATGGTCAGCGTGGCGACCACGTCCTCGGCCCTCAGCGTCCCGAAGCCGGCCAGGGCGTCGTGCAGATAGCCGAGGTGGAACACCTCCTTGCCCGTCGTCTTGGGCGCGGGCAGCGCGTAGTACGGCTCCTCCAGCAGCCGCCGCAGCAGCGGCTCGTGGACGGTGCCGCGTGCGGCCAGCGCGCCGTCGACGTCGTAGGCCATGGTCCCGCCGCTGAACCCCCGCGCCGCCGCGTCGATCAGCGCGCATGCCGGTCCCGTGTCGAAGGCCGTGCCGTCGGGGCCGGTGAGGTTGGCGATGCCGCCGAGGTTGAGGGCGACGGGGGTGCCCGGGCGGCCGCGCAGCCACAGCAGGTCGACCAGGCCGACCAGGGGCGCGCCCTGGCCGCCCGCGGCGATGTCCCGCGGCCGGAAGTCGGCCACCACCGGCAGCCCGGTCGCCTCGGCGATCCAGGCGGGCTGCCCGAGCTGCAGCGTGCCGTGCACCTTGCCGCCGTCCGCCCAGTGGTAGACGGTCTGCCCGTGCGAGCCCACCAACTCGGCCTGCCCACCGCACAGTTCACGGTCCGCACGCAGGGCCGCCGCCGCGAAGGCCTGCCCGATCCACGTGTCGAGCCGGCACACCTCCGCGAGCGAGGTCGCAGCCGGCGGCAGCGCGGCCGCGAGCGCCCCCCGCAGCTCCTCGTCGTAGGCGTCGCTCACCATCCCCAACGGCTTCAGTACAAGGCTGTCGCCGTCGAGGCTCAGATCGGCCGCCGCCGCGTCGATGGCGTCGTAGGACGTGCCCGACATCAGACCGATCACCCGCATCCGATCCACCCCGCCTTCCGTTTCGGTGCCCTGGCCAGGGCGAGGGCGCTCACCGCGCACGTCGCCGCCGCGTAGTACCCGGGGATGTCGACGCTCCCCGTCCGCTTGACGGTTTCCGTAATGATGAGCCCCGCGCAGCCGGAGAACACGGCATTCGAGAGGGCGTAGGCGAGTCCCAGGCCCGTGCAGCGCACGTTCGTGGGGAAGAGTTCCGAGAGCATCGCCGGTCCCGGGCCCGCCATCAGCCCCACCACCGCTCCCGCCCCGAACACCGCCGCACCCTTCACGGTGTTCGAAAGTCCCGGGTCCTGAAGGAGGTTGAGCAGCGGCAGAGACAGGAACACCACGAGCAGCGCACCCGTCAGCATCACCGCCCGCCGCCCCACCCGGTCGCTGAGCAGGCCCGCCGGGACGATCGTGACCGCGAAGCCCAGGTTGGCCAACACGGTGGCGACCAGCGCCTGCTGGAAGCCGGCACCCAGCGTGCTCTGCAGATACGACGGCAGCACGACCAGGAAGGTGTACCCGGCCGCCGCCCAGCCCATGATCCTGGCCGCGCCCAGCGCGATGGCCCCGGCGACCTCCCCCGGAGGCAGCCTCACGGACTCGGCCTCCCGGCGGAACGCCGGCGTCTCCGCCAGCCGCAGCCTCAGCCACAGCGCCGCCAGTCCGAGCGGCAGCGTCAGCAGGAACGGCACCCGCCAGCCCCAGTCGCCCAACTGCCGCTCGGTGAGCAGGGTCGCCGACAGGGCCGCCACCCCCGCACCGCCCAACAGCCCCAGCGCCACCGTGAACGACTGCCACGACCCGTACAGCCCACGCCGCCCCGGCGGTGCGAACTCCGTCATCACCGCCACCGCCCCACCGAACTCCCCACCCGCCGACAGCCCCTGAAGCACCCTCAGAAGCGTCAGCAGCCACGGAGCGAGCCCCCCGACGGCCGCATACGTCGGCAGCGTGCCGATCAGCGTCGTCGCGACCGTCATCAGCACGACCACCAGGACCAGCACCGGACGCCGCCCGATCCGGTCGCCCAGCCGCCCGAACAAGGCAGCCCCGACCGGCCGGAAGAAGAACGCCAGCGCAAACGAGGCATACGTCCTGACCAGCGCCTCGACCTCGCTGCCGCCCTCCGGGGTGAAGAACCGCGCCGCGATCACGGTGGCGAAGCAGCCGTAGACGCCGAACTCGTACCACTCGATGAAGTTGCCCACCGACCCGGCCGCCAGGGCCCGTACCGCAGACGGATCCCGCACGGCCCGGCGTTGTCCGGAAAACAGCGTCATTTCAGCGCCTTTTGACTGTCGGTTACCTTCAGACAGGCAGATGACAGGCCGCGTGCGTCGCCTGCCCGCACCCGCTGTCACCCATCACGGCAACAGCTACCCGGACCCCCCTCCACTTCTGCAATTCGACGGCTACGCTCGATGTCTGTACGTCATTCGGGCGACTTCGGGAGGTAGCGGGATGACGGAGGTACGGCCCATGGAGGCCGCCTCGGCCTCCCTGTGGGAGCGCGACGAGGAGATCGCCGCCGTCGAGCGGGCGATCGACACGCTGTGCGCCGACCGCTCGTCCTCGGGCAGCCTGCTGGTGGTCCGGGGCGAGGCGGGACTCGGCAAGACCGCCCTGCTGGCCGAGACCCGCCGTATCGCGGAGCGGCGCAACTGCACGGTGTGGTCGGCCCGCGGCGGCGAGACCCTCAGGTCCGTTCCCTTCAACGTGGTACGGCAGTTGCTGCAGCCCGCGCTGGTGTCCCTGATGCCGGAGGAAGCCCGCGAGTACCTCGGCGACTGGTACGACATCGCGGGCCCCGCCCTCGGCATCACGGAACCGGGCGAACGCCAGGCCGACCCGCAGGGCGTCTGCGACGGCCTGGTCGCCGGGGTGCGCCGGCTGGCCCGCCGCGACTGGCCGCTGGTCCTGCTGATCGACGACGCGCACTGGGCCGACCAGGAGACGCTGCGCTGGCTCGCCGCGTTCGCCGAACGCCTCGACGACCTGTCCGTCCTCGTCGTCGTGGCCCGCCGGCCCGGCGAGGTCAGCGGTGAGAGCGCCCGCCACCTCGAAGCCATCGCCGCCACGGCGGGCTGCCCCGACGCCACCCTGAGCGCCCTCACCCCGGACGCCACCGCGGGCCTCACCCGCGCCACCCTCGGCGCGCACGCCGACGCCCCCTTCTGCCGCGAGGTCTGGGCCGTCACCGGCGGCAACCCGTACGAGACCGTGGAACTCCTCGCCAAGGTCCAGGACAGCGAACTGGAGCCGACCGAGAGCGCGGCCGCCGAACTGCGCGCCCTCAACCGCTCGGCCCGCGGCGGCGGCCTCGTCGCCCGCCTCGAGGAACTCGGCATCGACGCCACCCGGTTCGCCTGGGCGGCCGCCATCCTCGGCACCGGCATCTCCGTCGGCCTGGTCGCCGAGCTCGCCACGCTGGACCACGACGAGGCGCTGCGCTGCGCCGAACTGCTCCAGGACGCCCGCATCCTCACCGAAACCGACCCGGCGAGCGCCCAGGCCGACGACGGCGACCTGGAGTTCGTGCACCCGCTGATCGCCACCGCCGTCTACAACTCCATCCCGGACGCCCTGCGCACCGCCATGCACGGCATCGCCGCCCAGGTCGTCACCGAGTCCGGACGCGGCGCCGCCATGGCCTCCCGGCACCTCCTCCAGGTGCACCCGGACGACGACGAGGAACTCGTCGAGCAGCTGCGTGAGGCGGCCCGCGAACACCTCGCCGTCGGCGCCCCCGACGCGGCCCGCCGCTGTCTGGAGCGCGCCCTGCTGGAACCGCCCCTCCCCGAGGTCCACGCGCGCGTGCTCTACGAACTCGGCTGCGCCACCCTCCTCACCGCCCCTGCCACCACCATCGACCACCTGCAGTCCGCGCTCGGCATGCCGGGCCTCGACGGCGACATGCGCGTCGACGCCGTCGTCCGCCTCTCCCAGGCCCTCCTCCACAACGACCAGCTGGAGGCGGCCGTCCGCACGGTCGAGGCGGAGGCCGCCCGGCACGAGGACGGGCCCGCCAAGATGCGGCTGCAGGCCGTGCAGTACATGTGGGAGGGCATCTACGCCGGCGAGTCGACGTCCCCGGGACGTTCCAAGCGCCTCGCCGACCTCGTCCGCACCTGCATCGGCCGCAACAACTCCGAGCGCGCCCTGCTCATGCTGCGCGGCTTCGACGCCCTGCTCCAGGGCGAGAACGCCGAGGAGGTCGTCGAACTGTGCGACCGCGCCCTCGTCAACGGCCGCCTCGCACCCGGACTCGGCTGGACCGACACCGAGTGGGGCATCGAACTCCCGCTGATGCTCGCCAACTCCTACGCCTACACCGACCGCCTCGACCGCGCCGAGAGCCTCTACAACGAGGCCCTGCGCACCTACGAGTCGGCCGGCTGGAGCGGCGGCCACCTCTCCCTCGCACACGCCCATATCGGCCTCGCACACCGCAGGCGCGGACGGCTCAGGGAAGCGGAGGCGGCTCTGCGCGATTCGCTGCGCATCGCCGAGCGCGTCGGCCGAGGCCTGCCCCTGTACTGGACCACGACCTGCAACCTCGTGGACGTCCTGCTCGCCCGCGGCCACGTCGACGAGGCCTGGGCGATCGCCGAGCAGAACGGCTTCGCGCCCGCCTATCCGTCCCCCATCGTGATGCCGGACCCGCGCTCGGTGCGCGGCCGGCTGCTGCTCGCCGTCGGCCGTACCAAGGAAGGCATCAACGAGCTGGAGGAGGCCGAGAAGGCGGCCGCGGCGCGTGACCACCACAATCCGGTGGTCGTGCCCTGGGCGCTGGACCTTGCGCGGGCCCTCGCGTCGGAGGATCCGGCTCGCGCCAGTCAACTCGCCGCCGCCGCCCGGCGGCAGGCCGAGCGGTTCGGTACGGATACTGCCATCGGAGAGGCGTTGAGGTGTGCGGCGGCGTTGGAGACCGGGCAGCGGGCTGTCCGGTTGGCCGCGCAGGCTGTCGCCTACCTGGAGGCTTCGCCGTGCCAGTACGAGCATGCGGCTGCGCGTGTCGAGTACGGGATCGCTGCGCGGTCCGTCGCCGAGCTCAACAGGGGCCTGGCGCTTGCTCGTTCGTGCGGGGCGGATGGGCTGGTGGCGCAGGCTCGGGAGGTTCTGGAAACAGGGCGCGGACTGCGTTGAGCTGAGACCGTAGCGTGGCCCCAACCGCCCTTACAGCGCCAGCAGTTGGTCCGTGACCGTCGACAGACGCTTCTGTACCTCTCGGTCGTACGTCGACTCGTGTGCCCGCGACCGGCTGGTTCCGTCGAAGTAGCCGCCGGTGCCCAGGTCCTCGGTCGCCAGCGCCAGTACGCCCGGGGCGCCGTCCGCGACCGTGTTCCAGGGGGTGACTCCGCCCTCGCGGACCATGGCCGTGTCCATGAAGGTGGCCGGGTGCAGGACGTTGACCGCGACGCCGGTGTCCGCCAGCTCCTCGGCCAGGGTGAAGGTGTGGGCGGCAAGGGCGAACTTGGCGCGGCGGTAGGCGGCGAAGCCGTCGTACTGCCGCTTGAATTCGATGTCGTCGAAGTCGAGGGGGTCCTGGCCGACCGAGCCGACGTTGACGATCCGGGCGGGTGCGTTCGCGCGCAGTACGGGGAGCAGGGCACGGGTCAGTACGACCGGAGCCAAGTAGTTGACGGCGAGGCGCAGTTCGTGGCCGTCGGCGCTCAGCTCACGCCCGGCGCCGGGCGCGCCCGCTCCCACGCCCGCGTTGTTGATCAGGACGTCGAGGTCGGGGTGGGCGTCGGCGACGTGCGCGCCCAGTTCGCGCACCTGCGTCAGCGAGGCGAGGTCGGCGACGAAGCCTTCCGCGTCGCCCTCGGTGCACAGCTCCTCGACAAGCTGTTCCGTACGGCCCGGATCGCGGCCGTGCGCGAGGACGACGTGTCCGGAGCGGACCAGCTCGAAGGCGACGTAGCGGCCGAGGCCGGAGGTGGCGCCGGTGATCAGGATGGTGGACATGCCCCCACCGTAGGCTCGTGATGGAGGCATGTGCGAGGTGCTGCTGAAGCTACGTCCAGCAGGGTCACCCTCGGGTCCCGCTAGAGGTCGTCCTCCTCCGCCAGCACCCGCTGTGCCGCCGCGAACGCCGAGTTCGCCGCCGGGACCCCGCAGTACACGGCCGTCTGGAGCAGTACGGCGCCGATCTCCTCGGGGGTGAGCCCGTTGCGCCGGGCCGCCCGTACGTGCATGGCCAGCTCGTCGTAGTGCCCGTGTGCGACCAGCGCCGTCAGTGTGATCATGCTGCGTTCGCGGCGGCTGAGCGTCGGGTCGGTCCAGATCTCGCCCCAGGCGTAGCGCGAGATGAAGTCCTGGAAGCGGGCGGTGAAGGGGGTCTGCCGGGCCTGCGCCCGGTCCACGTGCGCATCGCCGAGCACCTCCCGCCGTACCTCCATACCGCGCTTGGCGGCTGCGCCGAGGTGGGCCCGGAGGGCGGTCAGCACGGCTTCCGGGCACTGGGCGGGCGCCAGATGCGCGGCGTGCGGAAGCTCGACCAGCGTGGAGCCGGGCACCGCGTCCGCGATCTCCCGCAGATGCGGCGGCGGAGTCGCCTTGTCCTCGCGCCCGGCGATCAGCAGGGTGCGCACGGAGATCTCCGGGAGCCTCTCGCGCAGGTCGAAGGAGGCCAGCGCGTCACAGCAGGCGGCGTACGCCTCGGGGTCTGCCTGCGCCTGGTCGCGCACCAGTGCCGGCACGGTGAAGCCGGGCGTGAACCAGCGCGCGTCGGCACTGGCCACGAGCGAGCCCAGCCCCTCGCGCCGCACCAGCTCGGCCCGCTCCTGCCACGGCTTCGCGCCGTTGAAGTGGGCGGAAGAACAGATCACGACCAGGGACGACAGCCGCTCCGGGTGGTGGACGGCAAGATGCAGTCCGACGGCACCTCCGAGGGACACCCCGGCGTACCCGAACCGTTCGATGCCCAGCGAGTCGGCGAGCGCGAGCGCCAGATCGGCGAGGTCACCGACGGTCGCGCCGGGACCGATCAGATCGGCCGCCGACCCGCCGTGCCCGGGCAGGTCCCAGCGGACGACCCGGTGGGTGATGGACAGCTCGGGTGCCACCTTGTCCCACAGCGCGTACGACGTTCCGAGCGAGGGCCCGAGCAGCAGCGGGGGAGCGGAAGCGGGCCCCTCGGCACGGTGGTTGAGGAGTTTCTCGGTCAACGTCGCTCCAGGGCACGGTCGGTGAGGGCTCCGGCGGAGCCGGTGTAGCGGGCGGGGTCGGTCAGCTCGGCGAGGTGGAGTTCCTTCAACAGCGGCTCTTCGGCGAGCAGTTCGGCCAACGGTCGCCCCTCGCTGTAGGTGCGCTTGGCCAGGTCCGTGAGCAGGGCTTTGGCCCGGGCGCGGCCGAGCACGGGGGCCAGTTCCGCGGACAGCCGCTCCGAGACGATCAGGCCGTGGGTCAGGTCCAGGTGTGCGCGCATGACGTCCGGGTGCACGCGCAGGCCTTCGGCCAGTTCGGCGGCGTCCCGGGCCGCACCGCCGACCAGCCGCAGCAGATCCCGCAGCGGCTCCCATTCGGCGTGCCAGGCCCCGGCCGGGCGCTCGTCCTCGGCGGCCAGCGATCCGTACAGGGTGGCCGCGAGCTGCGGAGCCCGCCTTGCCGCGGCAGCGATCAGCGTGGACCGCACGGGGTTCGCCTTGTGCGGCATGGCCGACGAGCCGCCGCCGCTGCCCTCCGCGACCTCGGCGACCTCGGTACGGCCGAGCGTCAGGACGTCCGCGGCCGCCTTGCCCAGTGCTCCGGCCGCGAAGGCCAGGCAGCCGGCGAGGTCGGCGATCGGCGCGCGCAGGGTGTGCCAGGGCAGGAGCGGTTCGCGAAGCCCGAGTTCGTGGGCGTAGGCCGCCGTCAGTGCCTGCGTGTCCCGGGCGCCGTACACGGTGAAGGCCGCCAAGGTCCCTGCGGCGCCGCCGAGTTGGGCGGGCAGTGAGTCCCGTACGGCCTTGATGCGGTCGCGTGCGTCGAGGGCGAGGGAGCGCCAGCCGGCCGCCTTCAGCCCGAAGGTCGTCGGTACGGCGTGCTGGGTGAGCGTCCGTCCCGGCATCGCGGTGTCGCGGTGGTCCGCGGCCAGCAGCGCCAGCGCCCGTTCGGTGCGGCCGAGGTCGGCGAGGACCAGGTCCAGGGTGCGCGCGGCGACCAGCATCGTCGCCGTGTCCATGATGTCCTGGCTGGTCGCGCCGCGGTGGACATAGGGCCCGTACTCCTCGCCGACGGCCTTCGTCAGGTCGGCGACCAGGGGGATGACCGGGTTGCCCCCCGCGCGGGCCCGCTCGGCGAGGGAGCGCACGTCGAAACGGGCGGCGACGGCCGCCTCGGTCACCGCGGCTGCCGCCTCGGAGGGCGCGAGGCCGAGAGCGGACTGGGCCCGGGTCAGGGCGGCCTCGGCGTCGAGCAGGGCCTGCAGAAAGGCAGTGTCCCCGGTGGCGGAGGCGGCGGGGGAACCGGCCCACCCGGGGGCGAGCAGGCCGGTGTCGTCAAAGCCGGCAGAAGTCACTGGAACTCCAGGAAGACCGTCTCGCCTTCGCCCTGAAGGCGGATGTCGAAACGGTATGTGCCCTTGCCGTCGTCCGTCGCGATCAGCGTGCCGCGCCGCACCTCCGGCACCTGGGACAGCACCGGGTCGGCGGCGAGCGCCGCCTCGTCACCGGGCAGATAGATCCGCGTGAACAGATGCACCAGCAGCCCGCGCGCGAACACGCACACGCTGAGGTACGGCGCACTTTGCCCGCGCGCGCCGGGCCGCAGCGTCCGCGCGTACCAGTGGCCGTTGGCATCCGTCTGGATGCGACCCCAGCCGGTGAACTCCACGCCGTTGCGGCCCAGGTAGCCGCCGCTCGCCGGGTCCCGCCGGATCGAACCGTCCACCTGCGGGATGTTGCCGTCGGGGTCGGCGCCCCACAGCTCCACGAAGGCGTCCGGCAGCGGGTTGCCCTCCCCGTCGTGGATGTACCCCTGGACGGTGATGGTGTCCGGGTGGCCGACCGGGGCGATGTCACCGCCGCCGGGGAAGGGCAGGGCGTGGCCGTAGAAGGGGCCGACCGTGTGCGAGGGGGTCGGCAGCACGGTCTCCGGACGGCTTGTGTCGATCTTCGTCATGGCAGCTCAGCGCCCTTCTTCGATCCAGGTGGCGTGCGGCCCGTCGAGCACGATGTCCCAGTGGTAGCCCATCGAGAACTCCGGCACCGACAGGTTGTGGTCGTAGGTGGCGACCAGCCGCTGCCGGGCCGCGTCGTCCGTCACCGACTGGATGATCGGGTCGTAGGGGAAGAGCGGGTCGCTCGGGAAGTACATCTGCGTCACGAGCCGCTGGGTGAACGCCGTGCCGAAGAGCGAGAAGTGGATGTGCGCCGGCCGCCAGGCGTTGAGGTGCTGACGCCACGGGTACGGCCCCGGCTGCACGGTGGTGAAGTGGTAGTGCCCGTCGTCGTCCGTCAGTGTGCGGCCGACGCCGGTGAAGTTCGGGTCCAGCGGGGCGTCGTGCTGCTCGCGCTGATGGGCGTAGCGGCCGGCCGAGTTGGCCTGCCAGATCTCGACGAGCTGACCGCGGATCGGACGGCCGTCGCGGTCGAGCAGCCGCCCGGAGACGGTGATGCGCTCACCGATCGGCTCGCCGGTGTGCTGGCGGGTGAGGTCGTTGTCGATCTCTGTGATGTCGCGCTCCCCGAAGGCGGGGGAGGAGAGCTCCACCAGCTCCGGGTCCTTCGTCACGTCGATGGTGATCGGCGGCTGCTTGGGGTGCCGCAGGACGGACGAGCGGTACGGCGCGTAGTCGCGTCGCGGCTGGTGCTCGACGGGCGCCCCGTCGGCGATCCGCTTCTCGTACGCGGCGTGCTCGGCCGCGATCTCCTGGTCGATGTCCTGCTGGGTGAGAGTCATGGGGGTCCCTGGGGCTTCCTGGGTGTTCTTGACGCCTGGGTGTTCTTAACGTTCGAGGACGAGGGCGAGGCCCTGGCCGACGCCGATGCAGAGGGTGGCGACGCCGGTACCGGAGCCGCGGCGGGCGAGCTGGTGCGCTACGCTCCCGGCGAGCCGGGCACCGGAGGCACCGAGCGGGTGGCCGAGGGCGATGGCGCCGCCCTGCGGGTTGAGGATCGCGGGGTCGAACTCGGGCCATTCGGCGACGCAGCCCAGCACCTGGGCGGCGAAGGCCTCGTTCAGCTCCAGCACGGACAGATCGGCGAAGGTCCTGCCCGCCTTGGCCAGGGCCCGGTTGACCGCCTCGACCGGGGCGAGGCCGAAGTAGTGCGGGTCGAGGGCGTTGACGCCGGTCGCGGAGACGCGGGCCAGCGGCTCGCGGCCGACCGCCTCCAGGCCCACCTCGTCGACCAGCAGCAGCGCGGCGGCGCCATCGTTCAGGGGCGAGGCGTTGCCCGCGGTGACCGTGCCTCCGTCCTTACGGAAGGACGGCTTCAGCTTGGCCATCGCGGCGAGGGAGGCGTCAGGCCGGACGCACTCGTCGGCGGCGAAGGCGACCGGGTCGCCCTTGCGCTGCGGGATGGAGACGGGCGCCAACTCGGCGTCGAACAGGCCCTGTCGCTGAGCCTGGGCCGCCTTGCGGTGGGAGGCGAGGGCGAACTCGTCCTGCTGCTCCCGGCTGATCTTGTGCTTGTCGGCGATCAGTTCGGCGGACTCGCCGAGCGGGATGGTCCACTGCGGGTCCATCCGCGGGTTGACCATGCGCCAGCCCAGCGTGGTGGAGTACAGCTCGGTGTGGGCGGCCGGGAAGGGCTTGTCGTTCTTGGGCAGCACGTACGGGGCGCGGGTCATCGACTCCACGCCGCCGGCCACGGCGATGTGGGCGTCGCCGAGTGCGATGGCGCGGGCGGCCTGGACGACCGCCTCCAGGCCGGAGGCGCACAGCCGGTTGACGGTCACCCCGGGCACGGAGGTCGGCAGCCCGGCCAGCAGGCCGGCCATGCGGGCGACGTTGCGGTTCTCCTCGCCCGCCCCGTTCGCGTTGCCGAAGTACACGTCCTCGATCCGGGAGGGTTCCAACTGCGGTGTCCGGGCGAGGAGTTCACGGATCGCGTGGGCGGCCAGGTCGTCCGGGCGGACGGCGGCGAGGCCGCCGTTGTAGCGGCCGATCGGGGTGCGCACCGCGTCGACGATGTAAACCGAGTTCACAGCAGATCCTCCGCTACGGTCAGCTTGGCGCCGGTCCTGGCGACGATCTCGTCAACGGCCACACCGGGGGCGACCTCGGTCAACACCAGCCCGTCCTGTGTCACGTCGATCACGCCCAGGTCCGTGATGACTCGGTTCACACACGCCTTGCCTGTGAGCGGCAGCGCGCACTCCTCAAGGATCTTCGCCGAGCCGTCCTTGGCCGTGTGTGTCATGACGACGATGACCCTACGGGCACCGTGCACCAGGTCCATCGCCCCGCCGATCCCGGTGATCAGCTTCCCGGGGACGGCCCAGTTCGCCAGGTCGCCTCGGGCGGAGACCTGCATCGCGCCCAGCACCGCGACATCGATGTGCCCGCCCCGGATCATCGAGAACGACAGCGCCGAGTCGAAGAAGGATGCCCCCGGCAGGACGGTGACGGTCTCCTTGCCCGCGTTGATCAGGTCCGGGTCGACCGCGTCCTCGGTGGGATAGGGGCCGGTGCCCAGGATCCCGTTCTCGGACTCCAGCACCACCTCCACTCCCGGCGGCAGGTGGTTCGGGATCAGCGTCGGCAGCCCGATGCCGAGGTTGACGTACTGCCCGTCCTCCAGCTCGCGCGCGGCCCGCGCGGCCATCTGCTCGCGTGTCCAGGCCATCAGCTGCTCACCGTCCGCTGCTCGATCTTCTTGTCGCCGGCCTGCTCCGGGGTCAGGGCCACCACCCGCTGCACGAAGATCCCCGGCAGATGCACCGCGTCCGGATCGATCTCGCCGGGCTCCACCAGTTCTTCCACCTCGGCGATCGTGACCCGCCCGGCCATCGCGGCGAGGGGGTTGAAGTTGCGGGTGGACTTGTTGAACACCAGGTTCCCGTGCCGGTCGCCCTTCGCCGCCCGCACCAGCGCGAAGTCGGTGCGGATGCCCCGCTCCAGCACGTACTCCGTGCCGTCGAACTCCCGCACCTCCTTCGGCGGCGAGGCGAGCGCGACCCCGCCCTCGCCGTCGTAGCGCCAGGGCAGCCCGCCGTCGGCGACCTGTGTGCCCACCCCGGCCGGCGTGTAGAAGGCCGGGATCCCGGCCCCGCCCGCCCGCAGCCGCTCCGCCAGCGTGCCCTGCGGGATCAGCTCCACCTCCAGCTCTCCGGCCAGGTACTGCCGTGCGAACTCCTTGTTCGCCCCGATGTAGGAGCCGGTCACCCGAGCGATCCGCCCCGCCGCGAGCAGCACCGCGAGCCCCGTCTCCATCGCCCCGCAGTTGTTGGAGACCACGCTCAGCCCGGCCACGCCCCGCTCGTACAACGCCCCGATCAGCACGTTCGGCACACCGCTCAGCCCGAACCCGCCCACCGCCAGCGATGCACCCTCCGGCACATCCGCCACGGCCTCAGCGGCCGTGGCGACCACCTTGTCCATCCGTGAAGCCCCATCCCGTCCGAGCGCCCGGTCACGAATTAATCAGGGCACTGAGTATTTCGGTGAAGTTTCCTTCACGCTGCCACCGGAGCCGCCGGACGTCAAGACCCCGAAGAACAGCAAGGTCAGTAGCCGCCTGCGGCTCTACAGACAGTCGACTGCACGACAGGTATCGTTCAGTGCACCAACGAATTCGACCTCGGGAGCGCACATGGCCGCGGTGGACCTCACCACCCACCCCGGGCACCTGGCCCGGCGGCTCCAGCAGGCCCACTACCTGCTGTGGAACACGATGGTCTCGGAGGAGATCACCTCGCCGCAGTTCGCGGTCCTCAACGCTCTCGTGGCCGAGCCGGGCCTGGACCAGCGCACGGTGGGGGAGCGGGTGGGCCTGGACCGGTCGACGATCGCCGAGGTGATCAGCCGGCTCGGGCGCCGTGGGCTGCTCGACAAGGTGCGTGATCCGCAGGACGGCCGGCGTTTCCTGCTGCGCCTGACCGACGACGGTGTGCGCACCCACCGCAAGCTGACCGTGCGCACGGCCCGGATGAACCAGGTCTTCCTGGCCCCGCTGTCCGTCGAGGAGCAGTCCGTGTTCTTCGACCTCATCCGGCGGGTCGCCGATGCGGCCGAGGGGCTCCGCAACCCGGCGGAACCCCTCGTGGCGCAGGGCTGAGCGCACCGGACCTATCGGGGTGCCTTCGTCAGTACCACCCATACCTGACCTTTCGCGAAGCCGACCGGCTTTCCGTCGTTCGTCGTGAACCGCGTGCCGTGGGTGGCCTTTCCGCGCTGCCAGTTGACGTCGTAGACCCGTCCGTCGCGCAGCACCTGCGCCTTCCCCGAGCCGACCGTCCGGGTGTACGGCGTGTTGCTGCCGAGGCGGTCGTGGAAGGCGGAGGGGCGCACCTTCACGTACTGCACGACGACCGTCGCCGGCGCCACCCGCTTTCCGTCGGCCGTCGTGGTGGGTCTGCCGTCCATCGCGACCAGGTAGCGGTGCAGGTCCGCGGACCAGGTGAAGGTGAAGCCGGCGGCCGGGAAGCGGATGGTGCGGGTGTTCTCCGGTCTGCCGCCGGCCGGTGCGGCGCCGTAGTGGAAACCGGTGGTCAGGGCCTTCGCGCCCGGTGCGGACGACATCAGGCGGGCGGGGCGCAGGAAGAGGTTGTGCGGTGCGGGGCTGCCGGTTCCGCGGTAGTAGGCGCCGGGTGCCTTGTCGGGCGGCTCCGCCCGCAGGGGCGCGCTGTTGATCAGCGGCAGCAGCTTGTGCTGTGCCCCGGAGAAGGCGAGCGTCGGATCGTGGAACTGGCGCAGCAGCTCCAGATCCGACTCACGGGCGCTGCGCACCGGCCCGACGGCCTTCGGCAGGGTGCTCGCGTACACCGCCATCAGGCGGCTCAGCCCGCCCTCGACTTGTTCCGCGTACACGACGTCCGCCGAGTCGAGCCCCGTCTGGGGCCGGGCCTCGGGCGCGTTGTCGATCTTGACGGCGAGTACGGGGGCGCCGCTGCCGGTCTCCTTGGGCTGCCGGGGGGCCTGTGTCCGGCCGCGTCCGTCCTGCGCCGGGCCGTGCTGGTCCGTGCAGCCCGCCGCCAGCGCGGCCGTCGCCGTGGCGGCCAGCAGCGCCACTGTCATCGAGGCGCGTCGCGGACGCGCCAACCGTCCCGTGCTCACCGTGGCCACCACATCCCGTGTCAATGATTGTGCGCTTATACGTTCATTGATGCCCATACCCGCTCGGTTCTGACTGCGCCCGTTCGATACGCCCATTGGCCCTGACCCCGCACCGGACCCGGTTTCGGGCCCTGCTCCCGATCTCGCTTCGGCGAGCGGCCGGGCGGGTACCCGGGCGGCACCGCAGGAGCGGACACACCTATGCGATGGAGGGAGCGCCACGCGATGAAGGCTGTGACCTGGCAGGGGAAGCGGGACGTCCGGGTGGAGGAGATGCCCGATCCGAGGATCGAGGAGCCGACCGACGCCGTCATCCGCATCACCTCGACGGGGCTGTGCGGCTCCGATCTGCATCTGTACGAGGTGCTCACACCGTTCATGACACCGGGCGACATCCTCGGACACGAACCGATGGGCATCGTCGAGGAGGTCGGGGCCGCGGTGCCGGACCTCGCGGTGGGCGACCGGGTGGTGGTGCCGTTCCAGATCGCCTGCGGCAACTGCTGGATGTGCCTGACGGGGCTGCCGACGCAGTGCGAGACCACACAGGTGACCGGCGAGGGCATGGGCGCCGCTCTCTTCGGCTACACCCGTCTGTACGGCGCGGTCCCGGGCGCCCAGGCCGAGTATCTGCGGGTGCCTCAGGCGCAGTACGGGCCGATCAAGGTCCCGGACGGTCCGCCCGACGACCGTTTCGTCTATCTTTCCGACGTCCTGCCCACCGCCTGGCAGGCGGTCGAGTACGCGGGGATCCCGGAGGGCGGCAGCGTCGCCGTACTCGGTCTCGGGCCGATCGGAGACATGGCCTGCCGAGTCGCCCAAGTGCGCGGCGCCGGGCGGGTGTTCGGGGTGGACCTGGTCGGCGAGCGGCTGCGCCGCGCGAAGGCACGGGGCGTGGAGACGTTCGACCTGCGGAGCTTCGACAGCGAGAAGGAACTCGTCCAGGCGATCCGTGACGAGACCGACGGCCGCGGCCCGGACGCCGTGATCGACGCGGTCGGCACCGAGGCCCACGGCAGCGCGGCCGCACGACTGGCCCAGCAAGCCTCGGCCCTGCTGCCCCGCAAGCTGGCCGGTCCGCTCGCCGAACGCTTCAGCATCGACCGCCTGGCCGCCCTGCACACCGCCATCGAACTGGTCCGCCGCGGCGGCACGCTCTCCCTCGTCGGCGTCTACGGCGGCACGGCCGATCCGATGCCGCTGCTCACCATGTTCGACAAGCAGATCCAGATCCGCATGGGCCAGGCCAATGTGCGCCACTGGAGCGACGAGATCATCCCGTATCTGACGGACGAGGACCCTCTCGGCGTGGACGACTTCGCCACCCACCGCCTGCCGCTGACCGACGCCCCGCACGCCTACGAGATGTTCCAGCGCAAGCAGGACGGCGCGGTGAAGGTGCTGATGACGCCGTAGGGAGCGATTCAGCCCGTCCGGCGTTTGAGGACGAGGCCGTTCAGGCCGATACGGGGGTCAGGGGGCGGAGCCCCCGGGCAGCCCGGGCACGCCGGTCAAGCCCCGCCCCCGAAGACCTCCGCCAGGTCATACCGCACCGGCTCCTCCAGCTGCGCGTAGGTGCAGCTCTCCGGGGTGCGGTCCGGCCGCCAGCGGCGGAAGCGGGCCGTGTGCCGGAAACGCGCCCCGTTCTCCATGTGGTCGTACGCCACCTCGGCCACCCGCTCCGGACGCAGCGGCACCCAGGACAGGTCCTTCTTGCCCGACCAGCGGCTCGGGGCGCCGGGCAGCCGGGCCGTCTCGTGCGCCGTCTCGTCGGACCAGGCCGCCCAGGGGTGCCCCTCGGCGTCCGCCATCCGCAGGGGCTCCAGTTCCTCGATCAGTTCCGCGCGCCGCTTCATCGGGAACGCCGCCGACACGCCCACGTGCTGGAGGGCGCCCCGGTCGTCGTAGAGGCCGAGCAGCAGTGAGCCCACGATCGGGCCGCTCTTGTGGAAGCGGTAGCCGGCGACGACGACGTCCGCCGTGCGCTCGTGCTTGATCTTGTACATGGCGCGCTCGTCCTGGAGGTAGCGGCCGGTGAGCGGCTTGGCGACGACGCCGTCCAGGCCCGCCCCCTCGTACTGCTCGAACCAGCTCCGCGCCACGTCGATGTCGGTCGTGGCGGGGGCGAGGTGGACCGGCGCGGTGACCTCGGCCAGCGCCCGCTCCAGCAGCGCCCGCCGGTCGGTCAGCGGCACGTCCAGCAGCGACTCGTCCGCCAGGGCCAGCAGGTCGAAGGCCACGAACGACGCCGGGGTCTTCTCCGCGAGCATCCGCACCCGGGAGTCCGCCGGGTGGATGCGCTCGGTGAGGGCGTCGAAGTCGAGGTGCCCCTCCCGTGCGATGACGATCTCCCCGTCCAGCACGCACCGCTTGGGCACCCGCTCCTTCACCGCCGCCACCAGCTCGGGAAAGTACCTGGTCAGCGGCTTGCCCGTACGGCTGCCGAGCTCGACCTCGGTCCCGTCGCGGAACACGATCGCCCGGAAGCCGTCCCACTTCGCCTCGTAGTGCATGTCCGGCGGAATCCTCGCCACCGACTTGGCGAGCATCGGCTTCACGGGCGGCATCACGGGCAAATCCATGCGTCCGATTCTGCTCGCATACGTCGCTTGCCGCCCAGTATGCGAGGTGTGCGAGGTGCGCCTACCGTGGCCGCATGGGCGAAGCGGTGGAACTGGAAGCGGGCGGCCGCACCGTGCGCCTGTCCAGCCCGGACAAGATCTTCTTCCCGGAGCGCGGTTTCACCAAGCTGGACCTCGCCCGGTACTACATCGCGGTCGGCCCCGGCATCCTGCGTGCCCTGCGCGACCGGCCCACCACCCTGGAGCGCTACCCGGAGGGGGTGACCGGCGAGAACTTCTTCCAGAAACGGGCGCCCAAGAACATGCCCGACTGGATCCCGACCGCCCACATCACCTTCCCCAGCGGCCGCAGCGCCGACGAGATGTGCCCCACCGAGGAGGCGGCCGTCCTGTGGGCCGCCCAGTACGGCACGCTCACCTTCCACCCCTGGCCGGTGCGCCGCGACGACGTCGACCGCCCCGACGAACTCCGCATCGACCTCGACCCGCAGCCCGGCACCGACTACGACGACGCCGTCCGCGCCGCCCACGAACTGCGCTCCGTCCTCGACGAGTTCGGCGGGCTCAAGGGCTTCCCGAAGACCTCCGGCGGCCGCGGACTGCACGTCTTCGTGCCGATCGAACCGCGCTGGACCTTCACCCAGGTGCGCCGCGCCGCCATCGCCGTGGGCCGGGAGATGGAACGCCGGATGCCGGACCACGTGACGATCAAGTGGTGGAAGGAGGAGCGGGGCGAGAAGATCTTCATCGACTACAACCAGACCGCCCGCGACCGCACCATCGCCTCCGCCTACTCCGTACGGCCCCGCCCGCACGCCCCGGTGTCGGCGCCCCTGCGCTGGGACGAGGTCGGCATCGCGCATCCGCGGGACTTCGACATCGCGACCATGCCCGCGCGCTTCGCCGAACTCGGCGATGTGCACGCGGACATGGACGACCGGCGCTTCTCACTGGAGGCCCTGCTCGAACTCGCCCGCCGCGACGAGCACGACCACGGGCTGGGGGATCTGCCGTACCCGCCCGAGTACCCCAAGATGCCGGGGGAGCCGAAGCGGGTGCAGCCGAGCAGGGCGAAGAAGGTGCCCCCGGCTGAGGCGCCTTAGTCGGATCCCGCAACTCCCTGATCCGGATGCCCCGGTAGGGAACGACGGCATCCGAGAGCGCTCTCACGACGCTGTCCGCCCGGAGCTATCCTGATCGGCAACCGCCGAGCAGGAGCAGGAGCCCGAAGTGACCGACACAGCGCCGCGCCCCACACTGGAGGCCGTGGCCGCCCGGGCGGGCGTGTCCCGGGCGACCGCCTCACGCGTGGTGAACGGCGGCGACGGAGTCAGGGAACCCCTGGTCGCACGGGTCCGGCGGGCGGTGGAGGAGCTCGGCTACGTGCCCAACCAGGCCGCCCGCAGCCTCGTGACCAGACGGCACGACGCCGTGGCCGTGGTCATCGCCGAGCCGGAGACCCGCGTCTTCGCCGACCCCTTCTTCGCCCTGCAACTCAGGGGCATCAGCAAGGAGTTGACGGCTCACGACAACCAGCTCGTGCTGCTGCTCACCGAAGGCCGCGACGACCACGCCCGCGTCGGCCGCTATCTCGCCGGGGGCCATGTCGACGGCGCGCTCGTCTTCTCCCTGCATCTCGACGACCCGCTGCCCGGTCTCATCCAGCACGCGGGTGTGCCGACCGTGTTCGGCGGGCGGCCCGGCTGGAGCGACGGCCGCAGCGGGGTGGTGTACGTCGACAGCGACAACCGCGGCGGCGCCCGGGAGGCGGTGCGCCATCTCGTCGGTCTCGGCCGTACCCGGATCGCGCACATCACCGGGCCCCTCGACCAGACGTCCGCGGCGGACCGTCTCGACGGCTTCCGGGACGTCATGGTCGACGCCGACCCCCGGCTCATCGCCGAGAGCGACTTCACCCCGGCCGGCGGTGAGCGGGCGATGCGCGAACTCCTGGAGCGCCGCCCCGACCTGGACGCCGTGTTCGCCGCAAACGACCTCACCGCGGCGGGTGCGCTGCGCGTACTGCGCGAGCGCGGGCGGCGGGTGCCCGACGACGTCGCCCTGATCGGCTTCGACGACATGCTGCCCGTCGCCGAGCAGACCGATCCGCCGCTGACGACCGTCCGTCAGGACATCGAGGAGATGGGCAGGCTGATGGCCCGGCTGCTGCTGCGCCGCCTCGGTCCCCGCTCCACCGGCGAGGGCGTCGCAGGCGCACCGTCCAGCGTGGTCCTGCCGACGACACTCGTGCGACGCGCCTCGGCGTAGCCGGGCGGCTCGGCCCGGATCGCCGGCGTCAGGCGGAGGGCACCGTGGCCGCCCGTCGTGCGGTCAGGCCGTGGCGTGGGACCGCGTGCTGCTGGGTGAGCCGGTGGAGCGGTCCGCCTCGTCCTGCACGAGCAGGGAGAGCAGCGCTGCCACGGTCAGTCCGGCCTCGGCGGGATGGCGCAGGACCTTGCTGGGATCGATCCGGTAGGCGTTGGTCCGTCCCTCCTTGGTGTGGGAGAGGTAGCCGGCTTCTTCGAGGTCGGAAATGATCTTCTGGACGGCGCGTTCGGTGAGGCGGCAGCGTGCGGCGATGTCGCGGATCCGGGCGCTGTGGTTGTCGGCGATGACTGCCAGTACGCGCGCGTGATTCGTGATGAACGTCCATCCGGTGTGTGGCTCGGGCACTCCATCCATGGCCCAACTGTAGCGAGTCCCTATTCGCGCATTCAAATGCACGCACTTGATTTCATGTATTTCTTGACGTGTGCGGGGGAAGAGGGGAACCTTGGGAGCAGATACGGACGAGCACTCGAGGGAGAGAGGCCATGCCGGAGCCTGCGCAGTCAGCGCAGACATGCCTGGTGACGATCGACGTGCAGCCGGACGGCGATCGCAAGACCGTCCGCGTGTGCGGCGAGCTCGACCACGGCGGCCGACAGCTCGAACATGGCCTGACCGAGGCCCTGGACGGCTCGGCGAGCGGTATCGACCTGGACCTGAGCGCCATCGGTTTCTGCGACTGCTCCGGTCTCAACCTGCTGCTCGGTCTGCGGCGCAAAGCACTCGACGAGGGCAAGACGGTCACGATCCGGGCCAGCGGCCCTTCGGTCGACCGGCTGCTGGAGCTGACCGGCGCCCGGGAGCTGTTCGTGCACCCCGGCTCCGATGGCGATGGCACCGAGCCGGACGACGCCGTCGGCAGCCTGCAGGCGCCTGAGGCGGTCGATCAGGAGCTGCGCAAGGAGGTCGCCGAGCTGCGCAGGGCGATGCAGACCCGGCCCGCCATAGATCTGGCCCGCGGCATCCTGATGGCCTCCTTCGGCCTGAGTCCCGAGGTGGCCTGGACCGTGCTCGTGATGGCCTCCCAGAACACCAACACCAAGCTGCATGTCCTGGCCCAGGACCTGGTCGGCACCGTTCAGGGCACGCCGCTGCCCGAGGAGGTGCAGCAGCAGCTGGCGGCCGCGGTCGCCCAGGCGCGCGCGGCCGTCCCGCTGGCATGACCCTCCGGCGTCCTCGTCACCTCATGTCTGCGGCGGTGCGCTCTTGATCACCGCGAAGCGGGCGCCGTAGGGGTCGGCGAGTTTGGCGAAGCGGCCCACGCCCTCGATGTCGGTGGCGGGGACGCGGACCTCGCCGCCCAGTTCCCGCGCCCTGGCGACCGTCGCGTCCGTGTCGTCGACCTCGAAGTACGGCAGCCAGTAGGCGCGGTCCTCCGACGGGTCCTCGGCGAGCGGGACGATGCCACCGAACATGGAGTCCTCGCCACCCCCGGAGGGGTTGACGGTGGTGTACGTGCCACCCGGGAAGTCCACCGCCGCCGTCTCCAGACCCAGCGTCTCGTGGTAGAACCAGGCGGCCGCGGCGATGTCCGGGGTGTACAGCTCGACCCAGGCCAGCGCCCCCGCCTCGTTCGCCACGTCCACGCCCTTGGTACGGCCGGGCTGCCAGATGCCGAAGGGCACGCCCGCCTTGTCGGCGAGGATCGCCATGTGTCCCTCGCCCATCACGTCCATGGGCGGCATCAGCACACTGCCGTGCGCCTGCTCGGCCGCCTTGGCGGTGGCCTCGGCGTTCCCGCTCTGGAAGTACACGGTCCAGGACGGCGGGCCCTGCTCGGGCGTGGTCTGCACACCGCCCGCCGCGGTCCTCCCGTCCAGCTGGAAGAAGCCGTATCCGCCGGCGTCCGGCCCCGCCGACCGGAACCGCCAGCCGAAGAGGCCGCCGTAGAAGGAGATGGCGCCGTCGATGTCGGAGGTGCCGACGTCGAGCCAGTTGGGAGCGCCGTTGACGAAACGGGTGGTGAGCATCTTCGCCCTCCTCGCAAGGTTCCCGTTCTCTGCACTGCCGAGTCTTGCACCGCCCACTGACAATCGCTGCCGGAGTGCTCTTTCGCCGCCTTCCGCGCGCCGCCGTGCGCCGCGGAGGGCCGGGGCGCCACCATCGGGGTGTCGCAAGGCCCCGCCGGCGGCGTTGATGACGCGTTGATCGAACGTTTTTCGGTCCGCGGCACGATCCCGTCCATGCACATCGACACCATCACCCCGGCCGACTCCGCCTGGCAGGCCCAGGCGCTGTGCGCGCAGACGGGGGCGGACTTCTTCTTTCCCGAGCCGGGCAGCTCGGTGCGTGAGGCGAAGCGCATCTGCGGCATGTGCGAGATGCGCCCGGCCTGCCTCGAGTACGCCCTGCAGAACGACGAACGCTTCGGCGTCTGGGGCGGCCTGTCGGAGAAGGAGCGCCTCGCGCTCCGGCGGACCGCACACTGACACGGCCGGTACGCGCGTGCGTACCGGCCGTGTCATGGCCCGTGGTCAGGCCTGCGATCAGGTGTGCCGTCAGGCTCCGGCGCGCGCCGCCATGCGCGCCTTGCGGGCCGCCAGCTTCTCGTCGAACTTCAGGGCCTCCGCGTCCAGCCCGCCCAGGAACAGGCCGAGCTCGTCCTGGGCCTGCTGCCCCTCGGGGCCGAGACCGTCGATCTCCATGATCTTCAGGAAGCGCAGGACCGGCTGGAGCACGTCGTCGTGGTGGATGCGCAGGTTGTAGACCTCGCCGATCGCCATCTGCGCGGCGAACCGCTCGAAGCCGGGCATGCCGTGGCCGGGCATCCGGAAGTTCACCACGACGTCCCGGACCGCCTGCATGGTCAGGTCGGGAGCAAGCTCGAAGGCGGCCTTCAGGAGGTTGCGGTAGAAGACCATGTGGAGGTTCTCGTCGGTCGCGATCCGCGCCAGCATGCGGTCGCAGACCGGGTCGCCGGACTGGTGGCCGGTGTTGCGGTGCGAGATACGGGTCGCGAGCTCCTGGAAGGCGACGTAGGCGACCGAGTGCAGCATCGAGTGGCGGTTGTCCGACTCGAAGCCCTCGCTCATGTGGGCCATGCGGAAGGCTTCCAGCTTGTCCGGGTCCACCGCGCGCGAGGCGAGCAGGTAGTCGCGCATCACGATGCCGTGCCGGCCCTCCTCGGCGGTCCAGCGGTGCACCCAGGTGCCCCAGGCGCCGTCACGGCCGAACAGCGAGGCGATCTCGTGGTGGTAGCTGGGCAGGTTGTCCTCGGTGAGCAGGTTCACCACCAGCGCGATACGGCCGATCTCGGTGACCTTGGACTGCTCCTTGTCCCAGGCCTCGCCGTCCTCGAACAGGCCGGGGAAGTTACGGGCGTCCGACCAGGGCACGTACTCGTGCGGCATCCAGTCCTTGGCGACCTTCAGATGCCGGTTGAGTTCCGTCTCGACCACTTCCTCCAGTGCGTACAGCAGCTTGGCGTCGGTCCAGACGGCGGGGCTGCCGAGGTGCGGGGAAGTGATCGTCACGGGAACTCCAGGGGGACGCGCAACACAGGGGGACAGACCGGCGAGCGGTGCCGGAACCTACGGGATCGTAGGCTACGAAACCGTAGGTTACGAAGCCGTAGGTTAAGCCCGGTGTAAAAGATCCCTGATCAGGCCATGTTTCGTAGGACTTCCAAGGAACGCCGAAAAGCCCCAGGACCCGCAGGTCCCGGGGCTGGAAGGGCGATCGGCACACTCGTCAGGCGTACAGCTCCCGCAGTCGCACCGAGAGACATGTCACACAGCCCTCGAGCTTCTCGAACTCGCTGATGTCCACCACGACCGGATCGTGACCGAGGTCGGCGAGCAGCTCCGCCGACTTCGGGGCGCTCGCCGCCATCAGCAGCTTGCTGCCGCCGAGCAGCACCACATGAGAGCCCGACTCCTCGGGCACCGACAGGAAGCGCGGGAACAGCGACGGCCGGTCCACCTTGGGGATGTTCCCGATGACCGTCCCGTCGGGCAGCGCCGTGACCGCCGACTTCAGGTGCAGCACCTTGCTCACGGGTACGGCCACGACCCGCGCCCCCAGCGGCTCGAAGGCGGCCCGCAGCTGCTGGACGCCGGCCGCGTTGGTGCGGCCGCCCCGGCCGACGTAGATCGTGTCGCCGATCTTCAGGACATCGCCGCCGTCCAGGGTGCCCGGCTCCCAGATCCAGTTCACCGAGCAGCCGAGACGGGCGACGGCCTCCTCGACGCCGGCCGTCTCGTCCCGCCGGGAGGCGGCGCCGGGCCGGGTGATCAGCGCGACGTTCTTGTACATGACGACCGTGTCCTCGACGAACACCGAGTCCGGGCAGTCGTCCGCCGGGTCCACCTCGATCGTCTCCCAGCCGTGCTCGCGCAGGGCCTCGACATACGCCTCCCACTGCTCGACCGCGAGATCGAAGTCGACCTTCTCCCGCTCGATGTGCGTCACCAGCCCTTCGGCGAGGCGGGGGCTCGGGCGGCGGACGAGGGCCTTCTTGCTGGGCACGACGGGACTCCGAATCGGCGGGACGGCAGACCGGGCGCCCATGACGCGACACCCGGTCCGCCATCATGCAGCGCCGATCCACGACGGCAAAACCCTCGTTGCCAGGCTGTGCCCCTCCTGAGACGCGCGATCGGGGCCTATCCGATCGCCTCCGGCGTCGTCTCCTGCAGTTCGCCGTCCAGCAGCAGCCACCGGGTGATCCCGATCGACTCGAGGAACGGCAGGTCGTGACTGGCCACGATCAGCGCCCCTTCGTACGACTCCAGGGCCGACGTCAGCTGCCGCACGCTCGCCATGTCGAGGTTGTTCGTCGGCTCGTCGAGCATCAGCAGCTGTGGTGCCGGTTCGGCCAGCATCAAGGCGGCCAGGGTCGCCCGGAAGCGTTCGCCGCCGGACAGGGTGGCCGCCTTCTGGTCGGCGCGGGCGCCCCGGAACAGGAAGCGGGCCAGGCGCGCCCGGATCCGGTTGTTGGTGGCGGTCGGCGCGAACCGTGCCACGTTCTCGGCGACCGACAGCTCGCCGTCGAGCACGTCGAGGCGCTGCGGCAGGAAACGCAGCGGCACATGCGCGTGCGCCTCGCCCGCCACCGGCGCCAGCTCCCCGGCGATGGTGCGCAGCAGCGTCGTCTTGCCCGCGCCGTTGCGCCCGATCAGCGCCACCCGCTCCGGGCCGCGCAGATCCAGACCGCCGGCCACACGTGCGCCGTATGCCAACTCCAGATCCATGAGGGTCAGGACGGTGCGGCCCGGCGGTACCGCCGTGTACGGCAGGTCGACGCGGATCTCGTCGTCGTCCCGTACGGCGTCCACCGCCTCGTCGAGCCGTTCCTTCGCCTCGGTGAGCCGCTCCTCGTGCATGATGCGGTGCTTGCCCGCGGACTCCTGGGCCGCGCGCTTGCGTGCCCCCATGACGATCTTCGGCTCGCGCTTCTGGTCCCACATCTTCTGCCCGTACCGTTTGCGGCGGGCCAACTTGACCTGGGCGTCGACCAGTTCGCGCTTCTGCTTCCTGAAGTCGGCCTCCGCGACGCGCACCATCCGTTCGGCCGCCTCCTGCTCGGTGGCGAGAGCCTCCTCGTACGCGGAGTAGTTGCCGCCGAACCAGGTGACCTCCCCGGAGCGCAGATCGGCGATCTGGTCGACCAGTTCGAGGAGTTCGCGGTCGTGGCTGACCACGATCATCACTCCCGGCCAGGACTCCACGGCCGCGTACAGCCGCCTGCGCGCGTACAGGTCGAGGTTGTTGGTCGGCTCGTCCAGGAGCAGGACGTCCGGGCGGCGCAGCAGCAGAGCGGCCAGCCGCAGCAGTACCGACTCGCCGCCCGACACCTCGCCGATGGTGCGGTCCAACTCGATGTGCCCGAGGCCGAGTTCGCCGAGCGTGGCGAGTGCGCGCTCCTCCACGTCCCAGTCGTCGCCGACCGTTTCGAAGTGCTGCTCGGCCACGTCGCCCGACTCGATGGCGTGCAGCGCGGCCCGCTGCTCGGCGATGCCGAGCGCCGTGTCGACGCGCAGCTGGGTGTCGAGGGTGACGTTCTGCGGCAGGTAGCCGACCTCGCCCGCGACGCGCACGGCGCCGTCGGCCGGGGCGAGTTGACCGGCGATCAGCTTCAACAGGGTCGATTTCCCGGATCCGTTGACGCCGACGAGACCCGTCCTGCCGGGACCGAAGGAGACATCGAGGCCCTCGAAGACGGGGGTGCCGTCGGGCCAGGTGAAGGACAGGGACGTACAAGTGAGAGAAGTAGACATACGGGCCTCGCGGTTGCTTGGTGCGGTCAGGGGCAAACGCGTAGAGAGACACCGCAGACCACGGCGGGAGAGGAGAGCCCGGAGGCACGAAAAAAGGCCTGCTCCGTCAGGACGGCTCGAACGCCGAGGTCGCACGCAGCGCACACACCTCACGTGTGTGACACGGTGTCTCAGGACCTCAGACGAGCAACGTCCTTCTCCAATCGACGGCAACAGAACCGCTGTACACCGTAGGAGGCGGTCGGCGGGCTGTCAACGGATTAACGTGATCCCGCCCTCACCGCACGAAGGAGTCCCCGTGCCCAACGGCCCGCTCTCACTGCCCGCCCGGCTCTACCTGCTGGCCTGGGACACCGACACCGGCGAGGTCACCGCCGCCGCCCGCCTCCACCACCTGGTGCGGGCCGGCGCCCTCACCGAACTGGCCCAGCGTGATCTGCTCGTCGACGAGGACGGCATCGCCACCCCGGCCGACATGGACTCCCTCACCGGGGACACCGCCCTCGACGGGCTCCTGGAACTGGTCCGCGAGTCCCGGCCGCACCGCTGGCAGAGCTGGGTGACGCTGCACGCGCGCGTGACGCTCGATGCCGTACGGGAGCAACTGACGGCGGAGGGCTGTCTGCGGGCGGAGCGCAAGCGGGTGCTCGGGGTCTTCCCGAGCGTGGAGCACGTGCTGGCGCGGGCGGACGTCGTGGACGCGCTGCGTGAGGAGGTGCGGCAGGTTCTGGAGGGCCCGGTGCTGGTTGCGGAGGTCTCCGAGCGGGACGCTGCCGTCGCCGCCCTCGCCGCCGCCGCGGAGCTGCCCACGCTGGTGCGGGGCAAGGACCGCAGCCGCCTCCACGCGCGCGTGGCGGAGCTGGCCGAGCGCAGCGGGGCGGCGGCACCCGCGCTGCGGAAAGTCGTCACCCAGGTGCACACGGCCCTGACCGCGTCCCTGACGGCGGTCGCGACGGCGACGGGCGACTGAGCCGGCCCCCGGCGCGGGCAGGTCACGCCTGGTCCACCGCGCCTCGCGGGAGCTGCTGGGGGCGGGGACCGTGCGGGGCGCCGGAGGGCGGCCCGACGCGCCCCCAACGCTGAGCGCTCAGCAAGCGTCCCGGATCAGCTCCGCCAGGTCATGGTCCAGATCCATCTGCAGATGCTCCAGCCCCACCGGCACCAGCGCACTCGTGGCGTCGAGGAACCGGCGTATCTCGTGCGACCGGACGTGCACCACGGCGGTGCCCTCGGGGGCGTGGAACTCCAGGACGGTGCGGTCGTAGCCGTACGGCCGTACGCGCACGTCGCCGTGGCCCTCGGGCTCGTGCAGACCGGCCGCGAGGAGTTCGCGGGCGAACGTCCAGCAGACCTCCACGCCCTCCAGCGTGGCCGGCGCCGGGAAGGTCATACGGACCGCGAACGGGTCGCTGCGGTCGTAGTGCAGCTTCGCCGGGATGCTCGGCATGCGCGGCGCGGCGGCGACGAGGCGGGCCTCCACGGGTTGTTCGATGACGGTGGACAACGCCTTGCTCCCTTGTGACGTCTGGACGGGCTTCCGGGCGGATTGGGCCGGGCACTGCTAGAGACGCTGGAATCAGCCAATCCGTGCACACCGAATTCGAGTGACCTGCGTCACCGCATTCATGCACAGGAGTGACGCAGTCCATTTCCCGTGCACCGACGGGCAGTTGTGGCGAGGAGCGCCATCTGGACGCGATACCGGGCGTCGGCTAGCTTCGCCCGCCATGAGGCGTATGGGGAACACGCGACGCATGAGGCGCACTTTTCGGACAGTCGCCGCAGGGGCGGTGTGCTCGGCGGCGCTGGCCGCACTGACCGCCGTACCCGCACAGGCACAGCAGCCCGGGCCCCGGGAACCGCACTGGGAACTCAAGGACACCGGCGCGACCGGCGTGCGCTTCCGGGGGCTGTCGGCCGTCAGCCGGGACACCGCCTGGGTGGCCGGAACAGGCGGCACCGTGCTGCGCACCACCGACGGCGGGGCCAGCTGGCGGAACGTCTCGCCGCCGGGCGCAGGCGAGCTGCAGTTCCGGGACATCGAGGCGTTCGACGCGCACCGCGCCGTGGTGCTGGCCATCGGCGAGGGCGAGGCCTCCCGCGTGTACCGCACCGACGACGGCGGCGAGACCTGGACCGAGTCCTTCCGCAACACCGACCCCTTGGCCTTCTACGACTGCCTCACCTTCTTCGACCGCCGCCACGGCCTCGCCATGAGCGACCCGGTGGACGGCACATTCCGCATCCTGTCGACCGGCGACGGGGGCCGCTCCTGGAAGGTGCTTCCGAGCGAGGGCATGCCGGCCGCGCTGGACGGCGAGGCGGGCTTCGCGGCCAGCGGGCAGTGCCTGGTGGCTTCCGGTCCCTCCGACGTCTGGCTGGCCACCGGCGGCGGTGCACGCGCGCGCGTGCTGCACTCCGCCGACCGCGGGCTCACCTGGACCGCCACCGACACACCGGTCCCGGCCGGCGACCCGGCGAAGGGCGTCTTCGCGCTCGCCTTCCGCGACCGCACCCACGGACTCGCGGTCGGCGGCGACTACCGCCCCGACCAGGCCTCCCCGCAGGCCGCGGCCCACACCCCCGACGGCGGCCGCACCTGGCAGCCCGCCGCCACCCCGCCGCCCGCCTACCGCTCCGGCGTCGCCTGGCTCCCGCACAGCCGCACCGCGGCCCTCGCGGTCGGCCCCACGGGCACCGACCTGACCACCGACGGCGGCCGCACCTGGCGGACCGTCGACACGGGCTCGTACGACACCGTGGACTGCACGGCGGACCTGGGCTGCTGGGCGGCGGGGGAGCAAGGGAGGGTGGCACGTCTGGAGCGGTGACGCACGGGGCGAATGCGGGTACTCGGTCGCGGACTGCGAAAGGAGTGAGCGAGCATGCCCGCAGGTTCCAGCTCCAAGCGTGAGCGCCAGTACGAGCACATCAAGAAGAGCGCGCAGGACCGGGGTGAGAGCACCGGACGGGCCAAGGAGATCGCGGCGCGGACGGTGAACAAGGAGCGTGCCCGGTCCGGCGAGTCCAAGTCCGCCAGCCGCAGCTCCACCAAGGACATGTCATCCGGCAAGCGCGGTGGCCAGCGGTCCGGCCAGGGCTCCCAGGGCCCCACCCGCGACCAGCTGTACAACGAGGCCAAGCAGCGCGGTATCGAGGGCCGTTCGAACATGAACAAGGACCAGCTGCAGCGCGCGCTGAACGCGAAGAAGGGCTGAGCTCCTCGCCCCCCGCGGCAGCGGGGGCCGTTCCGCCGTCGCGGGGGTTCGGGCGCCCGGCGCCACACGTCCGACGCCCGCTCAGGGGCCGTACGCTCGTGCCCATCATGACGACCGTACCCATCCCCGCGGGCTGGCCCGCGACCGAGGAACAGGCCCGTGCCGTACAGGACCGACTGCGGACCCAGGTGGTGCTCGACGAGCCGGGACCGCCGCCGGGCCGCGGCCATGTCACCGGTGTCGACGTGGCCTACGACGACGAGCGGGACCTCGTCGCGGCCGCGGCGGTCGTCCTGGACGCGGCGACCCTGGAGGTCGTCGCGGAGGCCACGGCGGTCGGCCGCATCTCCTTCCCGTACGTCCCCGGTCTGCTCGCCTTCCGTGAGATCCCCACGGTCCTCGCCGCCCTGGAGGCCCTGCCGTGCCCGCCCGGCCTGGTCGTCTGCGACGGCTACGGCCTGGCCCACCCGCGCCGCTTCGGCCTCGCCGGCCACCTCGGCGTCCTGACCGGCCTGCCCACGATCGGCGTCGCGAAGAACCCCTTCACCTTCACCCACGCCGACCCGGACGCCCCGCGCGGCAGCACCTCACCCCTCCTCGCCGGCACCGAGGAGGTGGGCCGCGCCCTGCGCACCCGCGACGCCGTCAAACCGGTCTTCGTGTCCGTGGGCCACCGGGTGAACCTCGACAATGCCTGCGCCCACACCCTGGCCCTGACCCCGGAGTACCGCCTGCCGGAGACGACCCGCAGGGCGGACGCGTTGTGCCGCAAGGTGTTGCGGGAGGCCGCCGCCCCGAGGAAACCCCTGGCCGACCGTGCGGCGGCGAACCCCATCCGGTCGTGGGGGCGCACCCTGTTCGAGCGTCAGTCCGACCCGGTGACCTGGGCGGGCCATGTGCTCCGGGCGGCGGCCCTGGGGCAGGGGCGGACGCCGGAGATCGAGGCGGCCCTGGAGTTCGCGGGGGACCGCGACCGGTGGAGCCGTGGACGCGAGCTGTTCGAGCTGGTCCGCCGCGGCTGGGCGGACGAGGAGCAGTTCACGCAGGAGCGGCGGATCCTGTTCCGCCTCGCGGAGCTGGTCGGCAAGGTCGCCCACAACGAGGCCGGGCCTCCGCCGTTCTTCGACCACCACGCGGGGTGGCAGATCGGTCCCCTTGCCTGGCAGCTCGCCATCGCCGACAGCGACCCCGCCGTGCGGGACCGGATCGCGGACGCGCTGGGCGAGCGGCCGCCGGAGCCGCTCGGCGGGTGATCTGAGTACCCGCACTGAGTACCCGTACGGATGTGGGTGCGGTGCGCCGGTCGGCAGGCTGTGCCGCATGACGACGCACCGTGCTCCGAAGCCCCTCGCCGATCCCAACCGTCCCGTCGAGCGTGCCGTGACGGCCGCGCTGGTCCTCGCCGTGCTGGCGGGGCTCGGCTGGATCGCCGGGATGCTCTACACGGTTGCGGGGTGGTCCTAGCTCCCGTTTTGCGGTTGCGACAGCGCCGACTCGCGACCCGGACCGCGCGTTGACGGGCAAGCCGAGCCGCGCCGGCCCTGACCTCACTGGGCCAGCGCGTAGGCACTCTTTCCCGCCAGCAGCAGGCCGACCACGACACTGCCGTACACGATCGCCGGTTCCGCATGGCCCTGCATCCAGGAGCGCAGTTCCCGTAGCCGCTGTTGGGCAGAGGTCGGCTTGAAGACCACATACAGCTCCGCGGCGAGCAGAGTGGCGGTCGCGACGATGCAGTACGCGACCAGTATCAGCCAGGTCGTGGGGTCGGAGCCGTCGGCCTCCAGCACGGTCACGGCGCCGGCCGCGACGAGGCCCCACGGCTGGAGAAGGATGGCCAGCCCCGCCGCCGGCCAGAGTGCGCCCCGGTCCATCCGGGAAGTGAGGAAGGAAGCCGACCTGCCCTTCTTGGGCGAGGTGACGGCGCCGGCCGGATCGTGGCGAGCGGCCCTTCGGCGCCTGTGGATGCCGTAGCCGACCAGCGACACCCCGATGGCGACCTTGATCGCGAGGCCTGCCGTGGACGGAGGCGACCTCGGCTCCGGGGGCTTCCCGCCGGTCACGGCCAGGACCAGGACGATCACCGCGACGAAACACGTCATCCATCCCGAGATGAAGGCGAGCCCTGTCCGAACGCCCTTGACGGATGCCACCACCAGGACGAACGCCATGAGGGGGAGCGGGTCGAGCGTGATGGCGAAAGCGATGAGCAGGAGGTCGAAGACCATGGGTGATCCCGTCAGGCGCCGTACGCATCGAGCCTAGGCACGGCTGTGACCCACCGCATCTCATGTGACGGTTGAGCCGAACCTGCCCCGTGCCCGCGGCAGGGTGCCGTGCCCCCCTTCCTCGCGCACTCTGGAGAGGGAAGGGGTGACGATGGAGACTCGCGGCTGATGCGGCGCGGGGATACGGGCGTGGACTCGCGCGCGCCACGGTGGCGTGGCCGTCTCGGGCAGCTGACGGCCTGGCTGAAAGCCGTCCACGCGCGCCTGGAGATCCGCTTCCCCGTCATCACAGGACTTCTGGACCGCATGGTGGCGGTGAACATCTTCGACTCCGCCACCCGCATCGCGGCGCAGTGTTTCCTGACCGCGGTCCCGTTGCTGTTCGTGCTGTCCGCGTACGCGCCCGAGTCGGTGCAGACCCAGGTCGTCAAATCAGTCAGCGCCGTCTTCGGTCTGAGCGGGCAGTCGAAGGCCGAGGTGGAGAAGTTGTTCCAGCCACCGACCGACAACGTGCGCCAGGCGATCGGCGTGGTGGGCGGGCTGATGGTGCTGCTGTCCGCCACCGCGGTGAGCCGCGCGGTGCAGCGGCTGTGCAAACGGGCCTGGCTGGTGCCCCCCGGAGTAACGAAAGTCGCTCCGTGGAGGTGGCTCGCATGGATCGCGCTGTGGCTGTGTGCGCTGGTCGCGCAAGGGTTGCTGCGCGACGGGTTCGGCCTGGGGGCGTGGCTGGGAATTCCGATCGTTCTGGCCGTGCAGACGGCCATGTGGTGGTGGACCCAGCATCTACTGCTGGGCGGAGCCTTCCGCTGGGCGCCCCTGCTGCCGGGGGCCGTCCTCACGGCGATCGCGATCAGCTGTCTGTCCGTGACCGCACATTTCTACATGCCGAGGGCGCTCAACAGGGCGCTGTCCGACTACGGTTCCGCCGGTTCGGTCTTCGTCATGCTGTCCTGGCTGATCGTCGTGTCCGTGGCCGTCGCCGTAGGGCTCAGCGTGGGCGCCGTACTGTCCCAGGAGCCGTTCCTGCGGCGCCGCCTCGGAACCCCGACACCGCCCCCCTGACGGACACCTGCCGGGAAAGCCCGGTCAGGTGTTCCCAGGGGGATGGCCTCGTCAGGGGGGGCACCCTCCGATCAGGCGCGTCGGTCGCGCTTGCGCCTCGAGGACTGCCGATTCACCGGCTGGACGCCACCCTGAAGGTGATCCCCGCCCGCCGCAGGCGTTCCGTGAGCGCGTCGCCCATGGCGACCGCCGTGGTGACCTGGCCGGCCGTCGGCGGCAGGTCGTCGAAGGCCAGCGACAGCGCCGACTCGGCGAACATCTTCGCCGTCTCGTCGTAGCCGGGGTCTCCGCCCGCCACCTCCGTGAGCACCTGCCGGCCGCCGCCCTCGCCCACGAAGCGGACCTTGAACCAGCTCTTCGCCCGCTTCTCGGCGCTCGGCCCCTCGCCGGGCCTCAGCCGGCCGGACAACCAGCGTCGCGCGGGCGGCAGTTGGGCGGCCGCGAAGAGACCGCCGACGGCCGCGATCCCGCCCACGGCGACGGGCAGATGCCGTACCGCCGCGTAGTGGCGGTAGCGGAAGTCGGGGCCGTAGCGCTCCAGGGCCTTCGCGGAGCGGCCCACGATCTGCGCGTCGATGGTCGGCAGCGGCAGCGCCCACGCGCCGACCTCCTTCGCGAACCGCGGTGCACCCGTGGGCGCCGCGGCCCGCCGTCCCACCAGGCGCGGCTCGTGCCGCCTGCGGTCACGCTCGGCAGCCAGCATCGGCCGCACCCGCGAGAACTGGTTCAGCGCCGAGGCGAACGTCCCGCCGGAGAACGTGGCGTCGGCCGTCACGAACCCGTCCACCGTCAGCGGCACCCCCTCCGGCAGCTGCCGCACGGTGAAGTACGCGCCCAGGTCGTGGGGGATCGAGTCGAACCCGCAGGCGTGCACCAGCCGCGCACCGGTCTCACGCGCGCGTGCATCGTGGCGGACGTACATGAGGTCCACGAACTCGGGCTCACCGGTGAGATCGAGATAGTCCGCACCGCTGTCCGCGCAGGCGGCGACCAGCTCCTCGCCGTACGT
Organism: Streptomyces sp. NPDC001137; assembly: GCF_040298885.1. NCBI lineage: Bacteria > Bacillati > Actinomycetota > Actinomycetes > Kitasatosporales > Streptomycetaceae > Streptomyces > Streptomyces sp. NPDC001137. The sequence goes on from NZ_JBEPBA010000006.1 coordinate 238,855, forward strand.
CACATACGGTCCCACCGTCGTGGCCACCACGCGCGCGTGCTCCGCGAGTGCGCGCAGCGACACCGGGTCGGCCACGTCCGCCCGCAGCAGCCCGACCTTCCCGTTGCCGGGCAGCCGCTCGCGCAGCCGCTCCAGCTTCTGCTCGCTGCGGCCCGCGATCGCCCAGCGCAGGTCGTCGGGCGCATGCGCGGCGAGGTACTCCGCGGTGAGCGTCCCGACGAAGCCCGTGGCTCCGAAGAGCACGATGTCGTACGGACGGTCCGTCCTGTTCAGCCTGCTCATGACACCCCTCGGTCTGCAGCACGCGCCGTTGTCGGTGGCCGAGGCTAGCGTGAAGAGTGCGGAGCCCGACGACGAGCCCGGAGGTAAGCGGTGACCGTGCCCGAAAGCGCCCTGAAGAAGTGGGAGAAGGTGCGTGAATTCGCCCTCGGGCTGCCGGGCGCCGTCGAGGAGCACCCGTGGGGCGAGACCGTGGCGAAGGTCAACAGGAAGGTCTTCGTGTTCCTGGGCGTGGACGACGGCAGCCATCCGCCGGGCGTCACGGTGAAGCTCAGGGACGAGGCCGCCCACGCGCATGCCCTGACCTCGCCGGGCGCGGAACCCGCCGGGTACGGGCTGGGCAGGGCCGGCTGGGTCCGCATCCCGCTTGCGGAGCAGGGTGCCCCGGCGGCGGATCTGCTGTGCGACTGGGTGGAGGAGAGCTACCGGGTGATCGCACCGAAACGGCTGATAGCCGACCTGGACGCACGCTGATCCGCATGCCTCCTGCGGCACGACTTGGCTAAGCGCTTGCTCTCCCGGGTCTTGTGTCCGCTGGAACGTGTTCCTAACATCACTAGTGTTACAGCAGTTGTGTCACAACCCCTGGGGACTGCATGGCAGAGGCAAAGGCGCCTGGACACGGCCCGCTTTCCGGTGTGCGCGTGGTCGAACTGGCCGGTATCGGGCCCGGCCCGTTCGCCGCCATGCTCCTCGCCGACCTGGGCGCCGACGTCGTCCGTGTCGACCGCCCCGGCGGTGTCGGGCTCGCGATCAACACGGAGTACGACATCACCAACCGCAACAAGCGCTCGGTGATCGTCGACCTGAAGTCCGCGGACGGCCCCGAGCGCGTCCTCGACCTCGCCGCGCGCGCCGACATCCTCATCGAGGGCTACCGCCCGGGAGTGGCCGAACGCCTCGGAGTCGGCCCCGAGGCCTGCCACGCCCGCAACCCGACACTCGTCTACGGCCGGATGACCGGCTGGGGCCAGCAGGGCCCCCTCGCGCACCGCGCCGGTCACGACATCGCGTACATCGCCCTCACCGGCACCCTCGGGATGATCGGCAGCCCGGACGAGCCCCCGGCCGTCCCCGCCAACCTCCTCGGCGACTACGCGGGCGGCTCCCTCTACCTGGTCGTCGGCGTCCTCGCCGCCCTCCACCACGCGCGCGCGGGCGGCCCCGGCCAGGTCGTCGACGCCGCCATCGTCGACGGCACCTCCCATCTCGCCGCGATGATCCACGGCATGCTCGCCGCCGGCGGCTGGCAGGACCGCCGCGGGGCCAACCTCCTGGACGGCGGCTGCCCGTACTACGGCACCTACGAGACGGCCGACGGCAAGTACATGGCGGTCGGCGCCCTGGAACCGCAGTTCTACGACGAGTTCGTGCGCGTCCTCGGCATCCCGGAGCACGCCGACGCCCGCAAGGACTGGACCCGCTGGGGCGAACTGCGCGAGGCGGTCGCGACCGGCTTCAAATCCCGCACCCGGGACGAGTGGACAGCCGCCTTCGAGGGATCCGACGCGTGCGTGGCGCCCGTGCTGTCCCTGCGCGAGGCACCGCACCACCCGCACCTCGCCGCGCGCGGCACCTTCACCGACCACGGCGGCATCACCCAGCCCGCCCCCGCCCCCCGCTTCTCCGCCACCCCCACGGCCGTACGCACCGGCCCCGCGCAGCCCGGCGCCGACACCGCCGGCGTGGCACGCGACTGGGACGTACCCGACCTCCTGAAGGGCACCGAATGAAACGGCAGATCTTCGCCCCGGAGCACGACGCGTTCCGCGCGACCGTGCGTGCCTTCCTGGCCAGGGAGGTGCTGCCGTACTACGAGCAGTGGGAGAAGGACGGCATCGTCTCCCGCGACGCCTGGCGGGCGGCCGGCAAGCAGGGCCTGCTCGGACTCGCCGTGCCCGAGGAGTACGGAGGCGGCGGCACCTCCGACTTCCGCTACGCGACCGTACTCGCCGAGGAGTTCACCCGCGCGGGTGCTCCCGGGCTCGCCCTCGGCCTGCACAACGACGTCATCGGCCCGTATCTCACCGGCCTCGCCACCGAGGAGCAGAAGCGCCGCTGGCTGCCCGGCTTCTGCGACGGGTCGATCATCACCGCCATCGCCATGACCGAGCCGGGCGCGGGCTCCGACCTCCAGGGCATCCGTACGCACGCCGAGGACCGGGGCGACCACTGGCTGCTGAACGGCGCCAAGACGTTCATCTCCAACGGGATCCTCGCCGACCTGGTGATCGTCGTCGCGAGGACCACCCCGGAGGGCGGCGCGCACGGACTGTCGCTGCTCGTCGTCGAACGCGGCGCGGAGGGCTTCGAGCGCGGCCGCAACCTCGACAAGATCGGCCAGAAGGCGCAGGACACGGCCGAACTGTTCTTCACCGACGTGCGCGTGCCCAAGGAGAACCTGCTCGGCACGCTGGGCGGCGCCTTCGGCCATCTGATGACCAACCTCGCCCAGGAGCGCCTCAGCATCGCCGTCGCCGCGATCGCGGCCGCCGAGCACCTGCTGGAGATCACCACCGAGTACGTCAAGGAGCGCGAGGCCTTCGGCCGGCCGCTCGCCACCAAGCAGCACATCCGCTTCGAGATGGCCGAGATGGCCACCGAGTGCGCCGTCACGCGCGCGTTCCTCGACCGCTGTGTCCAGGAGCACTCTGACGGCCGGCTCGACGCCGTGGACGCCTCCATGGCCAAGTGGTGGGCGACCGAGCTGCAGAAGCGCGTCGCCGACCGCTGCCTCCAACTGCACGGCGGCTACGGCTACATGACCGAGTACCCGGTCGCCCGGGCCTTCACCGACGGCCGTATCCAGACCATCTACGGCGGAACCACCGAGATCATGAAGGAGATCATCGGCCGTTCCCTGCTGGGCTGAAGCTCATCGCCCGGCCCACCCTCACCCCGAAAGGCCTTCCAGTGAGCACCGAAGCGTACGTGTACGACGCGATCCGCACCCCGCGCGGCCGCGGCAAGGCGAACGGCTCCTTGCACGGCACCAAGCCCATCGACCTGGTCGTCGGACTCATCCACGAGATCCAGAGCCGCTTCCCGGGCCTCGACCCGGCGGCCATCGACGACATCGTGCTGGGCGTCGTCGGCCCGGTAGGCGACCAGGGCTCCGACATCGCCCGCATCGCCGCCGTCGCCGCGGGCCTCCCGGACACGGTCGCCGGCGTACAGGAGAACCGCTTCTGTGCGTCCGGTCTTGAGGCCGTCAACATGGCCGCCGCCAAGGTCCGTTCCGGCTGGGAGGATCTGGTCCTCGCGGGCGGTGTCGAGTCCATGTCGCGGGTGCCGATGGCCTCCGACGGCGGCGCCTGGTTCAACGACCCGATGACCAACCTCGCCGTCAACTTCGTGCCGCAGGGCATCGGCGCCGACCTGATCGCCACCATCGAGGGATTCTCGCGGCGGGACGTCGACGAGTACGCGGCGCTCTCGCAGGAGCGGGCGGCCACGGCGTGGAAGGAAGGCCGCTTCGACCGCTCCGTCGTCCCGGTGAAGGACCGCAGCGGTCTGACGGTCCTCGACCACGACGAGCATCTGCGCCCGGGCACCACCGCCGACTCCCTCGCCAAGCTGAAGCCGTCCTTCGCGGACATCGGCGAGCTGGGCGGCTTCGACGCGGTGGCCCTGCAGAAGTACCACTGGGTCGAGAAGATCGACCACGTCCACCATGCGGGCAACTCCTCCGGCATCGTCGACGGCGCCTCGCTGGTCGCGATCGGTTCGAAGGAGGTGGGGGAGCGGTACGGACTGCGCCCGCGCGCGCGGATCGTCTCCGCCGCCGTCTCCGGCTCCGAGCCGACCATCATGCTCACCGGCCCCGCCCCCGCCACCCGCAAGGCGCTCGCCAAGGCAGGTCTGACCATCGACGACATCGACCTCGTCGAGATCAACGAGGCGTTCGCGGCGGTCGTCCTGCGCTTCGTGAAGGACATGGGCCTGTCCCTGGACAAGGTCAACGTCAACGGCGGCGCGATCGCCCTCGGCCACCCGCTCGGCGCGACCGGCGCGATGATCCTCGGCAGCCTCGTCGACGAACTGGAGCGCCAGGACAAGCGCTACGGCCTCGCGACCCTCTGCGTCGGCGGCGGCATGGGCATCGCCACCATCGTCGAGCGCATCTGAACCCCCGGCGGAACCAAGCGACTTCAGAGACTTCTACGGAGACCCCCGTCATGACGCAGAGCACCACCATCCGCTGGGAACAGGACCGCACCGGCGTCGTCACCCTCGTCCTGGACGACCCGAACCAGTCCGCGAACACCATGAACCAGGCGTTCCGCGACTCCCTGGCCGTGATCACCGACCGCCTGGAGGCCGAGAAGGACTCCATCCGCGGCATCATCCTCACCTCCGCCAAGAAGACCTTCTTCGCCGGCGGCGACCTGCGCGACCTCATCCGGGTCACCCCCGAGACAGCGCAGGACCTCTTCGACGGCGGGATGGCGATCAAGCGCAACCTGCGCCGCATCGAGACCCTCGGCAAGCCGGTCGTCGCCGCGATCAACGGCGCGGCCCTGGGCGGCGGTTACGAGCTCGCGCTCGCCTGCCACCACCGGGTCGCCCTCGACACCTCCGGCACGAAGATCGGCTGCCCGGAGGTCACCCTCGGCCTGCTGCCCGGCGGCGGTGGCGTCGTGCGCACCGTACGCCTGCTGGGCATCGCCGACGCGCTGCTGAAGGTGCTGTTGCAGGGCACCCAGTACAACGCGCAGCGCGCCCTGGAGAACGGCCTGATCGACGACGTGGCCGCCACCCAGGACGAACTGCTCGCCAAGGCCCGCGCCTTCATCGACGCCAACCCCGAGTCGCAGCAGCCCTGGGACAGGCCCGGCTACCGCATCCCCGGCGGTACCCCCGCCAACCCCAAGTTCGCGGCCAACCTGCCCGCCTTCCCGGCCAGCCTGCGCAAGCAGACCAATGGCGCGCCCTATCCGGCGCCGCGCAACATCCTCGCCGCGGCCGTCGAGGGCTCCCAGGTCGACTTCGAGACGGCGCAGATCATCGAGGCGCGCTACTTCGTGGAGCTGGCCGCCGGCCAGACGTCCAAGAACATGATCCAGGCCTTCTTCTTCGACCTCCAGGCCGTCAACTCCGGCGCCAACCGCCCCAAGGGCATCGAGCCGCGTCCGGTCCGCAAGGTCGCCGTCCTCGGCGCCGGGATGATGGGCGCGGGCATCGCGTACTCGTGCGCCCGCGCGGGCATCGAGGTGGTCCTGAAGGACGTGTCGCTCGAGGCGGCCGTCAAGGGCAAGGGCTACTCCGAGAAGCTGTGCGCGAAGGCGGTCTCCCGGGGCCGTACGACGCAGGAGAAGGCGGACGCGCTGCTGGCCCGCATCACGCCGACCGCCGACCCGCAGGACGTGGCGGGCTGCGACGCGGTCATCGAGGCCGTGTTCGAGAACCCCGAGCTCAAGCACAAGGTCTTCCAGGAGATCCAGCACATCGTCGAACCGGACGCGCTGCTGTGCTCCAACACCTCGACCCTGCCGATCACCGCGCTGGCCGAGGGAGTGGAGCGCCAGTCGGACTTCATCGGTCTGCACTTCTTCTCACCCGTGGACAAGATGCCGCTGGTGGAGATCATCAAGGGTGAGCGGACCGGCGAGGAGGCCCTCGCCCGCGCCTTCGACCTGGTCCGCCAGATCAAGAAGACCCCGATCGTCGTCAACGACTCCCGCGGCTTCTTCACCTCCCGCGTCATCGGCCACTTCATCAACGAGGGCGTCGCGATGGTCGGCGAGGGCATCGAGCCCGCGTCCGTCGAGCAGGCGGCGGCGCAGGCGGGCTACCCGGCGAAGGTCCTCTCCCTGATGGACGAGCTGACGCTCACACTCCCGCGGAAGATCCGCAACGAGTCGAAGCGGGCCGTGGAGGAGGCGGGCGGCACCTGGCCGACGCACCCGGCCGAGGCGGTCATCGACCGCATGGTCGACGAGTTCGGGCGCACGGGGCGCAGCGGGGGAGCGGGCTTCTACGACTACGACGAGGCGGGCAAGCGGGTGGGGCTGTGGCCCGGGCTGCGCGAGCACTTCACCAAGCCCGGCCACGAGATCCCGTTCCGGGACATGCAGGAGCGGATGCTCTTCTCCGAGGCGCTCGACACGGTGAAGCTGCTCGAGGAGGGGGTGCTCACGTCGGTGGCCGACGCGAACATCGGCTCCATCTTCGGGATCGGGTTCCCCGGCTGGACGGGCGGCGTCCTGCAGTACATCAACGGCTACGAGGGCGGGCTGCCGGGCTTCGTGGCACGCGCGCGTGAGCTGGCGGACCGGTACGGGGAGCGGTTCGCGCCGCCTGCGCTGCTGGTGGAGAAGGCGGAGAAGGGGGAGCGGTTCACGGACGCGTGAACCTCGCGGCGGAGGGCGTGCGGAGGGTGTTTCGCCCCCGCCGCCCCTTCCCGTCCCGACCCGGGGGCCGGCCCCCCGACCCCCGCTCCTCAAACGCCGGAGGGGCTGAGTTTCGCCGGCCGGGGTTTGGCTTTTCAGCCCGTCCGGCGTTTGAGGACGAGGCCGTTCAGGCCGAAAGCGGGGGTCTGGGGGCGCAGCCCCCAGGACACCCTTGCCTACGCGGTGGACGAGGGCAGCGGGTCCACGACCGGGCAGACGCTCATCGTGTCAGGAGGGTCGGCCTTCCTCTGAGACGGCTTGCTCCGAGACGCCTTCCTCCGAGAGGCCGAGCGAGGTGTCGAGCCACTGGTGCACCTCCTCCTTCAGCGACCGCTGGAAGGTCGTCAGCAGCGCCTGTACCACGATGGGCTGCATGTGCGCCGACAGCGACTTCACGTCCTGTTCCGCCCGCTGGGACACCTCGCCCCGGAACAGCTGCGACAGCTCGTGCGCGGCGGCCCGCGAGTGCTCGATCAGCACCCTGCGCGCCGCGAGGATCGCCTCCTCGGACAGCGGTACGTCGAGGAGCTGCACGGCGAGCCGGAGCAGGCCCGAGTCGACGCGGTACGAGTCCCCGTCGCGCCGTATCACGTTCATGGCGCACAGCCGCTCGACCTCGTCCTCGGTCAGCGGCCGCCCCGCCCGGCGCCGCAGCTCGGCCGCGCTCACGGTCTCCACGGTGTCCGGCGCCCAGGACGCCACCACGGCCCGGTGGATCGCCAGGTCATGGTGGCTGAGGCCGGGCGGCAGCTGCGCCATGTAGCGCTCGATCGCCGCCAGCGTCATGCCCTGGTACTGCAGTTCCTCGATGAGCGCCAGCCGGGCCACGTGCTGCTGCCCGTAGTGGCCGACCCTGCGCGGACCGATCACCGGCGGCGGCAGCAGACCCTTGGTGCCGTAGAAGCGGACCGTGCGGACCGTGACGCCGGCCCGCGCGGCCAGTTCGTCGATCGTGAGCGTCGGCTCCGCGGTCTCGCTGTCGGCGTCGGTGTCGGTCGTCATGTGCAGCAGTATCGCTGTCACACCAGTACTGCGAAACCCGGTACGAGTGGCCCGTGAGGCTTGTGAGAAGTACCGCTGTGTGATCTACGCCATCGCATGCGCGCCGCCCCCTGGGGGAAGGTGCCGCGTTGGTCCGCGCCCCACCGAACGCGCCGACCGAGTACGTCCGGACACCCGAGCGCGACCCGCTCGTGCGCACCAGAGAGTGGAACCACTGTGAGCAAGGACGCCGTGGACACGGCACAGGCCGTCACCCGGACCGACGCGGCCCAGGCGCCAGCGGACGCGGGCGACGCCGGCTACAGCAAGGACCTCAAGGCTCGCCACGTCAACATGATCGCCATCGGCGGCGCCATCGGCACCGGCCTCTTCCTGGGCGCGGGCGGGCGCCTGCACAACGCGGGCCCGGCCCTCGCGCTCGCCTATCTGGTGTGCGGGATCTTCGCCTTCTTCGTGGTGCGGGCGCTGGGCGAGCTGGTCCTGTACCGCCCGTCCTCCGGTTCCTTCGTGTCGTACGCGCGCGAGTTCCTCGGTGAGAAGGGTGCGTACGTCGCCGGCTGGATGTACTTCCTGAACTGGTCGACGACGGGAATCGCCGACATCACGGCGATCGCGCTGTACACGCACTACTGGAGCATGTTCACGAGCATCCCGCAGTGGGCGCTCGCCCTGATCGCGCTGGCCGTCGTTCTCGCCGTGAACCTGATCTCGGTGAAGATCTTCGGCGAGATGGAGTTCTGGTTCGCGATCATCAAGGTGGCCACACTCGTCGGCTTCATGCTGATCGGCATCTTCCTGCTGGCCACCCGGCACGAGGTCGGCGGCCGGACCCCGGGCCTGTCCGTGATCGCCGACCACGGCGGCGTCTTCCCGCACGGCGTGATGCCGGTCGTCCTCGTCATGCAGGGCGTGATCTTCGCGTACGCCGCGCTGGAACTGGTCGGCGTCGCCGCGGGCGAGACCGCCGAGCCGGAGAAGGTCGTCCCGCGCGCGGTGAACTCCATCATGTGGCGGGTGGGTCTCTTCTACGTCGGCTCGGTCGTCCTGCTGGCCCTGCTGCTGCCGGGTTCGGTGTACTCGGCGGACGAAAGCCCCTTCGTCACGGTCCTGTCGAAGATCGGCATCCCGGCGGCGGGCGACGTGATGAACCTGGTGGTCCTGACGGCCGCGATGTCCTCGCTGAACTCGGGCCTGTACTCGACGGGCCGCATTCTGCGCTCGATGGCGACGGCGGGCTCGGCGCCCAGGTTCACGGCGCGCATGAACCGCAGCCAGGTCCCCTACGGCGGCATCCTGCTCACCTGCGCGGTGTGCGTGCTCGGCGTCGGCCTCAACTACCTCATGCCGAGCCAGGCCTTCGAGATCGTGCTGAACGTGGCCTCCCTCGGCATCGTCTCGACCTGGGTGATCATCATGATCTGCCACCTGGTCTTCGTCCGCCGCGCCAAGGCGGGCCTGGTCACCCGCCCGTCCTTCCGCCTGCCCGGCAGCCCGGTCACGGAGATCACCACGATCGCCTTCCTGCTCGCCGTGCTCGCCCTGATGTGGAACGACCCCGAGGTCGGCCGCAAGACCCTCCTCCTGATCCCGGTGATCGCCGCCATGCTGGTCGCCGGCTGGTTCGCGGTCCGCCGCAGGGTCGTACGGAACGGCGACCGGGAACTGACCGAACTGACGAAGTAGCAGGCCAGGGCCACTGTCAGTGGCATCGCCTACGGTGGCGTCATGTCGGAGATCATCCATGTCCGGGGTGACGCCACCGTTCGTCCGGATTGCGCCACTGGCCGGATCCGGAGCCGGCGTACGGTCAGGGATGCGCCCTGAAGGGGCGCGGGGCTGTGACATCAGCGGTTCCGCCGCGGGGCGCGACCAGCCCCACCCACCAACCTGCGGCTGTCCGAACGTCCGGTGGGCCCACGGCGATATAGCCTGCCAACCCGGCAGAGCGTCCGCGCGCACTGCCGGAGGTGAATGTCCCGGGTCGAACCGCTGATCACCGAGCGGCTCGTGAAGCGGGACATCGAGCTCACCGTCTACGACCATGGGGAGGGCCAGTGAGCCGTGAAACCGACGTCCTCGTGCTGGGCGGCGCCGGCGTGGACACCATCGTGTATGTGCCGGAGCTTCCGTTGCCGTACGCCGACAGCTACATGATCGAGTCCGGGATCCGCACTCGCGCCGGACAGACCGGCGACTTCGTGGCCCTGGGGCTCGCAGCCCTCGGCCTGCGCGTCCACCACCTCGACATGCTCGGTGACGACCCCGAGGGCGAGCTCGTCCGCGCCCTGCACCGGGACCACGGCATCGCGCTCACCGCCGTCCCCCACCTCGCAGGCACCAAGCGCGCGGTCAACCTGGTCGGCCCCGACGGCAGGCGCCTCTCGCTGTACGACGTGAGCCGCACACAGGGCGAGGACCGCTTCCCGCAGGACACGGTGCGCACCCTGGCGGCGGCGAGCCGCCACGCGCACGTCGCCATCACCCAGCCCTGCGCCGACGCGCTGCCACTCCTGCGCGAGTCGGGCGCCACCATCTCCACCGACCTGCACGACTGGGACGGGAAGAACCCGTACCACGAGCCGTTCGCGCAAGCCGCGGACGTCGTCTTCCTGTCCGCTGCCGCGCTGTCCGACCCCGAGCGCACGATGCGCCGGATCGCCGACCGGGGCCGGGCACAGGTGGTCGTCGCCACGGCCGGCGCGAAGGGCGCGTACGTCCTGGCCGACGAAGAGCTGACCCACGTACCGCCCGTCGCACCGCCCGCCCCGGTGGTGGACTCCAACGGCGCGGGCGACGCGTTCGCCGCGGCCTTCCTCCACGGCTGGCTGAACCGCGAAACCCCACAGCGCTGCGCCCTGTACGGCAGCATCGCCGGCGCCCACGCCTGCACGATCCCTTCGACGGAGACGGAGGCAATGAGCCGAGAGGAACTCCTGGAAGCGGTGAGTGCAGCGGGCCTATAAGGGGCCGGGGGCTGTGACATCAGCGGCTCCGCCGCGGGGCGCGATCAGCCACATCCGTTCCGAGGTCCCCGCACCACCGAACCCGGCAGATCCTCAGTGGACGTCGTTCGTCGCTTCGATCTTCTTCCAGGACTTCGGCCGCACCGGAGCAGCCGCCGACTTGGCAACAGCGAGTCCCTTCGCCGCCGAGGCCGCAGGCTTGCTCGGCTGGAACAGCCACGTGTCGAACAACGACGCCAGCGACTTCCCCGACACCTGCTCGGCGTAGGCCTGGAAGTCGGCGACAGAAGCGTTGCCGTACGCGTGCGTCTGCGGCCACCCCTTCAGAATGGCGAAGAACGCATCGTCGCCGACCGCGTTCCGCAGCGTCTGCACCGCCAGCGCCCCCCGGTCGTAGACAGCGATGTCGAACTGGTTGTCAGGACCGGGGTCGCCCGGCTTGACCTTCCAGAACGCGTCGTCCGCGGGGTGCGAGGCGTACACGTAGTCGGCGAGCTGCTGCGTCGTGCCCTCGCCCTCGTGCTCCGACCACAGCCACTGCGCGTACCGCGCGAAGCCCTCGTTGATCCAGATGTCCTTCCAGCCCTTGAGGGACACGCTGTCGCCGTACCACTGGTGCGCCAGCTCGTGCACGACCACCGAGGTGTTGGCGCCGTTCGCGAACTGCTTCGGGCTGTAGTACACGCGGGTCTGCGTCTCCAGCGCGTACCCGGTGGTCGTGTTGGGCACGTACCCGCCGGCCGAGCTGAAGGGATACGGCCCGAAGTAGCCGCTCAGCCAGTCGACGAGCTCCCCGGTGCGCTCGACGCTCGCCCGCGCGGCCCCGTCGTTGTCGCCGAGGTCCTTGCTGTAGGCGTTGACGACCGGCACACCGCCCTCGGAGGTGCTGGTCGTGATGTCGAACTTGCCGACCGCCAGCGTGGCCAGATAGGTCGCCTGCGGCTTGTTCTCCCGCCAGTTGTAGCGGGTCCAGCCGAGCTTCGAACTCGTCGACTGCAGCGTGCCGTTGGAGATGGCCTGGGTGCCGTCCGGCACTGCCACCGACACGTCGTAGGTCGCCTTGTCGAGCGGATGGTCGTTGCTCGGGAACCACCACCAGGCCGCCTCGGGCTCGTCCGCCGCGACGGCTCCGTCCGGCGTGCGGTGCCAGGTGTTGAATCCGTACGCGCTCTTGGTGGACGGCACTCCGCTGTAGCGGACCACCACGGTGATCGGCGTGCCCTTGGCCAGCGGCGTCTTCGGCGTCACCACCAGCTCGTGCTGGCCCGAGGTCGCGAAGGACGCCTTGACGCCGTTGACCCGCACCTCGCTGACGTCGAGCAGGAAGTCCAGGTCGAAGCTGGAAAGGTCCTGCGTCGTCTTCGCCAGAATCGTCGCCGTGCCCGCCAACTCGTCGGTGGTGGGCTGGTATTGGAGCCGCAGGTCGTAGTGGGAGACGTCGTATCCGCCGTTGCCGTAGGCCGGGTAGTAGGGGTCGCCGATGCCCGGTGCGCCGGGGGAGTGGCTCGCGGCCGACGCCGGGATCGCCAGCATCAGGGACGCGGCAGCGAGTGCGCCCGGCGTGATGATTCTGCGGTGCACGAAAGCTCCAAGTCGTAGGAGTACGAGGTCTGTTCGGAGCCTATTCAGTCCCTGTGTCCCCGGGCATGTCCATGGCCCCACGTGTCACACGATCGCCATTCGGCCGACATGAGCAATCGCCCCCGCTTCCCCATGGACCTCACAGGCGTCCGATTGCACTCTTCTGTACGGGAGTTGACCGTTGTACCGTCCGCGCATGCCCATACGCATGCGCTTCACGACCTGGAGACCGCTCGCAGCGGCGGCCGTCGCCGCCCTCATGGCAGCGTTCCTCACCCCCGCGGCGGCTCACAGTGCCCCGCGGGAGAGCAAGCCCGTCTACTCCTACGACAACGCCATCCGTGAGGCCGTATGGGTGGACACCGGACTCGACGGGGACGGCGACGGCAAGGCCGACCGCGTCGCCGTCGACATCGTCCGCCCCCGCGAACCCGCCCAGCAGGGCCGCAAGGTCCCCGTCATCATGGACGCCAGCCCCTACTACTCCTGCTGCGGCCGCGGCAACGAGAGCCAGAAGAAGACGTACGACGCGAACGGCAACGTCGTCCAGATGCCGCTCTTCTACGACAACTACTTCGTGCCCCGCGGCTATGCCTTCGTCGGCGTCGACCTCGCCGGCACCAACCGCTCCGACGGCTGCGTGGACGTCGGCGGCCGCAGCGACATCCAGTCCGCGAAGGCGGTCGTCGACTGGCTGAACGGCCGGGCCAAGGCGTACACCACCCGCACCGGCACCACGACCGCCAGGGCGACCTGGACCAACGGGAAGACCGGCATGATCGGCAAGAGCTGGGACGGCACGATCGCCAACGGCGTCGCCGCGACCGGCGTCAAGGGCCTCAGGACCGTCGTCCCGATCAGTGCCATCTCCTCCTGGTACGACTACTACTTCGCCAAGGGCGCCCCGCTCTACGACTCCGGCCCCGACTGGCTCTCGAACTACGTGGACAGCCCCGACGCGCAGGCCAAGTGCGCCGCCGTCCAGAAGAAGATCGTCGACGGGGCGCCGCGCACCGGCGACTGGACTCCGTTCTGGACCGAGCGCGACTACGTCAGGAACGCGAGCAAGGTGCGGGCCAGCGTCTTCCTCGTGCACGGCATGCAGGACCTCAACGTCCGCACCAAGCACTTCGGCCAGTGGTGGGACGCCCTCGCCAAGAACGGCGTCGAGCGCAAGATCTGGCTCTCCCAGACCGGCCACGTCGACCCCTTCGACTTCCGCCGCAGCGCCTGGGTCGACACCCTGCACCGCTGGTTCGACCACGAGCTTCTCGGCTACGACAACGGCATCGACCGCGAGCCCATGGCCGACATCGAGCGCCAGCCCGACCAGTGGGTGACCTCGCGGTCCTGGCCCCCGAGCGGCACCCGCAGCACGACCCTGCGCCCCGACCAGGGCACCCGGGCGGGCGTCGGCACCCTCGGCCTCACCAAGGGCGCCGGCACCGAGACCTTCACCGACAACCCGCAGCTGAGCGAGACCGACTGGGCCGCGAAGATCGACACGTCGACCCCCGACAAGGCCGGCTTCGTCACCCAGCCCCTCACCCACGACCTGCGCCTGTCGGGCTCCTCCAAGGTCACCGTCACCGCGACCCCCACCACGAAGACGGCCCACCTCTCCGCCGTCCTCGTGGACCTCGGCCCCGACACCATCCGTGACTACGCCGACTCGGCAGAGGGCATCACCACCCTCACCGACCGCACCTGCTGGGGCGCGAGCACCGCGGGCGACAGCGCCTGCTTCAAGGCCACCGAGGCCAAGAAGACCGCCGTCGACTACACGGTGTTCAGCCGCGGCTGGGCCGACCTCGGCAACTACGCCTCCGACCGCAAGGGCGTCCCGCTCACCCCGGGCAAGGCGTACACCATCACCCTGGACCTCGCGGCCACCGACCACGTCGTCCCGGCCGGCCACCGCCTCGCCCTGATCATCGCGGGCACCGACAAGGACCTCATCGACCCCCCGACCGACAAACCGACCCTCACCCTGGACCTGACCCACACCTCGGCCAACGTCCCGCTGGTCGGCGGCGCGACAGCATTCGCGCGTGCCACCTCGGGCAAGACGGCGACGGCACCCGCGGCGACGACGCTGAAGGGCGTACGCGACCCGAGCGCCGCCCATCGCATCCCGATCGGCTGAGCGGTGTGCGCATAGTCCCCTTCGGCTCAGCAGCGGCTTCCTAAGGGGCGCGTCAGGCGGCCGGGCAAGCCAACCCGGCCGCCTCCTCCGCGCACCCCCACGCCACGGTCACACCCGCCCCACCATGCCCATAGTTGTGCACCAACACCCGCCCCCCGGGCAGAACCTGCCGCTCCAGCCGCGCAGCGAACCGCGAAGGCCGCAGCCCGACCCGGTGCTCCAGCACCCGCGCCCCCGCGATCTCCGGCCGCAGAGCGACACACCGCCGTACGATCGCCGAGGCCACCGCCGGATCTGGCTCCAGCGACCAGGCGTCCTCATCCGCCGTACCGCCCAGCACCAGCCGCCCGGGCTGAGGAAAGAAGTACGTCATCTCCCCCTCCGCGTCCGTGGAAGTGAGCCAGGTGCGGATGCCGGGGTTCTCCACCACCACCAACTGCCCGCGCACGGGCCGCACGGACGCATCCGGCACCAGCGAACGCGCCCCCAACCCCGTGCAGTTGACGACCACCGGCGCGTCCACCTCGGCGAAGTCTGCGACCGTGCGCTCCTCGACCACCCCACCCGCCTTCACCAACCGCTCCCGCAGCCACGGCAGATGAGCCGACATGTCGATGAGCGGCAGCCGCGCCCACAGCCCGCTTCCGGTGTACTCCTCGGTTGTCGACGCCCGCAGACCGGGCACCCGGGCGGCCGCCCATGCCTCGGCCCGGTCGAGATCCGCCTCGCCCAGTACTCCTTCGACCATGCGTACGCCGGTCGACCCGGGCCGTGTCGCCAACTCCTCGTACACATCGAGCGATTGGAGTGCCCAGGTGCGCGCCCGGGCGACCGGTTCGATCCGGTACGGCCACCACAGCGCGCCCGCAGCCGCCGAGGTGGTCGCCTCCAGGGGATCCCGCGTCCAGACCCGCACCCGTACACCGCGCTCCGCGAGGACGACGGCCGTCGTGAGCCCCATGACCCCGGCGCCCACCACGATGACATCGTTGTTCCGCACGCTCTCCACGCGGGGACGTTAGCGGAATATGTCATGCCGTGCTCAGACAGCTCCCACTCTGGGGATACTCACAGCATGTCTGCCGAGTACGCGACCTTCGGCCTGGCACCGGCGATGCGTGCCGGTGGAGTCCTCGCCAACGGTGACTACCAAGTGCACCGGGACTTCGTGGACTTCATCGTCGACGGACGTCCGCTGCTGTTCCAGCTCTCCGACCTCGACGCCGTCTCCCCGCTCGCCTCCGACATCCCACCCGCGATCTTCACCGAACAGGTCCGCAGCCTCCTCCTGGAGGCGGACCCACCGCTTCCGGGCGGCCGTTACGTCATCTACGGCTGCCCCGAATGCGCCGATCTGGCCTGCGGCGCGGTCACCGCGATCATCGAGCAGGACGGAGAGGACTACATCTGGCGGGACTTCGCCTGGCAGACCGACGAACACGCCGACCTCGAACTCAACGGCTACCACGGCATCGGACCGTTCCGCTTCCACGGCGCCGAGTACCGCGAGGCGCTGGCCGCCCTCCTCGACGGCGAGTCCCCGGGCGCCCGCCGCCGGGTCCTGCTGATCGGCGCGCGGGTCGCCGTCCTCGCCAAGCTGGCCGCCGCCCTGCGCACCATCGGCATCGGCGCCGACATCGCCCATGACGCCGACGGCGTCCCCGCCGACGAACTGCGTGCCTACGGGGCCGTCGCCTTCGGCCGCGCCGTCTCCCAGGAGGAGCGCACCGCCGTACGCCGCTCCTTCGAACGGGCGGGCGTCGACGTGGTCTACGTCGAGGGCCTCGCCCCGATCGTCCCGCTCCTCGTGGCCCAGATCGAACACGCCCTGGACCGCAGTCCGACCGAGCAGCGCCGTCTGACCCGCCTGGTGGCGGCCGACGGCGAGGCGGGCGTCGAGGTCACCTCACCCTGCCGGGTCCGCCTCACCGCGTACCGCCTCGACCGCCTCTACCGCACCCACACCCACGAGGTCTTCGACGGCGTCCTCGAACCGGGCAGCCACCGCATCGCCCTGGACGCCAAGGCGATGAAGGGCGAGTCGTTCGTGGTGGCACGGACGGCGGGGAGCGTGCTGGTGGAGGCGATGGCGCGGTAGCGCTCCGCTTCGGAGGCAGCGAGCGGAGAGGGCCGCGAGCTCACGTCAGCCGTCTGCGGGCCCGTTGTGGCTGGTCGCTCCCCCGCTCTCGGCTCCGCCCGAGCGGGGGACCCCACCGTGGCGGAGCCGCAGATCGTCACAGCCCGCTCCCTTCGCGGGCGCGTCCGACGTGACCCGCCCATTAGGATCGCCCCCTGTGACCGCCACTCTCGTCGCCAAGAACCTAGCCGCCGGCCACGGCGACCGCTCCCTCTTCTCCGGGCTCGACCTCGTCGTCGCGCCCGGCGACGTGATCGGGCTGGTCGGCGCCAACGGCGCGGGCAAGTCCACGCTGCTGAAGATGCTCGCGGGGCTGCTCACACCGGAGGAGGGGGAGCTGAGGCTCTCCCCGCCGACCGCGACCGTCGGACACCTCCCGCAGGAGCCGGAGCGGCGCCCCGGCGAGACCGTCCGGGAGTTCCTCGCCCGCCGTACCGGCGTCGCCGAGGCCCAGCGTGTGATGGACGAGGCGACGCAGGCCCTGGTCGACGGCGCGCCGGGCGCCGACGACGCGTACGCGACGAGTCTGGAGCGCTGGCTCGACCTGGGCGGCGCCGACCTGGACGAGCGGTCCGAGGAGGTCGCCGACTCCCTGGGCCTGGCCGTGGACCTGGACCAGCCGATGACGTCCCTGTCCGGCGGCCAGGCGGCACGCGCCGGGCTCGCGTCCCTGCTCCTGTCCCGCTACGACGTCTTCCTGCTCGACGAGCCGACCAACGACCTCGACCTGGACGGCCTGGAGCGCCTGGAGCGGTTCGTGAAGGGCCTGCGGGCCGGCACCGTCGTCGTCAGCCACGACCGCGAGTTCCTCACCCGCACGGTCACCAAGGTCCTCGAACTCGACCTCGCCCAGCAGCAGATCACCCTCTACGGCGGCGGCTACGAGGCCTACCTGGAGGAGCGGGACGTCGCCCGCCGGCACGCCCGCGAGGACTACGAGGAGTACGCCGACAAGCGCGCCGCCCTCCAGGACCGGGCCCAGATGCAGCGCTCCTGGATGGACAAGGGTGTCAAGAACGCCCGCCGCAAGGCGAGCAACGACAACGACAAGATCGGCCGCAAGTTCCGCAGCGAGGCCAGCGAGAAGCAGGCCGCGAAGGCCCGGCAGACGCAGCGCATGATCGAGCGGCTCGACGTGGTCGAGGAGCCCCGTAAGGAGTGGGAGCTGCGCATGGAGATCGCGTCGGCCCCGCGCTCGGGCGCCGTCGTGGCCACCCTGCGGGACGCGGAGGTACGGCGCGGCGACTTCACCTTCGGCCCGGTCTCCCTGCAGGTCGACTGGGCGGACCGGGTGGCGGTGACCGGGGCGAACGGCGCCGGCAAGTCCACCCTGCTGGGCGCCCTGCTCGGCCGGATCCCCCTGGACGCGGGTCACGCGAGCCTGGGCTCCGGCGTCCTGGTCGGCGAGGTCGACCAGGCCCGCAAGCTGTTCCACGGCACGGAGGCCCTGCTCGACGCGTTCTGCGCCGCCGTACCGGACACCGAGCCGGTCGAAGTGCGCACGCTGCTGGCCAAGTTCGGCCTGAAGTCCGAGCACGTCCTGCGCCCGGCGGCGACCCTGTCCCCGGGAGAACGCACGCGCGCCGCCCTGGCGTTGCTGCAGGGCCGGGGCGTCAACCTCCTCGTCCTCGACGAGCCGACCAACCACCTCGACCTGCCGGCCATCGAACAGCTGGAGTCGGCCCTCGACGCCTACGAGGGCACCCTCCTCCTGGTCACCCACGACCGCCGCATGCTCGACGCGGTCCATGTGAACCGGCGGCTCGAGGTGGCGGACGGAAAAGTCACGGAGCGCTGAGCAGGCCGTAGGGAGTCCGCCGCGGCTCGGTCGCGGCCGGGGCTACGACGGTGCCGCAGGTGATCGAGGCATATCGCGTCACAAGGAGGGGCCATGGGTTCTGAGGCGAAGCGGCCGGCCGTGCGGATCGTGCACGAGCAGGACGTCCTCGCACGGATGCGCGGAACCCAGGACCGGATCGCGGACGCGATCACCGCCTTCGCCGGGACCATGACCTTCGTCTATCTGCACGCGCTGTGGTTCGCGGTGTGGATCGTGTGCAACGAGGGGGCTTTCGGCAAGGGGGCGGTCTGGGACCCGTATCCCTTCGGACTGCTCACCATGATCGTCAGCCTGGAAGCGATCTTCCTGTCCACCTTCGTGATGGTGAGCCAGAACCGGCAGGCCGCGCGTGAGAACGTCCGCGCCGACCTGGACTTCGAGACCAACGTGCGCTCGGAGGTGTGGGCCGTGCACATCGGCCGTTCCCTCGGTGTGGACCCCGTGGAGGTCGAGCAGCGCGTGCAGGAACTGCTCGCGGAGAACCGTGCCCGGATGAACGGCACCGCGCCGCCTCCGCAGCAGAGCTGAGCGGGCCGGCTCACAACCAGTCGTCGGGCCCTGGGTCGCCGCCCGCTGCCACCGTCGCGAGCCGGTCGGTGTAGTGCGTCCAGCCCACCTGGTGCGCGGCACATGCCTCGGCGGACGGCAGGCCGCGGTGGACCAGGCGGAGAAGGGTGCCCTCGGCGACCGGTTCCAGGGTGATCTCGACCGTCGTGGAGCCGGGCGGAAAGGGCATCTCGCCCTCGGCCCAGCCCCAGCTGAACACCACCCGCTTCGGCGGGTCGATCTCGATGAAACGGCCCTCCGCGACGTTGTCGCCGTTGACCCGCGTCCGGTAGGCGCCGCCGGGCTCGAAGCTGAACGTGCCGTCCGCTCCCATCCAGGACAGCCACTTGTCCCGGTCGGTGAAGAAGGAGAACACCGTCTCCGGGCGCGCGGCGATCAGCCGCTCCAGGGTGACCGCATCGACGCTCACGTGTCCGTCCCTTCACCGCGCTCCGCGCGTTCCGCCGCCTCCGACAGCTCGGCGAGCGTGTCCAGCTTGGCCGCCCACATGGACTGCAGATACGCGGCAAGCGGGCCCAGGGCTTCGTGGTCGGCCCGGTAGAAGCGCTTCTTGCCGTCATGGCGCAGCGTGACCAGACCGGCGTCCCTGAGCACCTTCAGGTGCTGGGAGACCGCACCGAACGTGACGTCGAACCGGTCGGCGATCTCACCTGCCGACCGCTCCTCGTCCCACACCAGGCGGAGGATCTCGCGTCGCCGGGGCTCGGCGACCACCTGTACCGCATCCATGGAGTTCATTTTAGTCGCCACTTGAATTTGCCGGAGCCTCGTGTCTACATTTTAGTCATCGCTAAAACGAGCGGCTCCGGGGCCTCAGGTCTTGAGCACGTACAGAAGGAACGAACTGCGCGTCACCGAGGCGGAGCCCGGCCAGCCCGTGCCCTTCTTCGCCGGCTGATCGCAGCCGCACCCCAGCCGGCCCGCCGCCCGCCAGAGAACCCCTGCAGGGAGAGAAACCCGTGAACACCACCCAGCACAGCACACTGCACCCCGCCATCCGCGAGTGCGCCGAAACCGTCGCCGCGACGGCCTCCGGCATCCGCGAGGAACAGCTCCAGGACCGCACCCCGTGCGAGAAGTTCACCGTCGCCGAGCTCGTCGACCACCTGGGCGGAACCCTCCTGTCCGCCGCGCGCGCCGCCCGCAAGGAGGCGCAGCCCGGCGAGGGCGCCACCGCCCCGGCCATGACACCGCAGGCGCTGGCCGACTCCGCGGGCCGGGCCACGGCAGCCTGGTCCGACCCGGCGGCCTACGACGGCACCACCGAGTTCGGCCCGGGGGAGATGCCCGCCTCCCTCGCCGCCTCGATCACCCTGCACGAACTCGCCCTGCACGGCTGGGACTTGGCGCGAGCCACCGGCCGCCCCTTCGCTCTCAGCCAGGAGACCGCGCGGACAGCGCTCGGCGTGGTCGAGCAACTCGCCGAGCAGGCACGCGCCAACGGCAGCTACGGCCCGCCCGTGCCGGTGCCGTCCGATGCCCCGGCGTTCCGGCGGGCGCTCGGCATCAGCGGGAGGGACCCCGGCTGGAACGGCTGAAAGCGCGCGTACGGCTCCGGAACGGTCCCACGGCCCGGCCGCGGGCCCGCAACTGGCTCTCTCCGAGCTGGACCCAGGCGGTCTCGTACCCCCGGCTCTCGGACGCTTCCCAGGTGATGGCGCGCGAGGCGAACATCTCGGCCACCCTGGATCCGAAGGGCGCGAAGCGCCCGTTCACCGGGGGCGCGGGGCTGTCACATCAGCGGCTCCGCCGCGGGGCGCGACGAGCCACGACCGGCCCGCAGCTCCCCACGGCCTCCCGCCGGAGACTCAGGCTCAGCGCTTGCCCTTCGGGTCAAGCAACCCCGCCCGGCGCAGAGCATCGGCCATCGCACTGTTGGCCGGCGCCGCCGCCTGGCGCGAACCGCCGCCCTGCCCACCACGACCGCCGCCCTGCCCGCCACGGCCGCCGCCCTGACGCTGCTGCTGCCGCTGCTGAGGCGGACGCGCACCCCGCTGCCGGCGGTCGCCGCCGCCGTCTCCCTGCGGCGCGGCCTCGTCGTCGAGGCGCAGCGTCAGCGAGATCCGCTTGCGCGGAATGTCGACGTCCAGCACCTTCACCTTGACGATGTCCCCCGGCTTCACCACATCCCGCGGGTCCTTGACGAAGTTCTTGGACAACGCGGAGACATGCGCCAGACCGTCCTGGTGGACACCGATGTCGATGAAGGCACCGAAGGCCGCCACATTCGTGACCACGCCCTCCAGGACCATCCCGGAGGTCAGGTCGGAGATCTTCTCGACGCCCTCCTTGAAGGTGGCCGTCTTGAAGGCGGGCCGCGGGTCGCGCCCGGGCTTCTCCAGCTCCTTGAGGATGTCGGTGACGGTCGGCAGACCGAAGGTCTCGTCCACGAACTCATCCGGCCTCAGCGAACGCAGCACGCTCGTGTTGCCGATGAGCGACGCCACCTCCTGCCCGGAGGTCTTCACCATGCGCCGGACGACCGGGTAGGCCTCCGGGTGCACGCTGGAGGCGTCCAGCGGGTCGTCGCCGCCGCGGATCCGCAGGAAGCCCGCGCACTGCTCGTACGCCTTGGGGCCGAGCCGGGCCACGCTCTTGAGCTGCGTACGCGACTTGAAGGGGCCGTTGGCGTCACGGTGCGCCACGATGTTCTCGGCCAGCCCGGAGGTGATGCCGGAGACCCGGGCGAGCAGCGGGGCCGAGGCCGTGTTGACGTCCACGCCGACGCCGTTCACACAGTCCTCGACCACCGCGTCCAGTGAGCGCGACAGCTTCACCTCGGAGAGGTCGTGCTGGTACTGGCCGACGCCGATCGACTTCGGGTCGATCTTCACCAGCTCGGCCAGGGGGTCCTGGAGGCGGCGCGCGATGGAGACGGCGCCGCGCAGCGACACGTCCATGTCGGGCAGCTCCTGCGAGGCGAACGCGGAGGCCGAGTACACGGACGCGCCCGCCTCGGACACCATCACCTTGGTGAGGCCCAACTCGGGGTGCTTGGTGATGAGTTCACCGGCCAGCTTGTCGGTCTCGCGGGACGCCGTGCCGTTGCCGATCGCGATCAGCTCGACCGCGTGTTCCTTCGCGAGGCGGGCCAGCTTGGCGATCGCCTCGTCCCACTTGTTCGCCGGGACGTGCGGGTAGATGACGTCCGTGGCCACCACCTTGCCGGTGGCGTCGATGACGGCGACCTTCACGCCCGTGCGGAACCCGGGGTCCAGGCCCAGGGTCGCGCGCGTGCCGGCCGGGGCGGCGAGCAGCAGGTCGCGCAGGTTCGCCGCGAACACCTGGACTGCCTCGTCCTCGGCGGCCGTGCGCAGCCTGAGGCGCAGATCGATGCCGAGGTGCACCAGGATGCGGGTGCGCCAGGCCCAACGGACCGTGTCCATCAGCCACTTGTCGGCGGGACGGCCGCGGTCGGCGATCTGGAACCTCGCGGCCACGATGCCCTCGTAGGACGAGGGGCCGTCGGTGGGCTCCTCCGGCTCCAGGACGAGGTCGAGGACCTCCTCCTTCTCGCCGCGCAGCATGGCGAGAATGCGGTGCGAGGGCAGTTCGGTGAACGGCTCGGCGAAGTCGAAGTAGTCGGCGAACTTGGCGCCCGCCTCTTCCTTGCCTTCCCGCACCTTGGCGGCCAGCCGTCCGCGCACCCACATGCGCTCGCGCAGCTCGCCGATCAGGTCGGCGTCCTCGGAGAACCGCTCGGTGAGGATCGCGCGGGCGCCGTCCAGGGCGGTCTGCGGTTCGACGATGCCCGTGTCCGGGTCGAGGAACGCGGCTGCCGCGGCGAGCGGCTCGACCGTCGGGTCGGCGAGCAGGCCCTCGGCGAGCGGCTCGAGCCCGGCCTCGCGCGCGATCTGCGCCTTGGTGCGGCGCTTCGGCTTGTACGGCAGGTAGATGTCCTCGAGCCGCGCCTTGGTCTCGGCGCCGCGGATCTGCGCCTCCAGCTCCGCGGTCAGCTTGCCCTGCTCGCGCACCGACTCCAGGATCGCGGTCCGCCGCTCCTCCAGCTCCCGCAGATAGCGCAGCCGCTCCTCGATCGTGCGCAGCTGCGCGTCGTCGAGCATCTCGGTCGCTTCCTTGCGGTAGCGGGCGATGAAAGGCACCGTCGAACCGCCGTCGAGCAGCTCCACGGCAGCCCTGACCTGCCGCTCCCGTACGCCGAGTTCCTCGGCGATCCTGCCTTCGATGGTCCCGACTGCGCTGGACCCGGGTGTCGTCACGATCCCGTACCGCCTTCTCACTGAGGTTGCGCCGCAATTGTGGCAGGCGGCACCGACAGTCGGGGATCAGGGCGGCAACCGGCGAGGCGGGACGGTGGAATCAGGCCCCGTGGCCCCGCGCGGAACTCGAGGCTCCGCCGAAGAGCCGGGCGACCGCCCGGAAGGGCAGTGTGACGACGGTGGCGATCGCGCCGCCGATCTGTCGCAGCACGTCTGCAATGGCGCGGAACACGAAATTCCCCTTTCCGTTCCCGGTTTCCGCCCGGCCGAGACGGCCGGGCGAGATCCGGGTACCCGGGTTTCGCCGGCCCTTGCCGATCAGTTCCGCGGGGTGGGCCCCGGCGAAGAGTGCGGCCCACGCGATCCCGAGCTTCGTCGGCTGAGCGACGGCCTCTGCCTGGGCTTTTCGTCAGTGCTTGCGGATCAGATCGGCGGGGCGGCCCGGAGGCGGGTGCAGCCGGCACGAGGGTTGTCCCGTGCTGTGTCGGTCGAGTGACGTCCTCTGCCTGCGTCTCGGCAGCGCTTGCCGATCAGATCGATCGGGTGGGCCTCGGCGACGAGTGCGGCCCGGGCGAGGCCTCTCCCGTGCTGTGCCGACGGGCTGGCGCTCTCTGCCTGTGTCTCGTCAGCCCTTGCCGATCAGATCCGTGGGATGGGCCCCGGCGGCACGTGCGGCCCGCGAGGCCTGTCCCGTGCTGCGTGGGCCCAGTGATGCCCTCCGCCTGGGGCTCGTCAGCCCTTGCCGATCAGATCCGCGGGGTAGGCCCCGGCCGCCAGTGCGGTCCGGGCGAATCCCGCTCCCAGCTCCGTCAGTCGGGCGACGTCCTCTGCCCCGAGGTGCTCGTACGGCGCCCGGTCCAGGCGGTCCGTCTCCGTCTCGATGTGTGCCCGCAGCTCGACGCCCCGCTCCGTCAGCTCGCCCGCCCCGTCCAGCAGCCCGCGCTCCCGCAGCCGCCCGCAGGCCGCGTCCCAGTCCGCCTGCTTCCAGCCACGGCTGCCGAACACCCACTTCGGTGTCATGCCCTTGCCCGTCGCGGTGTGGGTCACCACGGCCTCCAGACCGTCCAGCTCCGCGGACATCAGGACGGCGAGATGCCCGTCGCCCCGGTGCTCGCGCAGCAGCGTGGTGGCGTGGAAGTACGCCAGATGCGGCTCGTCGGGCACCGGCAGGTCGGCGTAGGCCGAGTACAGCGGCCGGGCCGCGCGCGAACAGGCCTCGGCGGCCCGCAGCGCCAGCCGCGCCGCCTGAGCCATCTCCTCGGACGCCACGGTGTCCTCGCCCAGCAGGCGGCGCAGGGTCGCATCGACGGCACGCGCGCGTGCGGCCAGGATCCGCGCGGGCGAGGCGCTCTCCCACACGGCGGGCACATACCGGGCCACGAGCTCGTACTTGTAGTTGTAGAAGGTCGCCGTCACCGTGCCGGGGCCGACCGGGCCCAGCGCGGCCGCCCGCGCGGCGAGGTTGACGGCCCTCGGGTGCGTGATGCCGAGAGCGCCGAGCTCCCTGCCCAGGTCGGGCGAGAAGTAGTACGTCGCGTGCAGGGAGTTGAGCGCGTTGTGGCAGCGGCGACCGGCATGCGGATCGGGGGCGGCAGTAGTCATGACGCGCAGGTTACCGACTGGTCGGTACGGGCTCCGGTGCCGTACGCCGGATGGCAGGAAAGGTGGGGAACTCGTCATTGCCGCCATCCGTCCGGCTGCCAAGAATCGTGGGTATGCCGCAGCGAACCGTCCTGCTCGTCCTCTTCGACGGCGTCCAGAGCCTCGACGTCACCGGCCCCCTGGAGGTCTTCGCGGGCGCCGAGCTGCACACTCCGGGCACCTACCGCATCCGTACGGCCTCCCTGGACGGCGCCCCGGTCCGCACCTCCAGCGGCCTGACCCTCGTACCGGACCACGCCCTCGCGGACGCGGCCGCCCCGCACACCCTTCTCGTGCCGGGCGGCCAGGGCACCCGCCGTCCGGTGCGCGACGTCCGGCTGACCGACTGGCTGCGTACGCACGGCCCGCGCGCGGAGCGCCTCGTCTCCGTCTGCACCGGCGCCATCCTCCTCGCGGAGGCGGGCCTGCTCGACGGGCGCCGCGTCACGACCCACTGGGCGTACTGCGACAAGCTCGCCCGCGACCACCCGTCCGTCGAGGTCGACCCCGACCCCATCTATGTGCGCGACGGACACGTCTTCACCTCGGCCGGTGTCACCTCGGGCATCGACCTCGCGCTGGCCCTGGTGGAGGCGGACCTGGGCCGGGAGGCCGCGCTGGCCATCGCCCGCCACCTGGTCGTCTTTCTGCGCCGGCCCGGCAACCAGGCCCAGTTCAGCGCGCAGCTCGCCGCACAGACCGCCCGGCGCGAGCCGCTGCGCGAGGTCCAGCAGTGGATCACCGAGCATCCCGCCGGCGACCTGGACGTCGAGTCCCTCGCCGCCCGTGCCGCCCTCTCGCCCCGCCACTTCGCCCGCGCCTTCCAGGCGGAGACCGGCATGACACCGGGCCGCTACGTCGACCGCGTCCGCCTCGAACACGCCCGCCGTCTCCTGGAGGACACGGCCGACGGCATCGAGGAGATCTCCCGCGCCAGCGGCTACGGCACCCCCGAGGCCATGCGCCGCGCCTTCGTCAGGACCCTCGGCACGGCCCCGGCGGAATACCGCCGCCGCTTCCGTCCCACACCCACCCGCTGAAAGGACCCCGATGCAGATCGCCATCGTGCTCTTCGACCGCTTCACCGCCCTCGACGCCGTGGGGCCGTACGAGACCCTCGGGCGCCTTCCGGACGCGGAGACCGTCTTCGTCGCCGAACGCACCGGTCCCGTCCGCACCGACACCGGAAACCTCGCGATCGTCGCGGACAAGACCCTGGCCGAGGTGGAGCGCCCCGACATCGTGATCGTTCCGGGGGGCCCGGGACAGACCCCGCAGATGGAGAACGAAACCCTCCTGGACTGGCTGCGCACCGCCGACGCCACCAGCACCTGGACGACATCGGTGTGCACGGGCTCCCTGCTCCTCGCCGCGGCCGGCCTGCTGCGGGGCCGCCGTGCCACCTCCCACTGGCTGGCCCTGGACTTCCTGAAGCAGTTCGGCGCCGAGCCCACGGGGGAGCGGGTGGTCCTCGACGGCAAGTACGTCACCGCGGCCGGTGTCTCCTCCGGCATCGACATGGGCCTGACCCTCCTCGGCCGGATCGCCGGCGACGAACACGCCCAGGCCGTACAGCTGTTGACCGAGTACGACCCGCAGCCGCCCTACGACGCCGGCTCCCCCGAGAAGGCGCCCGTGCACCTCGTCGAGGAGTTCCGCTCCAAGAGCCGTTTCATCCTGACGTAGTCCAGGTGAAGCGCGGCTGCCTGCGCTCCAGGAACGCGGCGACCCCCTCCACGGTGTCGCCGCTGCCGCGCGCCTGCTTCGTCCAGTACGCGTCCCGGTCGGTGCGCCCGTTCGCGAACTCCTTCGCCGCGGCCTGCGTGAGCTGTGAACGGGAGACCAGGATCCGGGTGAACTCGGCCACCCGCTTGGCGAGTTCACCCTGCGGCAGCACCTCGTCCACCAGACCGGTGCGCAGCGCCCGCTCCGCGTCGATCAACTCGCCGGAGAACAGCAGGTACTTGGCGGCGGCCGGACCGACCAGCGCCACCAGACGGCGCGTGGAGGAGGCCGGATACACGATCCCCAGCTTCGCCGGCGTCACCCCGAACAGCGCGCCCTCCATGGCGAAGCGCAGATCACAGGCCGCCGCCAGCTGTGACCCGCCGCCCACACAGTGCCCGCGGATCGCGGCCAGCGTCGGCTTCGGGAAGGCGGCCAGCGCCTCCTCGGCCCGCACCGCGAGCCCCTGTGCCTCCTCCGGCGACCCCTGCAGCGTGGAGATGTCGGCGCCCGCGCAGAACGTCGAGCCCTCCCCGGTCAGCACCAGCGCCCGTACGCCCGGATCCGCCGCGAGGGTGTCCAGCAGCGGCGGCAGGGCGGCCCACATCGCGGCCGTCATGGCGTTGCGCTTGGCCGGGTGGTGGATGACGACGGTGGCGACCGAGTCGGTGACGCTGTGCAGCAGCTGGGGCTCCATGGCCGGATGCTAGCCGCCGCGCCGGACGCGTGATCAGGAAGGGGGCGCCCTAACCCGTACAACCCGAAGAGTTCGCGAAGTCGGCTGAAGCGTGACAGGACCAGTCCCACAACTGACCGTGTCATACGCCAACGGTCATAAGTGCTCGATACCTGCTGACTTGTGTTCAGTCATCCGGAGTGCCGTGGGTCGTTCCCAACACTCGACGTGTGGTGACAATCGAGCGCAAGGGTGGCGACCGGACGATGGACAACCATGGGCGCGGGTCCGGCCCACGCCCAGAAGGCGGCGCTTACGAGCCCCGCGACCCGGGGCCGCCCGCGGACCCGCTGCCGTACGAAGGCGTCTGGCGGTTCACCGCCCCCGCCATCGAGGCCTCGGTGCCGCAGGCGCGGCACGCCGTGCGGGACCTGCTGTACCGCCAGGGGGTGCCCGTCTCCGACGATCTGGTCCACGGCCTGCTGCTGATCGTCTCGGAGCTGGTCACGAACGCCGTCCGGCACGCGGCACTGCTCTCGCCGATGCTCGCCGTGGAGGTCGCCGTCGGCGCCGAGTGGGTGCGGGTGTCCGTGGAGGACAACCACCCCTACCGCCCGACCGCCCTGGAGACCGACCACAGCGGCGAGGGCGGCCGGGGGCTGCTCCTGGTCAGCGAGGTCGCCCGGGAGGCGGGCGGGGT
Source organism: Streptomyces sp. NPDC001137 (assembly GCF_040298885.1). Taxonomy (NCBI): domain Bacteria; kingdom Bacillati; phylum Actinomycetota; class Actinomycetes; order Kitasatosporales; family Streptomycetaceae; genus Streptomyces; species Streptomyces sp. NPDC001137. The sequence continues at coordinate 266,724 of NZ_JBEPBA010000006.1, forward strand.
GTGCGACGTCGAGCACACGTCGAGCGGCGGCAAGGTGATCTGGGCCGCCCTGCCGCTCAAACCCCTGCGGGTGCTCTGACGGAGGTCACCAGCCGGCCGACGGGCCGGTCAGCTCCCTGACGGCCGGTCGGGCCGCGTCCAGCACGGTCATGAACCAGGACGAGAAGGTGTCCTTGGCGTGCCGCTCCGCGAGTTCGTCGGGCGTCACGAAGGCCGTCGCGCCGACCTCCTCCGGGTCCGGCCTCAGCGGCGACTGCACCATCCCGACGAACAGGTGGTTGTACTCCTGCTCGACCAGGCCCGAGTCGGGGTCGGGGTGGTTGTAGCGGACCGTGCCCGCCTCGGCGAGCAGCGAGGGGGACACACCCAGCTCCTCGTACGTGCGGCGGGCCGCCGCCGCGAAGGGCGCCTCGCCGGGGTAGGGGTGGCCGCAGCAGGTGTTGGACCACACGCCGGGGGAGTGGTACTTGCCCAGGGCCCGCTGCTGCAGCAGCAGTCTGCCGCGCTCGTCGAAGAGGAAGACGGAGAAGGCGCGGTGCAGCTGCCCCGGCGGCTGATGGGCGGCGAGCTTCTCCGCGGTGCCGATCGTGACGCCGTTCTCGTCGACCAGTTCCAGCAAAATCGCGTCTGCGGCGCCGTTCGACGAAGTGTGCGTCGCGGTAGCAGGTGTGATCGGCATACCCATCCTTCACATCGGTCTTCGCGCCCCAAGTCTGCCGTACGAATCCGGCACTCCCGGCACTTCGCGGCGCGCCCGCATGTCCCGCGCGCGGCGCGGGCACGGCCGTCACCGGTTGAAGACCGGAAGAGGGGCCCGGTAGTTGATCGTGCCCCTGCCGGTCGGCGGGGAACCGTCCGGGGCAACGCTGTGAGGCTTAACGACGCCAGGTCACGCCGGACGGCTGCATTCCGGCCAAGCAGCGGCCCACCTGCCTCAATGGCACACCCTCGCCTCGTGTTCCGCGTGCCCGCCCGGTTCCAGCTGGAAGGTGCAGTGCGCCACGTCGAAGTGGTCGCCGAGGCACTCCTGGAGCTCGTGGAGCATCTTCTCGTGGCCGATGGCGCTGAGGACGTCGGAGCGCACCACCACGTGCGCGGAGAGCACCGGCATCCCGGACGTGATCGTCCAGGCGTGCAGGTCGTGGACGTCCTCGACCCCGTCCAGGTCCAGGATGTGGGCGCGTACGTCCGCCATGTCGACGTCCCGCGGAGCTGCCTCAAGCAGCACGTCCAGGGTCTCGCGCAGCAGCTTCCAGGTGCGGGGCACGATCATCAGGCCGATCACCAGCGAGGCGATCGGGTCCGCGGCATGCCAGCCGGTCGCCAGGATCACCAGCGCCGAGATGATCACGGCGAGGGAGCCGAGCGCGTCCGCCGCGACCTCCAGGAACGCGCCGCGTACGTTCAGGCTCTCCTGCCGGCCGCGCACCAGCAGCGTCAGCGAGATCATGTTCGCGACCAGACCGATCGCACCGAACACGATCATCAGCCCGCCCGCGGTGTCGGCCGGGGTGAAGAACCGCTGGATCGCCTCGTACAGGACGTAGCCGCCGACGCCGAGCAGCAGCAGACAGTTGGCGAGCGCCGCGAGGATCTCGGCGCGGGCGTATCCGAAGGTGCGGTTGCCGCTCGGCGGTCGGTTGGCGAATTGGATCGCCAGCAGCGCCATGCCCAGCCCGAGGGCGTCGGTCGCCATGTGGGCGGCGTCCGCGATCAGCGCGAGCGAGTCCGCGAGCAGACCGCCGACGATCTCGACCACCATGACGGTGAGCGTGATCGACAGGGCGACGCGCAGCCGCCCGCGGTACGCCGCCGCGGCCGTACCGGTGGGCGGGGCATGCGAGTGCCCGTGCCCGTGATCGTGCCCTGCCCCCATGGCAGCCGCCTTCCTGTGTTGCGCCCGGGATGACAGTGAACTACGGGCGGGGGGTATCGGGCAACGCGGCACTGAACACCGTTGTCATGTGCCCTGACCTGCGGAAACGATATGCAGGTCAGGGCAGCCTCAGTTTCCTTGCCGTGCTGTCACCTGCCGTGGTGCAGCAGCCAGCCCTGCCAGGCCGACTCGACCATCTCGGGCACCCCGCGCCGTGCGGTCCAGCCCAGCTCCTCTGCTGCCCGGGCGGCGGAGGCGACCGCGCGCGGCGCGTCCCCGGGGCGGCGGCCCTCGACCAGGGCCGGGCGGCGGTCGCCGGTCACCTCGCCGATGACGGTGATCAGCTCGCGGACGGAGACGCCCTCGCCGCGGCCGATGTTCACCGTGAGGTCACCGCTGCGGCCGGCGAGCCGCCGTGCCGCGGCCAGATGCGCCTCGGCCAGGTCGGCGACGTGGATGTAGTCGCGGATGCAGGTGCCGTCCGGCGTCGGATAGTCGTCGCCGAAGATCCGCGGGGCCTCGTCGCGGGTGAGCCGGTCGAAGACCATGGGGACGATGTTGAAGACGCCCGTGTCCGCCAGCTCGGGTGCGGCGGCGCCCGCCACGTTGAAATACCGCAGGCAGACCGTGGAGATGTCGTGTGCCCGGCCCGCCGCCCGCACCAGCCACTCGCCGGTGAGCTTGGTCTCGCCGTACGGGTTCACCGGCGCGCACGCGGTGTCCTCGGTGATGAGGTCCACATCGGGATTTCCGTAGACGGCCGCGGACGAGGAGAACAGGAACTTCCCGACCCCGGCCTCGGCGACCGCCTCCAGCAGCGTCGCGAGACCGCCGACGTTCTCCCGGTAGTAGCGGGTGGGCTGCGCCACGGACTCGGCGACCTGCTTGCGTGCGGCGAGGTGGACGACGCCGGTCACCCCGTACTCGGCGAACACCCGCTTCAGCAGGTCGCCGTCGAGCGTCGAGCCCTCGACGAGCGGCACGTCCTCGGGCAGCCGCTCGGGGAACCCGGCCGACAGGTCGTCCAGTACGACGACGTGCTCCCCGGCGCCGGTCATGGCCCGCACCACATGGGCCCCGATGTATCCCGCTCCGCCTGTGATCAGCCATGTCATGGTCGCCCACCCTATGCCGAGACCACCCGGCGCTTCCCAATGTCCCGGATGCCTGATCTGGGCACCGCGGTTTGTCGGCGGGACCCCGGATCACCGATGATGATCGCGGCAAAGGCCAGAGGAGACGGCGTTGATCGGCCCGTGAACGGGCGGTGAACTCCGCTCTCCCGACATCCGATAGCCTCTGCGGACATGCCGCCCGCCTGGTGCAGCCAAGGGGCGCCTACCATGCACATGACCGGCGCCGGCGCGTCGGCACCCAGGGAGTGAGTTCGGTTGTCGACCGCCATCCTCACCGGTCAGCCGGTCCCCGGATCGTCGATCGAGGGCGATCTGCGGTCCCTCGGCTTCGACGTACGGATCGCCGCCGACACCGCCGACGCCGAGACACTGCTGGCCCAGGTCCCCGGCGGCCAGCGGGTCGCCGTGGTCGACGCCCGCTTCGTGGGCCATCTGCACGCCCTGCGCCTCGGCCTCACCGACCCCCGCTTCCCGCTCGTCGCGATCCCGGGCGCCGTCACGGCCCAGCCGGCCGGGCGCCAGACCCTGACCCGTGCGATGGCCCGCGAGAACTCGGCAGGCGGCGGCACGGCACTCGCCGTCGACAGCCTCGCCGACCGCATCGTCACCGCCCTCGACAGCGACGGCGCCGATGTGCACCGCCCGGAACTCGGCAGCCTGGTCGCCGCCGTCCCCGCCGACCCGCAGTCCCGCAACGAGGCACGGCAGGCCGTCGCGAACGTCGACGAGGAGGCCGTACGCCTGAAGTCGGCGGTGAAGGCCCGCGACGGTTTCTTCACCACGTTCTTCATCAGCCCGTACTCCCGCTACATCGCCCGCTGGTGCGCCCGCCGCGGCCTGACCCCCAACCAGGTCACCACCGCCTCCCTGCTCACCGCGCTGATCGCGGCGGGCTGCGCGGCCACCGGCACCCGGACGGGCTTCGTCGCCGCGGGCGTCCTGCTGATCGCGTCCTTCGTACTGGACTGCACCGACGGCCAGTTGGCCCGCTACTCCCTGCAGTACTCCACGCTCGGCGCCTGGCTGGACGCCACCTTCGACCGGGCCAAGGAGTACGCCTACTACGCGGGCCTGGCGCTGGGAGCGGCCCGCGGCGGCGACGACGTATGGGCGCTGGCGCTCGGCGCGATACTCCTGCAGACCTGCCGGCACGTCGTCGACTTCTCCTTCAACGAGGCCAACCACGACACCACCGCCAACACCAGCCCCACGGCGGCCCTTTCCGGCAGGCTGGACAGCGTCGGCTGGACGGTGTGGGTGCGCCGCATGATCGTGCTGCCGATCGGTGAGCGCTGGGCGATGATCGCGGTCCTGACGGCGGTCACGACACCCCGCGTCACCTTCTACGTGCTGCTCATCGGCTGCGCGTGCGCGGCGACTTACACGACCGCGGGCCGGGTGCTCCGCTCGCTGACCCGCAAGGCCCGGCGCACGGACCGGGCGGCGCAGGCCCTGGCGGACCTCGCGGACAACGGGCCGCTCGCCTCCCTCGTGGCGCGTACCACAGGGGCTCGCCTCGGCGCCCCGCTGCTGGTCGCCGCGGCCGGTACCGCCATCCTCGCCGTGGCCCTCTTCTCCGGGGTGACCTGGGCGCCCGTCGCCGGTGCCGTCGTGTACACGAGCACCGCCGGTCAGGCCCTGTACCGCCCCCTCAAGGGTGCCCTCGACTGGCTGGTTCCCCCGCTGTTCCGGTTCGCCGAGTACGGCACCGTCCTGGTCCTCGCGGCCAAAGGGGACGTGAACGAAGCGCTGCCAGCGGCTTTCGGGCTGGTGGCGGCCGTCGCCTACCATCACTACGACACGGTGTATCGCATCCGCGGCAACGCCGGAGCGCCCCCGGCCTGGCTGGTGCGCGCCATCGGGGGGCATGAAGGACGGACGCTGCTGGTCACCGTCCTGGCCGCCGCGCTCACCGCCTCGCAGTTCAAGGTCGCGCTCGCGGTGCTCGCCGTGACCGTCGCCTTGGTGGTGCTCGTCGAGAGCGCCCGCTTCTGGGTGTCCTCAGGGGCGCCCGCCGTACACGATGAAGGAGAACCCGCATGATCGGCCTCGTGCTGGCGGCCGGCGCCGGACGCCGTCTGCGCCCCTACACCGACAGCCTGCCCAAGGCGCTGGTGCCGGTGGGCCCCGCGGGCATAGAGGGCGAACCCACGGTTCTCGACCTCACCCTCGCCAACTTCGCGGAGATCGGTCTGACCGAGGTCGCGATCATCGTCGGCTACCGCAAGGAGGCCGTGTACGAGCGCAAGGCCGCCCTGGAGCAGAAGTACGGTCTGAAGCTCACCCTCATCGACAACGACAAGGCCGAGGAGTGGAACAACGCCTACTCCCTGTGGTGCGGCCGTGACGCCCTCAAGGACGGTGTGATCCTCGCCAACGGCGACACCGTCCACCCGGTCTCCGTCGAGAAGACGCTGCTCGCCGCGCGGGACGAGTTCAAGCAGATCATCCTGGCCGTGGACACCGTGAAGCCCCTCGCCGACGAGGAGATGAAGGTCGTCGTGGACCCCGACCTGGGCGTCCAGCGGATCACCAAGCTGATGGACCCGGCCGAGGCCACCGGTGAGTACATCGGCGTCACGCTGATCGAGGGCTCGGCCGCCGAGGAACTCGGGGAGGCGCTGAAGACCGTCTGGGAGAGGGACCCGCAGCAGTTCTACGAGCACGGGTACCAGGAGCTCATCAACGTCGGCTTCACCATCGACGCGGCTCCGATCGGCGACGTCAAGTGGGTCGAGATCGACAACCACGACGATCTCGCCCGCGGACGGGAGATCGCGTGCCAGTACTGACCCGGCTCATCCCCTCGCCGCTCGTCGTGGACATCCGCCCGGGTGCCCTCGACGATCTGGCCTGCGTGCTGGCCGACGAGCGCATCTCGACCTCGGGTCGGCTCGCCGTCGCCGTCAGCGGCGGCTCCGGCGCCCGGCTGCGCGAGCGCATCGCCCCGGCCCTGCCCGGCGCCACCTGGTACGAGGTCGGCGGCGGCACCCTCGACGACGCGGTGCGGCTGGCCGGCGACATAAAGGCCGGCCGCTACGACGCCGTCGTCGGCCTCGGCGGCGGCAAGATCATCGACTGTGCCAAGTTCGCCGCGGCGCGGGTCGGCCTGCCCCTGGTCGCCGTGCCGACGAACCTCGCGCACGACGGTCTGTGCTCGCCGGTCGCCACCCTCGACAACGACGCGGGCCGCGGCTCCTACGGCGTGCCGAACCCGATCGCGGCCGTCATCGACCTGGACGTCATCCGCCAGGCGCCGGCGCGCTTCGTGCGCGCGGGCATCGGCGACGCGATCTCCAACATCAACTCGATCGCGGACTGGGAGCTGTCCAACCGCGTCAACGGGGAGAAGATCGACGGCCTCGCCGCCGCCATGGCCCGCCAGGCGGGCGAGGCGGTGCTCCGCCACCCCGGCGGCATCGGCGACAACGACTTCCTCCAGGTGCTCGCCGAGGCGCTGGTCCTCACCGGCATCGCGATGTCGATCTCCGGTGACTCGCGCCCCGCCTCCGGCTCCTGCCACGAGATCAACCACGCCTTCGACCTGCTCTACCCCAAGCGGGCCGCCAGCCACGGCGAGCAGTGCGGCCTCGGCGCCGCCTTCGCGATGTACCTGCGTGGCGCGCACGAGGAGTCGGCGTACACGGCCGAGGTGCTGCGCCGGCACGGGCTTCCGGTGCTTCCGGAGGAGATCGGCTTCACGGTGGACGAGTTCGTCCGCGCCGTGGAGTTCGCCCCGGAGACCCGGCCCGGCCGCTACACGATCCTCGAACACCTCGACCTCACAACCGACCAGATCAAGGACATTTACGCCGACTATGTCAAGGCCATCGGTAGCTGAACTCCGCCCGGTCGTCCACCCCGCGGGGGTCAAGGACCGGCGCAGCGGTGAGCACTGGATGGGACGCCTCTACATGCGTGAGGTGTCCCTGCGGGTCGACCGCTACCTGGTGAACACCAGGGTCACGCCCAACCAGCTCACGTATCTGATGACCCTCTTCGGCGTGCTCGCGGCCCCGGCCCTGCTGGTGCCGGGGATCACGGGCGCCGTGCTCGGCGTGGTCTGCGTGCAGATGTACCTGCTGCTGGACTGCGTCGACGGCGAGATCGCGCGCTGGAAGAAGCAGTACTCACTGGGCGGCGTCTACCTGGACCGGGTCGGCGCCTACCTCACCGACGCCGCCGTTCTCGTGGGCTTCGGGCTGCGCTCCGCCGACCTGTGGGGCAGCGGCCGAATCGACTGGCTGTGGGCCTTCCTCGGCACCCTGGCCGCGCTCGGCGCCATCCTGATCAAGGCGGAGACCGACCTGGTGGGCGTCGCCCGGCACCAAACGGGCAAGCCGCCGGTCCAGGAGTCCGCCGCCGAGATGCGCTCCTCCGGGATGGCGCTGGCTCGCCGGGCCGCCGCCGCGTTCAAGTTCCACCGGCTGATCCTCGGCATCGAGGCGTCCCTGCTGATCCTGGTCCTGGCGATCGTCGACCAGATGCGCGGTGACCTGTTCTTCTCCCGCCTCGGAGTCGCCGTACTCGCCGGCATCGCGCTGCTGCAGACCCTGCTGCACCTGGTGTCCATCCTCGCTTCCAGCAGGCTGAAGTGAGCGGCATGAAGGTCGGCGCGGTGATCATCACCATGGGCAACCGCCCCGACGAGCTCCGCGCCCTGCTCGACTCGGTCGCCAAGCAGGACGGCGACCGGGTCGAGGTGGTCGTGGTCGGCAACGGCTCGCCGGTCCCGGACGTCCCCGAGGGCGTCCGTACGATCGAGCTGCCCGAGAACCTCGGCATCCCCGGCGGCCGCAACGTCGGCATCGAGGCCTTCGGCCCCAGCGGCCGCGAGGTCGACATATTGATGTTCCTCGACGACGACGGGCTCCTCGCCCAGCACGACACCGCCGAGCTGTGCCGGCAGGCCTTCGAGGCCGACCCGGAGCTCGGCATCATCAGTTTCCGCATCGCCGACCCCGACAGCGGGGTCACCCAGCGCCGCCACGTGCCGCGCCTGCGCGCCGCCGACCCGATGCGCTCCTCCCGGGTCACCACCTTCCTCGGCGGCGCCAACGCCGTCCGCACGAAGGTCTTCGCCGAGGTCGGCGGGCTCCCGGACGAATTCTTCTACGCACACGAGGAAACCGACCTGGCATGGCGGGCCCTCGACGCGGGCTGGATGATCGACTACCGGTCCGACATGGTGCTGTACCACCCGACGACCGCGCCCTCACGGCACGCGGTCTACCACCGCATGGTCGCCCGCAACCGGGTCTGGCTGGCCCGCCGCAACCTTCCGACCCCGCTGATCCCTGTCTACCTCGGGGTCTGGCTGCTGCTCACCCTCGTCCGCCGCCCCTCGCGGCCCGCACTGAAGGCATGGTTCGGCGGGTTCCGGGAAGGCTGGACCACTCCGTGCGGGCCACGCAGGCCGATGAAGTGGCGTACGGTGTGGCGGCTGACCCGGCTGGGCCGACCTCCGGTGATCTGACAAGCTCGTTCCAGTGAGCAATCGGCCCCGCCCGGGCCCCAGGCTCTTGCCCATGCCCGCACAGGCTGCGCATCCCGAAGACGAAAGTTTCCACCAGTGAGTGAGACAACGCACGACGGCACGGTCGCCCTGGGCGCGGCCGTGCCGCCCGACGAGGGCCTCCCGGCGAGCCGGCTGGCCGCCAAGTACGGGCTGACCGTGAGCGGCGCCCGGCCCTCCCTTGTCGAGTACGTCCGCCAGCTCTGGGACCGGCGTCACTTCATCCTCGCCTTCTCCCGGGCGAAGCTGACCGCCCAGTACAGCCAGGCCAAGTTGGGCCAGCTGTGGCAGGTGGCCACGCCGCTGCTGAACGCGGCCGTCTACTTCTTCATCTTCGGCATGATCCTCAAGGCCAACCGCGGACTGCCCCGCGAGGTCTACATCCCATTCCTGGTCACCGGCGTGTTCGTGTTCACCTTCACGCAGAGCTCGGTGATGGCGGGCGTCCGCGCGATCTCCGGCAACCTCGGCCTGGTCCGCGCCCTGCACTTCCCGCGCGCCTCGCTGCCGATCTCCTTCGCGCTCCAGCAGCTCCAGCAGCTGCTGTTCTCGATGATCGTGCTGTTCGCCGTGGCGATCGGCTTCGGCAGTCTCCCGGACCTGTCCTGGCTGCTGATCGTCCCGGTGCTGGCCCTGCAGTTCCTGTTCAACACCGGACTCGCGCTGATCATGGCCCGCGCGGGCGCCAAGACCCCCGACCTCGCGCAGCTCATGCCGTTCGTGATGCGGACGTGGATGTACGCGTCCGGCGTGATGTTCTCCATCCCGATCATGCTGGCCGACAAGCCGCAGTGGCTGGCGAACGTCCTGCAGTGGAACCCGGCCGCGATCTACATGGACCTGATGCGCTTCGCGCTCATCGACGGCTACGGCTCTGAGAACCTCCCTGACCACGTCTGGGTGGTCGCGGGTGGCTGGGCCGCCCTGATCGCCCTCGGCGGGTTCGTGTACTTCTGGAAGGCGGAGGAGAGGTACGGCCGTGGCTGAGCAGACCGACCGGCAGAGCGGCGAGCGGATCCCCACCGTCATCGCCGACGAGCTCCACATCGTCTACCGCGTGCACGGCGCCAAGACCGGCAAGGGCAGCGCCACCGCCGCCCTCAGCCGGATCATCAAGCGCGGCGAGGAGCGCGGGGTGCGCAAGGTGCACGCCGTCAAGGGTGTCTCCTTCGTCGCCTACCGCGGCGAGGCCATCGGCCTCATCGGCTCCAACGGCTCCGGCAAGTCGACCCTGCTGCGCGCCATCGCCGGGCTGCTCCCGGCGGAGAAGGGCCGCGTCTACACCAATGGGCAGCCCTCGCTGCTGGGCGTGAACGCGGCCCTGATGAACGACCTGACCGGTGAGCGGAACGTCATATTGGGCGGGCTCGCCATGGGGATGTCCCGCGAGCAGATCAAGGAGCGCTACCAGGAGATCGTCGACTTCTCGGGCATCAACGAGAAGGGCGACTTCATCACCCTGCCGATGCGCACCTACTCCTCCGGTATGGCGGCCCGACTGCGGTTCTCCATCGCCGCCGCCAAGGACCACGACGTCCTGATGATCGACGAGGCGCTGGCGACCGGTGACCGCAAGTTCCAGAAGCGCTCCGAGGAACGCATCCGTGAGCTGCGCAAGGAGGCCGGCACGGTGTTTCTCGTCAGCCACAACAACAAGTCGATCCGCGACACCTGCGACCGCGTCCTGTGGCTGGAACGCGGCGAGCTGCGCATGGACGGACCGACCGAAGAGGTCCTCAAGGAGTACGAGAAGTTCACCGGCAAGTAGTCCACCCGGGCCTGGACGTTCCGGCCAGGACGGATGGCGGGGCCTCGCCGCAACCTCTGCGGCGGGGCCCCGCGTCTGCAAAGGAAACGTCAACTCGGTCTCGCCTTAGGAATCTTGACGCCAATCGGTGTGTTGTTGTGATGTGCAGGACACCCCAGGGAACCTCGCTGCGTTGTACAACGTAAGCTGTACCGGTCCCGAAACGCGGCAAGTGGGGCGATAATGCGCGACACCCTCAGCCGGGGCAGCCGCGCGGACGGCCGGGCGGCGTGTCCGAAATAGTATGCATTGGGTCGGCAGTGTAGAACGGGAGATGTGACGGCAATGGCTACGGAAACTCCCCAGCTGAACGCAGCATGTGCCGTCCCCGCCCCGGGCAGTCACCGGTGACGGGAACCGGCATGTCGCATGCCGTTGATCCGGAGCGCGACACGCTCGACAAGGCCGCGGGCGAGAACTTCCCCGTGGCACCTTTCTTCCTGCCCAGGGCCTGGCGCGCCGACCTCATGGCCGTGTACGGATTCGCCCGTCTGGTCGACGACATCGGCGACGGCGACCTGGCCCCCGGCGGCGCCGACGCTCGTCTGCTCGGCGTGTCGCCCGAGGAGGCCGAGGACCGGCTGCTGCTCCTGGACGCCTTCGAGGCCGATCTGAACCGGGTCTTCGACTCGACCCCGCGCCACCCCCTGATGCGCCGCCTCCAGCACACGGTCCGCCGCTGCTCGCTCACCCCCGAGCCCTTCCTCGGCCTGATCGCCGCCAACCGCCAGGACCAGCTCGTCAGCCGCTACGAGACCTACGACGACCTGCTCGCGTACTGCGAACTGTCGGCCAATCCCGTCGGCCGCCTGGTCCTGTCCGTCACCGGCACCTCGACTCCCGAACGCATCCGCCTCTCCGACGCGATCTGCACCGCCCTCCAGATCGTCGAACACCTGCAGGACGTCGCCGAGGACCTCGGCCGCGACCGCATCTACCTGCCCGCCGAGGACATGAAGCACTTCCATGTCCAAGAGGCGGATCTCGCCACGCCCACCGCGGGCGCATCGTTGCGCGCACTGGTTGCGTACGAAGCAGAACGCGCCCGCGATCTCCTGAATGAAGGCGCCCCCCTCGTGGGTAGCGTCCACGGCAGGTTGAAGCTGCTGCTCGCGGGATTCGTGGCGGGGGGAAGGGCGGCGGTCAAGGCGATCGCCGCCGCTGACTACGACGTACTTCCCGGCCCGCCCAAGCCCGGCAAGGTCCAGCTGCTGCGCGAGGTGGGCGTGACTCTGCGAGGAGAGGGGTGATCCGGACCGTGGAGTCGGAACAACACGTGTCCGCACCGGTACTCGCCGCCTACAGCTACTGCGAGGCCGTCACCGGACAGCAGGCCCGTAACTTCGCGTACGGCATCAGGCTGCTGCCGACGCCCAAGCGCCGCGCGATGTCGGCGCTCTACGCGTTCTCCCGGCGCGTCGACGACATCGGCGACGGCGCACTGGCCGGCGAGGTCAAGGCGGAAAGACTCGAGGACACCCGGGCGCTGCTGACCCGGGTGCGGGAGGGGTCGGTCGCCGAGGACGACATCGACCCCGTCGCCGTCGCCCTCGCCCATGCCGCCGAGACCTTCCCGATCCCGCTCGACGGCCTGGACGAGCTGATCGACGGCGTGCTGATGGACGTACGCGGCGAGACCTACGAGACCTGGGACGACCTGAAGGTCTACTGCCGCTGCGTCGCGGGCGCCATCGGACGGCTCTCGCTCGGCGTGTTCGGCACGGAACCCGGGGCGCGCGGCGCCGATCGAGCCCCGGAGTACGCCGACACCCTGGGCCTCGCGCTGCAGCTCACCAACATCCTCAGAGACGTCCGCGAGGACGCCGAGGGCGGCCGCACCTATCTGCCCTCCGACGACCTCGCGAAGTTCGGGTGCTCGGCCGGGTTCAACGGGCCGACACCCCCCGAAGGCTCCGACTTCGCGGGCCTCGTGCACTTCGAAGTGCGACGGGCCCGCGCCCTTTTCGCCGAGGGCTACCGGCTGCTGCCCATGCTGGACCGGCGCAGCGGCGCCTGCGTGGCCGCCATGGCCGGCATCTACCGCCGGCTGCTCGACCGCATCGAGCGCGACCCCGAGGCAGTGCTGCGCGGCCGGGTCTCGCTGCCCGGCCGGGAGAAGGCCTACGTCGCCGTGCGCGGACTGTCCGGCCTGGATGCCCGGCATGTGACGCGCAGGACCGTCAGGAGGCGCGCCTGATGGACAAACAGGGCCAAGGTGATGTCGCCGACGAAAAGCGGCACGCAACCCTCCGGCTGGGGACGGCGTCCCTGAGTGCAGCGGTCGGCCGTGCACCGTTCAACCACGGCGGTCGCGCAGGGGAGGGCGCACGATGAGCGACGACGGCACGCGGGCCGACGAGCCGCTCGCGGATCCGGCGGGGCGTTCCGCGAGGGACGCCGTCGTGGTCGGCGGCGGGCTGGCCGGCATCACCGCCGCACTCGCACTCGCCGACGCGGGAGTCCGCGTCACCCTGGTCGAGGGCAGGCCGAGACTGGGCGGTCTGGCCTTCTCCTTCCAGCGCGGCGAACTGACCGTCGACAACGGACAGCATGTCTACCTGCGCTGCTGCACCGCCTACCGCTGGTTCCTCGACCGCATCGAGGGAACGGCGCTGGCACCGCTGCAGGATCGTCTCGACGTGCCCGTACTCGACGTCGACAAGCCCGAGGGACGGCGACTGGGCAGACTGCGGCGCGATGCGCTGCCGGTGCCCCTGCATCTGGGGCGCAGCCTCGCCACGTATCCGCATCTCTCGCTCGCCGAGCGGGCCAAGGTGGGCCGTGCCGCGCTCGCGCTCAAGGGGCTCGACCTCGCCGATCCGGACCTGGACACACAGGACTTCGGCAGCTGGCTGACCGCGCACGGTCAGTCGGCGCGTGCCGTCGAGGCCCTGTGGGACCTGGTCGGGGTCGCCACCCTCAACGCGGTCGCGGGCGACGCCTCGCTGGGGCTCGCCGCGATGGTGTTCAAGACCGGTCTGCTGTCCGACCCGGGCGCGGCCGACATCGGATGGGCGCACGTCCCGCTGGGCGAACTGCACGACCGGCTCGCCCGCAAGGCGCTCGACTCCGCGGGCGTCCGTACCGAGGTCCGTACACGCGTCACCTCCGTCCTCACTGACGAAAACGGGCGCTGGAGCGTTCAGGTTCCCGGCGAGAGCCTCACCGCCGACGCCGTCGTGCTCGCCGTACCCCAGCGCGAGGCCCACCACCTGCTGCCTCAGGGCGCGCTGGACGCCCCGGAAAATCTTCTTCGGATCGGCACCGCGCCGATCCTCAACGTCCATGTCGTCTACGACCGCAAGGTGCTGCACAAGCCGTTCTTCGCGGCCCTGGGCACCCCCGTGCAGTGGGTCTTCGACCGCACCGAGGCCTCCGGGCTGCGCGAGGGCCAGTACCTCGCCCTGTCCCAGTCGGCCGCCGAGGACGAGATCGACGAGCCGGTCGCCGTGCTGCGCGAGCGCTACCTGCCCGAGCTGGAACGGCTGCTTCCGGGTGCGCGCGGTGCGCAGGTGAAGGACTTCTTCGTGACCAGGGAGCGCACGGCGACGTTCGCCCCCACCCCCGGCGTCGGACGGCTGCGGCCCGGCGCCCGTACCAAAGCCCCCGGCCTCTACCTGGCCGGAGCGTGGACCGCCACAGGGTGGCCCGCGACCATGGAGAGTGCGGTCCGCAGTGGAGTGAGTGCGGCGGACGCCGCCCTCGCCACCCTGGGCCGGCCCCGCCCGAGTCACCTCTTCGACGTCGAGGAGGCGGCGTGATGCTCGATCAGCACGCGGCAGGCCCCCGCACCCCCGGTACCGCAACAAGAGGAGAGACTGTGCCCACTGTGCCCCCGGCCGAGACGGCCGATCGAGCGACCGCAGTGGACGTGACCGCGCTCCTGGAGCGCGGCCGGACCCTTGCCACACCGGTACTGCGGGCGGCCGTCGACCGCCTGGCCCCTCCCATGGACACCGTTTCCGCCTACCACTTCGGCTGGATCGACGCCGAGGGCAACCCCGCCGAAGGCGACGGCGGCAAGGCCGTGCGCCCCGCCCTCGCGGTCCTGTCCGCCGAGGTCACCGGCGCCGCACCCGAGGTCGGCATCCCCGGCGCCGTGGCCGTCGAACTCGTCCACAACTTCTCGCTGCTGCACGACGACCTGATGGACGGCGACGAGCAGCGCCGCCACCGCGACACCGTCTGGAAGGTGCACGGCCCCGCCCAGGCGATCCTCGTCGGTGACGCCCTGTTCGCCCTCGCCAACGAGATCCTGCTGGAGCTCGGCACCGTCGAGGCCGGTCGCGCCACCCGACGTCTGACCACCGCCACCCGCGCCCTGATCGACGGCCAGGCGCAGGACATCTCCTACGAGCACCGCGACCGCGTCAGCGTCGAGGAGTGCCTGGAGATGGAGGGCAACAAGACCGGCGCCCTGCTCGCCTGCGCCTCCTCCATCGGCGCGGTGCTCGGCGGCGCGGACGACCGCACCGCCGACACCCTGGAGAAGTACGGCTACCACCTGGGCCTCGCCTTCCAGGCCGTCGACGACCTGCTCGGCATCTGGGGCGACCCTGTCTCCACCGGCAAGCAGACCTGGAGCGATCTGCGCCAGCGCAAGAAGTCGCTGCCGGTCGTGGCCGCGCTCGCGGCGGGCGGCTCGGCCTCCGAGCGGCTCGGCGAGATCCTCGCGGCCGACGCCAAGAGCAGCGACTTCGAGAACTTCTCCGAGGAGGAGTTCGCCTCCCGCGCCGCCCTCATCGAGGAGGCGGGCGGCCGCGAGTGGACCGCCGAAGAGGCCCGCCGTCAGCACAACACCGCCATCCAGGCGCTGCACGCCATCGACATGCCCGACCCGGTGCGGGACCGGTTCACGGCGCTCGCCGACTTCGTCGTCGTACGAAAGAGATGATCGCTATCGGTCGAATAGCCCTCGCGTAGTCGCCGGCCGGTGTCGCGGGAACACGAGCACCGGCCGACGGCGGACCCACAGCAGCACGATGTGTACGACTGCACGAAGGGGAAGCCATGACAGCGACGACCGACGGAAGCACCGGGGCATTGCCGCCCCGGGCAGCCTCGGCCAGCGAAACCGACAGCACGAGCCCCGTGGCGGCGGGGGTGCGCGATGCCGCCGTACGCGCCGTCCAGCGCTCCACCGAGTTCCTGCTGTCCCGGCAGGACCCCGAGGGCTGGTGGAAGGGCGACCTCGAGACCAACGTGACCATGGACGCCGAGGACCTGCTCCTTCGGCAGTTCCTGGGCATCCTGGACGAGGACACCGCGCGCGCCGCCGCCCTGTTCATCCGCGGCGAGCAGCGCGAGGACGGCACCTGGGCCACCTTCTACGGCGGACCGGGCGAACTCTCCACCACCATCGAGGCATACGTCGCCCTGCGTCTGGCGGGCGACACGCCCGGCGCTCCGCACATGGCGCGGGCCTCCGCCTGGATCCGCGAGCAGGGCGGCATCGCCGCGGCCCGGGTCTTCACCCGGATCTGGCTCGCCCTGTTCGGCTGGTGGAAGTGGGAGGACCTGCCCGAACTTCCGCCGGAGCTCATCTACTTCCCCAAGTGGGTACCGCTCAACATCTACGACTTCGGGTGCTGGGCGCGGCAGACGATCGTCCCGCTGACGGTCGTCTCCGCCAAGCGGCCGGTGCGGCCCGCGCCCTTTGCGCTCGACGAGCTGCACATCGACCCGGCCAACCCGAACCCCCCCAAGCCCCTTGCGCCGGCGGCTAGTTGGGACGGCGCCTTCCAGCGCCTGGACAAGGTGCTGCACCAGGCGCGCAAGGTCATCCCGCGCAGACTGCGCAAGGCGGCCATGAACTCCGCGGCCCGCTGGATCATCGAGCGGCAGGAGAACGACGGCTGCTGGGGCGGCATCCAGCCGCCGGCCGTGTACTCGGTGATCGCCCTGTATCTGCTGGGCTACGACCTCGAACATCCCGTGCTGCGCGAGGGCCTGGCGTCGCTGGACCGTTTCGCCGTGTGGCGCGAGGACGGCGCCCGGATGATCGAGGCCTGTCAGTCGCCCGTGTGGGACACCTGCCTGGCCACCATCGCGCTCGTCGACGCGGGGGTGCCCGCCGACGATCCACAGCTCGTCAAGGCCGCCGACTGGATGCTCGGCGAGGAGATCGTCCGGCCCGGCGACTGGGCCGTCAGGAGACCCCAACTGCCGCCCGGCGGCTGGGCGTTCGAGTTCCACAACGACAACTACCCCGACATCGACGACACCGCCGAGGTCGTCCTCGCGCTGCGCCGGGTCAAGCACCACGACCCGGAGCGGGTGGAGAAGGCGATCGGGCGCGGGGTGCGCTGGAACCTCGGGATGCAGTCGAAGAACGGGGCGTGGGGCGCCTTCGACGTCGACAACACCAGCCCGTTCCCGAACCGGCTGCCGTTCTGCGACTTCGGCGAGGTCATCGACCCGCCGTCCGCCGACGTGACCGCCCACGTGGTGGAGATGCTGGCCGTCGAGGGCCTCTCGCACGACCCTCGCACCCGCCGCGGCATCGAGTGGCTGCTCGCCGAGCAGGAGCCGGACGGCTCGTGGTTCGGGCGCTGGGGCGTCAACTACGTCTACGGCACCGGATCGGTCGTACCCGCCCTCGTCGCGGCGGGCTTCCCCGGCTCGCACCCGGCGATCCGGCGGGCCGTGGCCTGGCTGGAGTCGGTGCAGAACGACGACGGCGGCTGGGGCGAGGACCTGCGCTCCTACAAGTACGTCGAGGAGTGGAGGGGCAGGGGTGCCTCCACCGCCTCGCAGACGGCGTGGGCGCTGATGGCCCTGCTGGCCGCGGGGGAGAAGGACTCCAAGGCCGTCGAGCGCGGCGTCGAATGGCTCGCGGCCACCCAGCGGGAGGACGGTTCCTGGGACGAGCCGTACTTCACCGGGACCGGCTTCCCCTGGGACTTCTCGATCAACTACCACCTCTACCGGCAGGTCTTCCCGCTGACCGCACTCGGCCGCTACGTCCATGGCGAGCCCTTCTCCAAGAAGCCTCTCGCCGAGGCCGAGGGGGGCTGATGAGCACCCTGCCCGCCCCGGCCCCGCTGCTGATCGCCTGCGCGCTCGGCATCGAGCACCTCGCCCTGCGCGCCGGCGACCGGGGCGGGGCCGGCGGGCCCGTCACCCTGCTCCGTACGGGCATGGGGCCCAAGGCGGCCGAGCGCTCCGTCACCCGGATGCTCGCAGACCCGGCCTGGAGCGGGGCGGCCGTGCTGGCCACCGGTTTCTGCGCGGGGCTCGCCCCCGGCATGCACCCCGGGGACCTGGTCGTCGCCGAGGAGACCCGGGACCCGGACGGAACCGTTCCGTGCGTGGGGACCGACCTGCTCGTCAAGGAGCTCGGGCGCGCCGTGCCCGGGCGCACCGTCCACACCGGTCCCGTCACCGGCTCCGATCATGTCGTACGCGGTCCCGAGCGGTCGGATCTGCTCGCGACCGGCGCGATCGCGGTCGACATGGAGTCCGCGGCGACGCTTCTGAGCGCCGTGCGCACCGGCGCGCGCCCGGTTGCGGCCGTGCGGGTGGTCGTGGACGCTCCTGAACATGAACTTGTTCGAATCGGCACGGTCCGCGGTGGAATATCAGCTTTCCGTGTCCTTCGTGCCGTACTTCCAGCTTTCTTCGAATGGCACCGTTCTTTGCTGCTCCCCAGGAGGTGAGCCAGATGGCCATGCCGCTGCGTCAGTCCATCAAGGTCGCTACGTACTTGGCTGAACAGAAGCTCCGCAAGCGGGACAAGTTTCCGCTGATCGTGGAGCTGGAACCGCTCTTCGCGTGCAATCTGAAGTGCGAGGGCTGCGGCAAGATCCAGCATCCGGCGGGTGTGCTCAAGCAGCGCATGCCGGTCGCGCAGGCCGTCGGGGCGGTGCTCGAATCCGGTGCCCCCATGGTGTCGATCGCGGGCGGCGAGCCCCTGATGCACCCTCAGATCGATGAGATCGTGCGGCAGCTGGTGGCGAGGAAGAAGTACGTCTTCCTCTGCACCAACGCGATGCTGCTGCGCAAGAAGATGGACAAGTTCAAGCCCTCTCCCTATTTCGCCTTCGCCGTGCACATCGACGGGCTGCGCGAGCGGCACGACGAGTCGGTGGCCAAGGAGGGTGTGTTCGACGAGGCCGTGGAGGCGATCAAGGAGGCCAAGCGGCGCGGCTTCCGGGTCACCACCAACTCGACCTTCTTCAACACGGACACCCCGCAGACCGTCATCGAGGTGCTCAACTTCCTCAACGACGACCTCAAGGTCGACGAGATGATGATCTCGCCCGCCTACGCCTACGAGAAGGCGCCCGACCAGGAGCACTTCCTGGGCGTGGAGCAGACCCGTGAGCTGTTCAAGAAGGCCTTCGCGGGCGGCAACCGCAGGAAGTGGCGGCTGAACCACTCGCCGCTGTTCCTCGACTTCCTCGAGGGCAAGGTCGACTTCCCCTGCACCGCCTGGGCGATTCCGAACTACTCGCTCTTCGGCTGGCAGCGTCCCTGCTACCTGATGAGCGACGGGTATGTGCCGACGTACCGCGAACTCATCGAGGAGACCGACTGGGACAAGTACGGCCGCGGCAAGGACCCGCGCTGCGCCAACTGCATGGCGCACTGCGGCTACGAGCCCACCGCCGTCCTCGCCACCATGGGCTCCCTGAAGGAGTCCCTGCGCGCGATGCGCGAGACGGTCTCCGGAAACCGGGAGTGACGCGATGACCGCCATCTCCTTGGGCGTCCCCGAGGTACCGGCCCGGCCGATCGCCGAGCGGCGCGTGTCGCGGCAGATCCATGTCGGGCCGGTGGCGGTCGGGGGCGGGGCCCCGGTGTCGGTGCAGTCGATGACGACGACCCGTACCTCGGACATCGGCGCCACGCTCCAGCAGATCGCCGAGCTCACCGCGTCCGGCTGCCAGATCGTCCGTGTCGCCTGTCCCACCCAGGACGACGCGGACGCGCTCGCGACCATCGCCCGCAAGTCGCAGATCCCGGTGATCGCGGACATCCACTTCCAGCCGAAGTACGTGTTCGCCGCCATCGAGGCCGGGTGTGCCGCGGTGCGGGTGAACCCCGGCAACATCAAGAAGTTCGACGACCAGGTGAAGGAGATCGCGCGGGCCGCGAAGGACCACGGCACGCCGATCAGGATCGGGGTCAACGCCGGGTCGCTGGACAAGCGGCTGCTGCAGAAGTACGGCAGGGCCACTCCGGAGGCGCTCGTCGAGAGTGCGCTGTGGGAGGCGTCCCTCTTCGAGGAGCACGGCTTCCGGGACATCAAGATCTCGGTCAAGCACAACGACCCGGTCGTGATGATCGAGGCGTACAAGCAGCTCGCCGCGCAGTGCGACTACCCGCTCCACCTCGGCGTGACGGAAGCCGGCCCCGCCTTCCAGGGCACGATCAAGTCGGCGGTCGCCTTCGGGGCGCTGCTCTCGCAGGGCATCGGCGACACCATCAGGGTCTCGCTCAGCGCCCCGCCCGCCGAGGAGGTCAAGGTCGGCCTGCAGATCCTGGAGGCGCTGAACCTCAAGCAGCGCCGGCTGGAGATCGTCTCCTGTCCGTCCTGCGGCCGCGCGCAGGTCGACGTCTACAAACTGGCCGACGAAGTCACGGCCGGACTTACGGGCATGGAAGTCCCGTTGCGGGTAGCCGTGATGGGTTGTGTGGTCAACGGCCCGGGTGAGGCGCGGGAGGCGGACCTCGGGGTCGCCTCCGGCAACGGCAAGGGGCAGATCTTCGTCAAGGGCGAGGTCATCAAGACCGTACCCGAGTCGAAGATCGTGGAGACCCTCATCGAGGAAGCGATGAAGATCGCCGAACAGATGGAACAGGACGGCGCGTCGGGGGAGCCGGCCGTCACCGTGAGCTGAACAGCACGGACCGAAGGGGGCCCGAGCGTGACCATTCTGGAGAACATCCGGGGACCACGCGACCTGAAGGCGCTGTCCGAGACGGAGCTTCGCGAACTGTCCGAAGAGATCAGAGAGTTCCTGGTGCACGCGGTGGCCAGGACCGGCGGGCACCTCGGGCCCAACCTGGGGGTGGTGGAACTCTCCATCGCGCTGCACCGGGTCTTCGAGTCGCCCGTCGACCGCATCGTCTGGGACACCGGCCATCAGAGCTATGTACACAAGATCCTGACCGGCCGTAAGGACTTCTCCAAGCTGCGCGGAAAGGGCGGCCTGTCGGGCTATCCCTCGCGCGAGGAGTCCGAGCACGACATCGTGGAGAACAGCCACGCCTCCACGGCGCTCGGCTGGGCCGACGGCCTCGCCAAGGCCCGCCAGGTGCAGGGCGAGAAGGGACACGTCGTCGCGGTCATCGGCGACGGCGCCCTCACCGGTGGCATGGCCTGGGAGGCGCTGAACAACATCGCGGCCGCCAAGGACCGCCCGCTGATCATCGTCGTCAACGACAACGAGCGCTCGTACGCGCCGACCATAGGCGGACTCGCCAACCACCTCGCCACCCTGCGCACCACCGACGGCTACGAGAAGGTGCTCGCCTGGGGCAAGGACGTCCTGCTGCGCACACCGGTCGTCGGCAACACCATCTATGAATCGCTGCACGGCGCGAAGAAGGGTTTCAAGGACGCCTTCGCCCCGCAGGGCATGTTCGAGGACCTGGGCCTCAAGTACGTCGGCCCGATCGACGGGCACGACATCGGGGCCGTCGAGTCGGCGCTGCGCCGCGCCAAGCGCTTCCACGGGCCGGTCCTCATCCACTGCCTGACGGAGAAGGGCCGCGGCTACGAGCCCGCCATCGCCCACGAGGAGGACCACTTCCACACCGTCGGTGTGATGGACCCGCTCACCTGCGAGCCCCTCGCCCCCTCCAATGGGCCCTCCTGGACCTCGGTGTTCGGCGACGAGATCGTCGCCATCGGCGAGGAGCGGGAGGACGTCGTCGCGATCACGGCGGCCATGCTGCACCCGGTGGGGCTCGGCAAGTTCGCCGCCCGCTTCCCCGACCGGGTGTGGGACGTCGGCATCGCCGAGCAGCATGCGGCGGTGTCCGCGGCCGGCCTCGCGACCGGCGGGCTGCACCCGGTGGTCGCCGTCTACGCCACCTTCCTCAACCGTGCCTTCGACCAGCTCCTGATGGACGTGGCGCTGCACCGCTGCGGGGTGACGTTCGTGCTGGACCGGGCCGGCGTCACGGGTGTCGACGGGCCGTCCCACAACGGCATGTGGGACATGTCGATCCTCCAGGTCGTGCCGGGGCTCAGGATCGCCGCGCCGCGCGACGCCGACCAGCTGCGGGGGCAGCTGCGGGAGGCCGTCGCCGTCGACGACGCCCCGACGCTGGTCCGCTTCCCGAAGGAGTCGGTGGGGCCCGAGATCCCTGCGATCGACCGGGTGGGCGGCCTCGACGTCCTGCACCGCGGTCCGGACACCCCCGAGGTGCTGCTGGTCGCCGTCGGCGTGATGGCGCCCGTGTGCCTCCAGGCCGCCGAGCTGCTGGAGGCGCGCGGCATCTCGTGCACCGTCGTCGACCCGCGCTGGGTCAAGCCCGTCGACCCGGCGCTCCCCGGGCTCGCCGCCGAGCACCGGCTGGTGGCCGTGGTCGAGGACAACAGCCGTGCGAGCGGCGTCGGCGCCGCGGTGGCGCTCGCGCTCGGGGACGCCGAAGTCGATGTACCCGTACGGCGGTTCGGGATCCCGGAGCAGTTCCTCGCGCACGCCAAGCGCGGGGAAGTGCTCGCCGACATCGGCCTCACACCGGTCGAGGTGGCCGGACGGATCAGCGCGAGCCTCGCCGTCAAGGAACAGCTGGACGGCACAGTCAAGGAGAGGGCTGAATGACCAAGGAGTTCGACCTCGGCGCACTCCTGGCCGAGCGCGGAGCCGAGCGCTACGAGCTGCACGCGAAGTACCTGAACCACCAGCTCCCGCGCATGCTGCACACCATCGGCTTCGACAAGGTCTACGAGCGCGCCGAGGGCGCCCACTTCTGGGACGCGGACGGCAACGACTACCTGGACATGCTCGCCGGGTTCGGGGTGATGGGCCTGGGCCGCCACCACCCCGTCGTCCGCAAGGCGCTGCACGACGTCCTCGACGCCTCCCTCGCCGACCTCACCCGCTTCGACTGCCAGCCGCTGCCCGGACTGCTGGCCGAGAAGCTGCTCACCTACAGCCCGCACCTGGACCGCGTGTTCTTCGGCAACAGCGGTACGGAGGCGGTGGAGACCGCGCTGAAGTTCGCCCGGTACGCCACCGGGAAGCCGCGGATCCTGTACTGCGACCACGCCTTCCACGGCCTGACCACCGGATCGCTCTCGGTCAACGGAGAGGACGGCTTCCGCGACGGCTTCGCCCCGCTGCTGCCCGACACGGCCGTACCGCTCGGCGATCTCGACGCTCTCGCACGGGAGCTGAAGAAGGGCGACGTCGCAGCCCTGATCGTGGAGCCGATCCAGGGCAAGGGCGTGCACGAGGCCCCGCCCGGCTATCTGCGCGCCGCGCAGGAGCTGCTGCACAAGCACAAGGCGCTGCTCATCGCCGACGAGGTGCAGACGGGACTGGGCAGGACCGGGGACTTCTACGCCCACCAGCACGAGGAGGGCGTCGAGCCGGACCTGGTGTGCGTGGCCAAGGCCCTCTCCGGCGGTTATGTGCCCGTCGGCGCCACCCTCGGCAAGGACTGGATCTTCAAGAAGGTCTACTCGTCGATGGACCGGGTGCTGGTCCACTCGGCCAGCTTCGGGTCCAACGCCCAGGCCATGGCGGCGGGCCTCGCCGTGCTGTCCGTCATGGAGAACGAGCAGATCGTCGCCGGCGCGCGCGTGACCGGAGAGCAGCTGAAATCCCGGCTCACCGCCCTGATCGACAAGTACGAGCTGCTCGCGGACGTCCGCGGCCGCGGCCTGATGATCGGTATCGAGTTCGGGCGGCCCAAGTCACTGAAGCTGCGCAGCCGCTGGACGATGCTGCAGGCCGCGCGCAAGGGCCTGTTCGCGCAGATGGTCGTGGTACCGCTGCTGCAGCGGCACCGGATCCTCACCCAGGTCTCCGGCGACCACCTGGAGGTGATCAAGCTGATCCCGCCGCTGACCATCGGCGAGGAGGACGTCGACCGGTTCGTCGACGCCTTCACCGCCGTGATGGACGACGCCCACAGCGGCGGCGGACTGATGTGGGACTTCAGCAAGACGCTGGTGAAGCAGGCGGTCGCCAACCGCTAGCAGGCCCCGCGGCCGGGACCGTGCAGCGGTCCCGGCCACCCGAATATTCGATCGCGCGAGCGATCATCCTGGGGCACAATCGCCGGATGCCGACCACCGCGGAGCAGTTGCTCTCCGCACTTGAAGGACTGCCTTTCCCGGCCCGTCTCGCCCGCACCGCGAGGACCGCCCGCCGGCTCGCGGAGCAGGGGGAACTCGCTCCGCTCCTCGCCGAACTCGACACCCGCGGCCCGTACGGGCGGCGCCTGGCCGCGCTGGCTGCCCTCGTCGGCCGGGACGCCGGCTTCCTCGCCGGACGGCTCGCCGACCCCGACGCGGTGGTCTCCGGGTACGCCCTGCGCGCGGCCCGGACCCTGCCCGTGCCGGACGCGGCGATCGAGGCGGCGTACGACAACGCGCCGGCCGCGCTGCGGGGCCGGCTGGCCCGTCTGCTGGCCTCCGGCGGCCGCAGCGCGCTCGCCGAGCGGCTGGTGGCGCGGCTCGGCGAGGAATGGGGCGAGACGGAGGCCGCGCGTCTGCTGCCCGCCTGCTCCACGCCGTTCGTCGCACGGGAGTTGCCCCGGCTCGCGCACGCCGTCGACGGCTGGACGCGGCTCGCCCGGCGCCACCCCGGCCCGGTGCTGGAACACGCCGAGCGGGCTCTGGCCGACCGGGCCGACCTCCCGGCCCGGGAGGAGTGGTGGCGGCTGAACGCCACGACGGTCGCGGCGCTCGCCCCGCGCCGGCCCGAGGGAGTCCTCGCCCTCCTCGAACGGTACGGGCCGCCCAGCCTGCCACCCGGCCTCTTCGGCGGGCTCGGCGCGCTCGTCGACGCCGACGCCGAGCGTGTCGTCCGCTGGATCATCTCCCCCGACCGGAACGCACCGCGCCACGAGCCCGCACCACCGCCCGGTGTGCTGCGCAGGCTGGTGCGGGCCGAGCCGCCGTCCCTGCCGCTGCTGGGCCGCCACTGGATGCAGCGCCACGGCCACTTCGCCGGACTGCTGAAGGCCATGGCGCCGGGCAGGCGCGCGGCCTTCCTCGACGCCACCGCGGACGGGACGAACTGGGACCCGGCCCTGTCCGTGCTCGGTCTGCTGCCGCGCGAGCGTCGCTGGGCCGAAGTGCGCAGGGCCGCCGCCGAGTTCGGCGACCGGGTCGACGACTGGGAGGACCTGGACACGCTCGCCCACGGCCCGTACGACGAGGCGCGCGCCACACTGCTGGCCGCGACCCGGCGGTCCGAGGCGTACGAGCGCGCCGCCGCGTGGCCGCTGTTGGTCGCCTGCGCCGCCCGGGACGGCGGCCGGGAGGCGGTCACCGAGGTGCTCGGTGCGGCGGCCCGGCTGCGCAACGACCAGGACCCTGTGCGCGCGGCCGCGCTGGAGGGGCTCGCGGGGATGCATCCACGGCTGTTCGCCCCCGCCGACGCCGACCGGCTCGACCGGATCGCCCTCGACGCCCTCGCGGCCCGGGACTGCTCGGCCGACAGCCTCAAGGCGCTGCGCACCCTCGCCGGGCGCGTCCTGGTCGAGTACGCCGCGGACGGCGAAACAGCACTGCGCGCCTGGGCGTTGAGCACCCTGGAGCGGATGGTGGGCCGGGTCGGCGTACCGGACTTCGGGCCGTTGCACCGCGTTCTGCGGCGCGGCCAGGAGCACGAGGTGTTCGAGGCGCTGCGCCCCTGGCTGGAGGCCGCGGCCGGCAGGTCCGACTTCCGGCTGCTGCTGGGCCTGGCCGCCGCGTTCGGCCCGCGGGCCCGGCGGATGCCCGCGCTGCAGGACCTGCTGGCCCTGGCGCTGGAGCGCGGCGACGACATGACGTTCGAGGCGGCCGCGGCCCTGTGGCTGGCACCGCCCGCCACCCGCGGGGAACGGGTGGCCCGGATCGTCGGACAGGAGCCGTCGGCGGTCGTGCTCGCGCCGGTACGGCGTGTGCTGTCCCGCGACCGTACGGACCTGCTGGACGCCCTGCTGGCCGACACCCCGCCGTACGGGCGCTTCCTGGTCGCCGGGGCCGCCCGCCCGCTGCCGGACCTCGGCGCCGCCGACCGCTGGCTGCCCCGCCAGCAGCTGGCCGCGGCACGGCTCGCCGAAAAGGTGGCGGAGGACCGCTCCCTCCCGCTGGACGACCGGGCCGCCGCGATCCGCGCCGCCGCCCCGGTGCCGGAGCTGGGCCTGGCCCTGGCCATGCGGCACAAGGACGACGAGGAGGTGGTCGTCGCCGAGGCGGCGCTCGTCGCGCTGCCCTGGACCGACCGCCCGCGGGAGGCCCTGCCGGTGCTCCTGGAGCAGGCCGGCGATGACCGGGCCCGGGTCGCGGTGTACGCGGCGAGCCGCGCCGCCCGCTTCACCGCCCCCTCCGAACTGGCCACCGCACTGGGCGAGTTGCTGACCGGGGAGCGGCCGGCGAAGGTGACCTCCCGCAAGGAGGCGGTACGTCTCGCGGCCCGCTTCCTGCCGCCGCGCCGGGCGGTGGCGCTGCTCGCGCGCGGCTTCGCCCCGGGCGCGCACCCCGACGTGCGGACCGCCGTGATCCGTGCCCTGCCGCCGCTGCTGGGCGTGCCGGCGGCCTGGCAGCTGCTGGACGCCGCCGTGCGGGACGACACCCCGGGCGTGCTCCAGGCCGTCGTCGAGGTGGCCCCCTGGGAGCTGGCCGACGGGCACCGCGGCCGGTATGCCGCGGTGGTCGAAGCGGTCTACGACCCCGGCCTCGCCTCCTACGACGGCTTCTTCGCCTACGGCTTCCTGCGCGGACTGACCCCCTGGGCCCGGTACGCGCCGGGGCTGGCCGTGCGGCTCGCCGGCACGGTGGGCGACCTGAGCAGCCGGGAACACTGGCAGCACGCGGGGTGGGTGCTGCGCGACCTGGCCCTCTCCGGCCTTCCGCATCCGGTGGGCGGCGCGGCCGAGGGCAGCGCTTTCCACGGCGCGGTGACCGGACTGCTGGGCGCGATGCACACGCCCGAGGGCGGCGCCGAGGCGTTGGAGGACCGGGACCTGCCCGCGCTGCAACGGCTGCGGTCCCTGGTGGCACCGTCGTACGATGGCGTCGCGCGGCCCGAGGTGCTGGAGGAGATCGCGGCACTGCTGACGCCGGAGCCGCTGCTGGCGGCCGAACGCGCGGGTCTGCTGCGCCGGCTGGTGGACCGGACCGAGGAACCGGACCGCCTGCTCGGGCGGCTGCTGGACCTGGCCGGAGCGCTGGAAGGCGCCGGAACGGCCGTCGCCCTTCAGGTCTCCTCCCAACTGGAGGCGGGCTGGGCGCACCGGGCCCGTCCCGAGCACGTCGCGGCCCTGCTGGCGGCGGCGGAGCGGCTGGCCGGCGACGGCGGCACCGTCCGCGGTCTGCTCGCGGCGCAGCTGGTGTCCCGCACGGCTGCCGGTGTCGGCTGGCCGGAGGAGTGGCGGTCGTTGCTGCGGCGGCTGCGCCGGCACCCCGACCCGGACGTACGGACCCAGGCGTACCAGACGATGACGGCGAGAGAGTGACGCAACCGGCCGGCTTCTGCCTCTGAGGCCCCGAGCTGCTTTTGCCTCTGAGGCAAGAAAATTGCCGCACAGGCAATTACAGGGCTGAATGGAGAGCATGAGCTCTCCCGAGACCGGGCTCTCTCCCGAGACGGGGCCCTCGGCCGGGCCGGACGAGGTCCTGCCCGCCGTCGCCCCTCAGCTGCGCGCGCTGCGCCGTCGTGCCTCCCTGACGCTGGAGGCCGCGGCGGGTGCCGCCGGGCTGTCGGCCGCCCATCTCTCCCGGCTGGAGACCGGGCAGCGTCAGCCCTCGCTGCCGGTGCTGCTCGCCCTCGCGCGTATCTACGGTACGACCGTCTCGGAGCTGCTCGGCGAGACGGTCGCCGACCGGGACGCCGTGGTGCGTGCCGCCGACATGGAACCGACCGTCGCGGGCGGCTGGACCTACTGGCAGGCCGGCGCGTCCGGCCGCGGTATGCAGGCCCTGCGCGTCCACGTGCCGCACGGCTCGCAGGGCGACATCGTGCGGGTGCACCCCGGCGAGGAGTGGCTGTACGTCCTCAAGGGACGGCTGCGGCTGCGCCTCGGGGACACCACGCACCGGCTCGCCCCCGGCGACAGCGCGCACTTCGACTCGCTGACCCCCCACCGCATCGCCGCCCAGGATCCCGACGGCGTGGAGCTCCTGTTCGTCCACACCCTGCTGCAGAGCCCCACGGCCACCCTGTGCCTGGGCCCGATCACCGGAGAGATGCCATGAGCAACAGCAACATGGAGGAGAAGTTCCCCCGCGCCCTATGGGTGCGTCTGATCATCTACATCGCCGTCGGGCACCTCTTCGCGGCCTTCGTCTACCTGCTGTTCGAGGTGGGAGCGAAATAGCGGCCGGGCTCAGTCCAGCAGCCGCTCGCGCAGCCGCTCGCGGAGTTCCGGGGTGAGCCCGAGGCCCTGCTCCAGGTAGGTGTCGACGTCGCCCCACGTCCCCTCGATCGTCTCGAAGGCCGCCGCCAGATACTCGGCACGCGCCTCGAACAGGGGGCTGAGCAACTCCATCACCTCGGGGGAGTAGGCCGCGGCCGAGCGGCTGCTGCGGTGCACCTTGTAGCGGCGGTGCTTGGCGTTCGACTCCAGGTAGTCCGCGACGATCGCCTCGCGCTCGACGCCCAGCGCGAGCAGGGTCACCGCTATGGACAGGCCCGCACGGTCCTTGCCCGCCGCGCAGTGCATCAGGGCGGGCACACTGTCGTCGGCGAGCGAGCGCAGCACGTGCGCGTGCTCGGTGGTGCGCTCCTTGATGATCCTGCGGTAGGAGACGATCATGCGGTTCGCCGCCTTGCCGTCGCCGAGGAGCTCGCGCAGCTGCTCGATCTCGCCCTCCCTGACCATCTTCCAGAACCCGGCGCCGTCCGCCGGGTCCGTCAGGGGGAGGTTCACATTGCGCACGCCCGGCAGCTCGACGTCCGGGCCCTCCAGCTTCTGATCCGCGGCGTTGCGGAAGTCGAAGATCGTGTGCAGCCCCAGGGCGGACAGGAACTCGGCGTCCCCCTCGGTCGCGTGCGCGAGGTGGCCGCTGCGGAACAGCATCCCGTGGCGCACCCGCCGTCCGTCCACCGTCGGAAGTCCGCCCACGTCACGGAAGTTGCGGACCCCCGCCAGCTCGGGTTCGGTCGACGGGACCTGCTGCGTCACGTGGGCTCCTCCCAGTCCGCCCGGCCGGCGCGGCTCGTCGTCGGGCACCCTCCCGACGATACGACATGGATTCCTGGGGCAATGAGTTGTCCACAGGCGTTGCGACCAGGCCTCACGTGGCTTGATGATGTTGCGGATTGGTCGCACCTGTTCGGATGTGTGAGGGCTTGATGCTGGAGATCGCAGACAACGGCCGTACGTGGCTCCTCTCGGGGCCGGCCAGCAGTTACGCCGTCCATCTCACCGAGGACGACGAGCTGCTGCACCTGCACTGGGGCCCCCGGATCGCGCTCGCCGACGCCGAGGCACTCGCCGTCCGCCCGCTGCCCGACTACCGGCCCTTCGAGTCCCCGCTCGACGGACGCGAGGAGTACCCGGTGGAGGGCGGCCCCCGCTTCGTGCGGCCCGCCCTGTCCGTGCGCACCGACGAGCGGCGCGGCACCGAGTGGCGCTTCGAGAGGTACGAGGCGGAGGGCGACCACCTCCGGCTGGGCTTCCGGGACGGTGGGCTCGCTATCACGCTGCACTACCGGATGCGGCACGACGTCGTGGAACGCTGGGTGACCCTCGACAACGAGGGACCCGCCCTGGAGCTGCTGCGGGCCGACTCCGCGACCTGGACACTGCCCGAGCGCGAGGAGTGGCGGCTGTCCCAGCTGCACGGCCGCTGGGCCGCCGAGTCCCGGCTGACCGCCTCGCCTCTCACCTACGGTGAGAAGGTCATCGGCAGCCGCCGCGGCCACACCGGCCACCAGCACCTGCCCTGGGTCGCCCTCGACACCGACGCCACCGAGGAGTACGGCGAGGTCTACGGCTGCGCTCTGGGCTGGTCGGGTTCCTGGCGGATCGCGGTGGCGCAACTTCCGGACGCGCGCGTGCAGATCACCGGCGGCGTCGGTTACGACGACTCCGGGCTGCTGCGGCTGGAGCCGGGGGAGTCGTACACCACCCCCGTCTTCGCCGGTCTGTGGAGCGACGGCGGCTTCGGCGGCGCGAGCCGCGCCTGGCACGCCTACCAGCGTGCGTACGTCATCCCGGACGCCGACCAGGACCGGCCGGTGCTGTTCAACTCCTGGGAGGCCACCGAGTTCGACATCTCCGAGGAGCAGCAGGGTGCCCTCGCGCGGCGGGCCGCGGCGATCGGCGTCGAGCTGTTCGTGGTCGACGACGGCTGGTTCGGCAAGCGCACCAGCGACCGCGCGGGACTCGGCGACTGGACGGTCAACCGGGACCGCTTCCCGAAGGGCCTCAAGCCTCTCGCGGACTATGTGCACGCCCTCGGCATGCAGTTCGGCATCTGGGTCGAGCCCGAGATGGTCAACCCGGACAGCGACCTCTACCGCGCGCACCCCGACTGGGTGCAGTTCCAGCCGGGTCGGAAGCGGACGGAATTCCGCAACCAGCTCGTGCTGAACCTGGCCCGGGAGGACGTGCGGGAATACCTCTGGGAGCAGCTCGACGCGCTCCTCTCCAGCGCCCCCATCGACTATGTGAAGTGGGACTTCAACCGCTGCTTCACCGACGCGGGCTGGCCCGGCGAGTCCTACCCGCAGCGCCTCTGGGTCGATCATGTCCGGGGCCTTTACGCCCTGTTGGGCCGGCTGCGGGCGGCCCACCCCGGTGTGGCCTTCGAGTCCTGCTCGGGCGGCGGCGGACGGATCGACCTCGGGATCATGAGCCGTACGGACCAGGTGTGGACCTCCGACAACACCGATCCGCTCGACCGGCTCGCCATCCAGCACGGCTTCAGCCAGATCCACCCCGCGCGGGTGATGGCCGCCTGGGTCACCGACAGCCCGAACACCCAGCTCAACGGCCGGGTCAGCTCGCTGCGCTTCCGGTTCGTGAGCTCCATGGCCGGCGTGCTCGGGGTCGGCGGGGACCTCACCCGGTGGACCGAGGAGGAGCTCGCCGAGGCCGGCGAGTGGGTGGCGCTCTACAAGGAGATCCGGCCGCTGGTGCAGCACGGCGACCTCTACCGGCTGCGGCCCCCGCGCGGCGGGCTGAGTGCGGTGCAGTACATGCGCGGGGACGAGGCGGTCGTCCTCGCCTGGCTCCAGGCGCAGAGCCACGGCGAGCCCGTACCGGCGCTGCGACTGCGGGGCCTCGACCCGACAGCCTGGTATGAATGCCCCGAAACGGGCGAAATCCATAGCGGTGCCGTATTGCTGCATCACGGTCTGAGGACGGGATTGCGTGGCGACCTCGATGCGGCAGTTTTCCGTCTGCGGCGCATCTGAGCCTTCTGTCCGGTTTGGCGCTCCTTCTGCCTCTTCATTCCAACTCGCTCCCGAATAGGGGAACCTGGAGCAGGGGCACGTGAGGAGCGTCATATCCGTGACGGTGCGTGGCGCGTCATGTCCACGTAATTCATATGCTCAACAAGGCTGTTTGACGGAGACGATCACCCCGGAATTCACGCAGGGTCACGGCGTTTTCTCTCAAGGGATCAATAAAAACGCATTCACGGGGAACCGGCACTTGTTCCTCTGCGTCTTGGTCGCTTACGTTCGCCACCAATCCGGACGGACGCCCAATCCTGCCGCCGCCCGGTACCCGCAAAACTCACCCGTGAACGGCAGGAGCGGGGGACCCACAGGTACAACTGCCTGTTCCGGTCTCCGGAACGGCTAGGGGTAAAGCCGCGTCGCATGCGCGGCCGGGCATCTCCAGCCCGAACCCGACAGCTCACCTCGCAGGCGCCGGAGAGGAATTCGTCATGCCCGCGAAGGGTAAGCACCGTCGCCCGAAGCCCCAGCGCTTCACCCGTTCCATCGCCGTCGCCGGAACCGGTGGCGCCGCACTCGCTCTCCCGCTCATGGGGGCCACCGGCGCCCATGCCGCCACCACTCAGTCCCCTCCCCGGGCGGTTTCCGAAAAGGCCGTCCAGTCCCTTCCGGTCGCCGAGAAGAAGGCGGCCCGGAAGAGTGCCGGCGGCAATGCGGGTGTGCGGACCTATTCGGTACGGGCCGGCGACTACCTCTCGAAGATCGCCGACGAGCAGCATGTCGCCGGCGGCTGGCACAGGCTCTACTCGGACAACCGCAGGGCCGTCGGCGACGACCCGTCGCTGATCCACCCGGGCCTGAAGCTGACGATCGGCCGGAAGGCCGCGACGGACACCGCCAAGTCGTCCTCCTCGTCCGCCTCGAAGACGTCCTCCTCCGCCGGCAGGGCGACCGCCACCAAGGCCTCCCAGTCCGCCCCCACCGGCTTCACCCTCCCGGTGATCGGCGGCACCATCGGCACCGGCTACCACGTGGCCGGCAGCATGTGGTCCAGCGGCTACCACACCGGCGTCGACTTCGTCGTCCCGACCGGCACCTCCATCAAGTCCGTGGGCGCGGGCACGGTCGTCTCCGCGGGCTGGGGCGGTGCCTACGGCAACCAGGTCGTCGTCAGGCTCGCCGACGGCTACTACGCCCAGTACGGCCACATGTCCCAGATCTCCGTCTCGGCCGGCCAGTCCGTGACCGAGGGCCAGCAGCTCGGCCTGTCCGGCGCGACCGGCAATGTGACCGGCCCGCACCTGCACTTCGAGATCCGGACCACGCCCGACTACGGCTCCGACGTGGACCCGGTCGCCTACCTCCGCTCGAAGGGCGTCGGCGTCGGCTGACATCCCCCGCAGTCAACTGCCTGACACAGCTGCCGAAGGCCGGACCTCGATCCCCGGGTCCGGCCTTCGGTGTCGCCGCACAACATCGCTGACGCCTCAACAGCCCTGGTAGGAAGGTTATTCCGGGCTTGGTGAACACTTTAGAAGTGGCTTATCTCACCGCGCGTCAACCCTTTCCTACGGTCGCGTAGGTCACATTCGAAGGTGAATCATGGTCGGTGTGGCAGACGATTCGAAGAGTGACAGCAGATCAGTGATCGGGTCGTACGTTGCGGTGGGGGACAGCTTCACCGAGGGCGTCGGCGATCCCGGCCCCGACGGGGCGTTCGTCGGCTGGGCCGACCGGTTCGCGGTACTTCTCGCGGACCGGCGACCCGAGGGCGACTTCAGTTACACCAACCTCGCCGTACGCGGCAAACTGCTCGACCAGATCGTGGAGGACCAGGTACCGCAGGCCGTCGAACTGGCGCCGGACCTGGTCTCGTTCTGTGCGGGCGGCAACGACATCATCCGTCCCGGCACCGACCCCGACGAGGTCGCCGAGCGTTTCGAGCGGGCGGTGGCCAAGCTCACCGAAGTCGCCGGCACCGTCATGGTGACCACCGGCTTCGACACCCGTGGCGTCCCCGTGCTCAAGCACCTGCGCGGCAAGATCGCCACCTACAACGGTCATGTCCGGGCCATCGCCGACCGGTACGGCTGTCCCGTGCTCGACCTGTGGTCCCTGAAGACCGTCCAGGACCGCAGGGCGTGGGACGGCGACCGCCTTCACCTCTCACCCGAGGGGCACACGCGTGTGGCGTTGCGCGCCGGGCAGGTCCTCGGTCTCGAGGTGCCGGCCGACCCGGACCAGCCCTGGCCGCCGCTCCCGCCGCGCGGCACCCTCGAGGTGCGACGGGACGACGTGCACTGGGCGCGTGAGTACCTGGTGCCGTGGATCGGCCGCCGGCTGCGCGGCGAGTCGTCCGGGGACCACGTCACGGCGAAGGGTGCGCTGTCGCCGGACGACATCAAGATGCGGATCGCTTCGGTGGCCTGAGGGCTGCCAGGAGTCGCCTGAAAACCGTACTGGGCGGGGTGCTTCGGATGGCTGGAGAACGGCCCTCGCCGCGACGGGCGGTGAAGCGGCCCGGTGGCACTGAGCCCCCGCCGAGTGCGGGGCTCAGTGCTCCGAAGCCGTCGACATCGCCCGCTCCAGCCCCAGTTCCCGGGCCAGCGCCTCGTCCACCCACTCCTGGGCCCGTGCCCGCGACACCGCACCGGCGTACGAGGTCAGCTGTACGGCGAGCCCGTCCAGCAGGGCGGTCAGCCGCAGAGCCGCGCCGTGCGGGTCCGGGCAGTCGAACTCGCCCGCGGCCACGCCCTCCGCGATGACCTCGGCGATCGCCGCCTTCCACTGTCTGTCGAGGTCGCGCGTGACCTCCCGCAGCGAGGGCTCGCGCAGCGCCGCCGCCCAGCCCTCGATCCACAGCCGCCAGCCCTTGGCCTGGCCCGTCGGCGCGTACCAGCGCACCGCCGACCGCAGTCGCCGCAGCGCCGTCGTACGGCGGCCGAGAAGCCGGCGCAGCTGCGCGAGGTCGTCCTCGGCCGCGAAGGTGAAGGCCGCGGCGACCAGCTTCTCCTTGGTCGAGAAGTGGTACAGCACCAGCGCGTTGCTCACGCCGAGCGCCGAGGCCACGTCGGCGATCCTGACCGCCGCCACACCCCGCGCCTCGATCTGCCCGATGGCGGCTCGCAGCAACTCCTCGCGCCGCTCGGCCACACTCAACCGCACTCTCGCCACGCCGTCACCCTATTCCGTCGCCGCTGACAGCGCCGGGTGAGGCCGTCAGTTGGCGGGTTCCGGAGGGTGCGGGCTGCGGCCGTACCCCTGCCCGACCCGGCCCGTCGTCACCGGTACCAGCCGAAGCGTTCCGCGATCACCGGCAGCCGGTCCGCGACGATGGCGTGCGCGGCCGCCCGCGGGGTCGTCCCGTCGGACTCCGCGCGGGCCAGCATCTGCTCGGTCAGGGCGCGCATCGAGCGGCGGGTGTGGGTGAACGCCTCCTCCGCGTCCGCGCCGATGTCGCCGAACAGGGTCCACCACCACCAGGCGTTGGTCCCGGAGTTGACGACCACGTCCGGCAGCACGGTCACCCCGCGCGCGGCCAGCAGCTCCTCAGCCTCGGGCAGTACGGGCATGTTCGCCGCCTCGACGATCCACCGGGCGGTGATCCGCTCCTGGGCGTCGGTGTCGATGGCGTACGAGACCGCCGCGGGCACGAGCACCTCCGCCTCGGCCGACAGCCAGGCGTCACCGGGCAGTTCACGGTCGGCCGGGCGCAGGACCGCACGGTCCACGGTGCCGTAGGTGTCCCGCGCGGCGAGCAGCGCCTCGACGTCGAGACCGGCCGGGTTGGCGATGGTGCCCTTGATGTCGGCGACGGCGACGACGGTGAGCCCCGCGCGCGCGAGGAACCGCGCCGTCGCCCCGCCCATCGTGCCCAGCCCCTGCACGGCGACCCGTGTCCCCGTGTACGGCACGCCCGCCCGGTCCAGGGCGGCCAGCGCCGACTCGGCGACCCCGCACCCGCCGACCAGCTCGTCCAGACCGATGCCGCCCACCTCGATCGCGAACGCGTCCGCGAGCCTCCGCCGCGCCGCCGCCTCGTCGTCGAGCAGCGGATACACGGCCTGGACCGACGACACCAGGCCCGCCTCGGCCGCCGCCCGGTCCACCAGGTCCTGGCTGAGACCGAGGTCCTCGCCGGTGGTCCAGAAGTTTTCGACGTACGGCTTCATGGCGCGCAGGTAGCGCACCAGGAGCGCGTACGCCCCGGGGTCCCGGGGATCGCAGTCGATGCCGCCCTTGGCGCCGCCCAGGGGGACGTAGCGACCCTCGGGGTTGTAGTGCAGCGCCTCCTTCATGGTCATTCCGCGCGCGAGGCCGGTCACCTCTTCGAGGGTGCAGCCCGCGCGCATGCGCAGTCCGCCGCTGGAGACGCCGCGCACCAGCCGGTCGACGACCAGGAAGCCCTGGCGGCCGGTGAGGTGGTCGGTCCAGGCGACCGACATCAGGGGGGCGGTCATGCGGTCTCCTCGCGGATGGTGATCAGGGTGGCGGCGCCGGCGGCGAAGGCCCCCATTTACTGAATCGGCAGTCAGTATCGGAACCGGGGGCACAGCGTGTCAACGGACGGATCGATCACCTCGGCGCCGGCAGGGCGACGGGAATGGACGCCGACGGTCCGCGGTTCACCGAGCGGTAGGCAATCTTTGGGCTTTCCTTGGAATGAGTCCGCAGCGCCCCGGACGACCCAGGTGTTGTCGGAGGAGCCGACCATAATGGAATGCCTCGTCGACTCCCTCCTGGAGGTACCGTGTCCGGTTTCCGTTCCCTGAGCTCCGGGCTCCGCGCGCTGCAGCCCGCGGGCTTCGGCGCGGACCCGAGCGGTGAGCGCCTCGCGCGCATCCGCAGGTCACCGCACTTCAAGGACGGGGTCTTCCAGAATCCCGGAGGCACCGCCAGGACCAGGCCCTCCGGCTCCACACTGGACTTCGCGAAGGTCTTCTTCGACAAGGACGAGCGGCCCCGGCGCGCCCCCAAGGGCACCGTGCCGGTCTACCCCACGACGCTCGCCGACATCGCGAAGCCGCCGGCCACCGGACTGCGGCTGACCTGGATGGGGCACTCCAGCGTGCTCGCCGAGATCGACGGGCAGCGGGTGCTCTTCGACCCCGTGTGGGGCGAGCGCTGCTCCCCGTTCTCCTTCGTCGGCCCCAAGCGGCTGCACCCGGTGCCGCTGCCGATCGCCGCGCTCGGCCCGGTCGACGTAGTCGTCATCTCGCACGACCACTACGACCACCTGGACCTGCCCACCATCAAGGCCCTGGCCGGCACGGACACGCTGTTCGCCGTCCCCCTCGGCGTCGGCGCCCACCTCGAACACTGGGGAGTCTCGGCCGACCGGCTGCGCGAGCTGGACTGGCACGAGGCGACCAAGGTCGGCGGCCTCACCCTGACCGCCACCCCGGCCCGCCACTTCTGCGGCCGCGGCCTGCGCAACACCCAACACACCCTGTGGGCCTCCTGGTCCGTCGCCGGTGACGAGCACCGGATCTTCCACAGCGGCGACACCGGCTACTTCGACGGCTTCAAGGACATCGGCGCCGAGCACGGACCCTTCGACGCCACGATGATCCAGATCGGCGCCTACTCCGACTTCTGGCCCGACATCCACATGACGCCCGAGGAGGGCATGCGCGCCCACCTCGACCTCCAGGGCGGCGAGCCGCACGGCGTGATGATGCCGATCCACTGGGCCACCTTCAACCTGGCCACACACCCCTGGGCGGAGCCCGGCGAGGGCACGGTCGCGGCCGCCCGCGCCACCGGTTCCCGCGTCGCCCTGCCCCGCCCCGGAGAGCCCTTCGAGCCCACCGCCGAGACCGTTCCCTCCGAGCCGTGGTGGCGCGCCGTCGCCCAGGCCCCGGCCGGCGGCTGGCCGACGGCGGACGTGCTGACGAAGGCGGCGATCAAGACGACCGCCGACTCCGGCGCCGAGGCCCAGGCCGGGGCCGACGGCAGGTCCGCGGAGGGCACGGGGGAGCCGGAGACGGTATCGGCGGGCTGACCTCGGCAGGGGGGCGGTGACGCGACCCGGCAGGCCGGGAGAGGATTCCGGCATGAGCGGTCAGCACACGGTGACGGTCGGCGTCGACCTCGCGGCGAGTGCACGGCGTACCGCCGTGTGCCGTGTGGTGTGGGCAGCCGACGGTGCCCCGGCGGCGGAGTTCGTCGTGCCGGAAGGGGACGAGGACCTGCTGGCGCTGGTCCGGGCCGCCGACAAGACCGGCCTCGACTGCCCGCTCGGCTGGCCGTCCAGCTTCGTGGACACCGTCCTCGCCCACCACCAGGGCCTACGGCTGCCGCCGGCCGCCCGGTTCGGGGAGCGCACGGACGGCCGTCCGGGCCTGGACGCGCTGCGGTTCCGGCTGACCGACGACCTCACCTGGAAGGCGACGTCGATGCGCCCTCCGCTGTCGGTCTCCACCGATCTGCTGGGCGTGGTGGCGTTGCGTGCGGCCCGCCTCCTGGACGCACTCGCGGCCACCGGCACCCCGGTGCCCCGGGACGGGTCGGGTCAGGTCGCCGAGGTGTACCCGGCCGCCGCGCTGCGGCGGTGGGGCATCCGCCCGGCCCGCAGCTACAAGAGCGCCACGCCCGAGGCGCGCGAGGTCCGCGAGCGCATCCTTCTCACGGTCGAGGAGGGCCTGGGGCCGGTCCTGCCCGAGCCCGTGCGCTCCACGTGCGCCGACAGCCACGACCACCTGGACGCCCTGCTCTGCGCCCTGGTCGCGCGGGCCGTTCTGGTCGGGGACACCCGGTGGCCGGAGACCGCGCAGGAGCGCGCGGCCGCCGGGCAGGAGGGCTGGATCCACCTGCCGGGCGGGGAGCTGGCCGCCCTTCGCTGACGACACCGCCGGCCGAAGGGGGCGCGAGCCGGCGTCTCAGCCCTGCGCGGGCCCCTCCACATTGAACGTGGACTGCCCCGTCCCCGCCCTGGTGACGATGATGTCGGCAGGTTCCGCCGACGGATTGCTCTCCCGGTGCACGGCGCCCTTGGGAACGTAGATGAAGTCGCCGGGACCGGCTTCGACCGTGCGCGAGCCGTCCGGGCCGAACTCCATCCTCAGAGCGCCGGTCAGGACGTAGATCACCGACTCGTGCTCGCCGTGGTGATGCCAGCCGGAGGCCGCCCCGGGTTCGGTGCGGACGAATCCCGACCACATGCCGTCGGTGGCGAACGCCTCCTGCCGGTCCATTCCCGGTGTCGCGGGCCCGGGCCGCCGGTCGCCGGGACGGGCGACGGCAACCTCGTCGTGTGGAGGCTCCATGAGGGCTCCTTCCGTTCGGGCCGTCGAACGGCGGCCCCGTCTCCCCACCAGGCTAGCCAGGGGCCCTGACGAGGCGAACCGTGGTGTGATGGCGCCGTGAGCCGCGCCGCCGAAGAATCGAACCGCCGCATGCTGCGGGCCAGGGACGCGATGGACCGCGCCTACGCGCAGCCGCTGGACGTGCCCGCCCTGGCCCGGATCGCCCATGTCTCCCCGGCGTATTTCGCCCGCACCTTCCGCGCCACGTTCGGCGAGACACCGCACCGCTATCTGCAGCGCCGCCGCGTCGAGCGCGCCATGTTCCTGCTCCGGGAGACCGACCGCAGCATCACGGACATCTGCTTCGAGGTCGGTTTCGGCAGCCCGGGCACCTTCAGCCGCACCTTCCGCGACGTCGTCGGCCGCTCGCCCAGGGAGTACCGCAAGCAGGCCGTCGCCCTGGACGTCCCCACCTGCTTCACGATGGCGTGGATGCGGCCGAGCGCCTGATGGACCCCTCGTCGGTCCGAACGTTCGTCCTTCTGCTCGTTCCTCGGCGGACAGAGCAGTTTCGGATAAGTTTTCGCGGGGCCGGGCTCGTAGCGTGATGCTCATGTTCACAGCAATCACGCACTCGCAGATCTACGTCCTCGACCAGGACGAGGCGCTCGACTTCTACGTCGGCAAGCTGGGCCTGGAGGTCAACACCGACGCCGACCTCGGCTTCATGCGCTGGCTCACCATCAACGTCCCCGGCCAGCCCGACCGCGAGGTCCTGCTGGAGCGGCCGGGCCCGCCGCGGCTGTCGGAGGAGACCGCGGAGCAGGTCCGCGAGCTGCTCACCAAGGGCGCGACGGGCGGCTTCCTCATCTTCCGGACCGAGGACTGCCGCAAGACGTACGAGACCCTCAAGGCCAAG
This sequence comes from Streptomyces sp. NPDC001137, assembly GCF_040298885.1. NCBI lineage: Bacteria > Bacillati > Actinomycetota > Actinomycetes > Kitasatosporales > Streptomycetaceae > Streptomyces > Streptomyces sp. NPDC001137. The sequence continues at coordinate 305,752 of NZ_JBEPBA010000006.1, forward strand.
GGCGTCGAGTTCACCGAGGAGCCCACCGAGCGGCCGTACGGAATCGACTGCGGCCTGCGCGACCCCTTCGGCAACAGCATCCGCTTCACCCAGCCGAAGGGCTAGGTCAATACACTCAGTGACGTTCGGGGGATGACTTCTGGAGGCGCGTGAGCGTCCCGAACCGGTCCCGGCGGGCTGTCGGGCGTACAGAAAAGAGCATTCGGCGAGGGCCGGGGAGCAGTCGCACCCCGGCCCTCACTCTTTCCTGGTGACCGCTTCTGACCAGCTCTGATCGATCCTTCATTCGGCGGGATCATGTGCCCGCTGGGTTTATCGGTCTGTCGTACGAGCCCTCATACCAGAGCGGGACGCTGTGCGTGGGACTTTGTCAACTGCCCACCGCACATGATGCGTTGGCGACTACTGTGAGTGTCCATCGGGCGACGCATGCCCGAACCGCGCAGCACGCGCCCCAGGCACCGACGGATCAGTACGACGAGGACACCGATGTCTCACCTTCGCGCACCGGCCGCACGCGCAGACCGCCGCGAGGGCGGGCGGCACGGACGGCCGGTTGCCCGTCCCGTCCCCTCGCTGCCCGAGACACGCATACGGCCCCAACTGCTGCGGCTCGCCGTGCTGCCGCCGGTCGCGGTCGCCCTGAGCGCGAGCGCGGCCGTCCTGTTCACCGTCCGCACCACGGGAGCACGGCCCAGCCTCACGCTGTGGGGGGTGCTGGCCGGTGCCGCCGCGGTGGCGCTCACAGGGATCCTGATCGCCTCCGTCGCCGCCGACCGCACCGCCCGGTCGGTGAGCGACCGCCTCGGCGCCCTGCGCCGCATCAGCGGCCGCGGCGAGGCCGATCTGCGCGCCCTCGTCGACTCGCTGCGCCGCGGCGACACCCCGCCCCCGCGCAAGCCCCGCAGCGCCCCCGCGGACGATGCCGACGACTTCGAGCTGCTCGCCGCCGATCTGACCCGCGCGCACGACGGCGCCGTCACCGCCGTCGTCCAGGCCGCCCAGCTCTCCAGCCAGGCAGGCAGCGAGCAGAAGCTCGAGGTCTTCGTGAACCTCGCCCGGCGGCTGCAGTCCTTGGTGCACCGGGAGATCTCCATCCTCGACGATCTGGAGAACGAGATCGAGGACCCCGACCTGCTCAAGGGCCTCTTCCACGTCGACCACCTCGCCACCCGGATCCGCCGGCACGCCGAGAACCTCGCCGTCCTCGGCGGCGCCGTCTCCCGCCGGCAGTGGAGCAACCCCGTCTCCATGACCGAGGTGCTGCGTTCCGCCATCGCCGAGGTCGAGCAGTACTCCCGGGTCAAGCTGGTGCCGCCGATCGACGGCACCCTGCGCGGCCACGCCGTCGCCGACGTCATCCACCTGCTGGCCGAACTCGTCGAGAACGCCACGGTGTTCTCCGCCCCGCACACCCAGGTCCTGCTCCGCGCCAACCTCGTCACCTCGGGACTCGCCGTCGAGGTGGAGGACCGCGGTCTCGGTATGCCGGTCGCCGAGCAGAAGAAGATGAACGCCCTGCTCGCCGACCCCGACCAGGTCAATGTGGCCAGCCTGCTCGCGGACGGCCGCATCGGACTGTTCGTGGTCTCGCAGCTCGCCCGGCGGCACGGCATCAACGTCCGGCTGCAGACCAACATCTACGGCGGAGTGCAGGCCGTGCTCGTCGTACCGCAGGGGCTGCTGGGCGCGACGCCGGGCGTACCCGGGGGTGCGGCGCAGCCGCACGGTGTCACGGGTGCGACGGGGATGTCCGAGCCGTCCATCCCGCCGCGCGCCCAGCCGCAGCCGCAGGCGTCGCCCGGTCCCCGACCCGAGACCGCCGGGCGTCGCGTCACGCCCCCGCCGCCCGCGCAGCACACGACCGCCGCCCCGAACGGCAATCCGCCGTGCGGCAGCACCGGGGCCGGCGGCGGACCGGCGCCGCTCCCGGTGCGCGGGGCCCACGAGGAGCGGGCCAATCCCGCGGAGGCCCTGCCCGGCATCCGGCCCGACGACCGGCGGCTCGTCGAGGAGAACGCGGCCACCCCGCCCACGCCCCGCACCGGCACCGTCCGCGGCACCATGGGCAAGCCCCAACTGCCGCGCCGCCGTGCCCAGGAGCACATCGCACCCCAGCTGCGGGACGGCCCGGCGCCACGCCAGGAGTCGGAGTACCTCGCCGGCCACGACCCGGGCCTGATGGCCGCCTTCCAGCGCGGCATCGGCCTGGCGGAGGCCCAGCAGAGCCTCGAGTCGGAGCGCTCCGAGTACGCGGAGCACTCGGAGTACTCATCGGAGTACACAGGCGCCGTACGCACGGCCTCATCCGCGCACCTGGAGCCGGACCACATGTCCTCGCCACACATGGATGCGTCCCACATGGATGCGTCACACGTGGATTCGGCGCACATGGAATCGGCGCGCACGGAGGCTGCCTACCCGGCCCCGGAGCCCATGGAGCAGACGGCGCGCATCGAGTCGCGCCCCCTCACCGACCCGGCTCACACCGGGGCCGCATCCCTCCTCCCGAGCTCGTCCCTGGACGTCCGCCACACGGACGTCACCGCCACCACCCCGCCGCCCTCCACTGATCCACCGCACATGGACCCGGCCCACATAGCCGAGGCGCGCCCCGCGTCCGCGCGCGGCACCGACCGTCCCACCCGGCACGACGGGAGCGCACCAGCCGGATGACCACCCCTGTTCCCACCCCCACCGCTCCCGCAGACCTTCGTACCCCAAGGAGTCGATCCACCATGGCGAGCGATGCGCCCACCGGCCATGTATCCGATCTCGACTGGCTGATGAGCGGCCTCGTGCAGCGCGTACCCCACACGACCAGTGCGGTACTCCTGTCCTGCGACGGGCTCGTGAAGTCGGTCCACGGCCTCGATCCCGACAGCGCCGACCACATGGCCGCGCTGGCCTCCGGCCTGTACTCCCTCGGCCGCAGCGCCGGGGTCCGCTTCGGCGACGGCGGAGACGTCCGCCAGGTCGTCGTCGAACTCGACTCGACGCTGCTGTTCGTGACCACCGCCGGCTCCGGCACCTGTCTCGCCGTACTGGCCGGCCGCGAGGCCGACGCGGCGGTGCTCGGCTACGAGATGGCGATGCTGGTCAAGAGCGTCCGCCCCTACCTGGTCACCGCGCCCCGGCAGCACGCCGTCGAACCCACGGCGATGAGGCCTTGAGCGTGGCGGCGGTCGGCGACGGGCCCTGGCTCGACGACGCGGCCGGTCGGCTGGTGCGCCCCTTCACGGTCAGCAACGGCCGCACCCGGCCCACCATCGCGCTCGACCTCCTGTCGCACGTGATGGCCACCGGGGCCACCCCCCTCGGCTACCTCGGCCCCGAACACGCGCAGGCGCTCGACCTGTGCCGCGCTCCCGTCTCGGTCGCCGAGGTCGCCGCCCACCTGAAGCTGCCGGCGGTGGTCACCAAGGTGCTGCTGTCGGACCTCGTCGACTGCGGGGCGCTCACCACCAAGCCACCCGAGTTCCACCACAACCCGACTGACCGGGCCCTTCTGGAGGCAGTGCTCGATGGACTACGACGACAGCTCTGACCCCTTCCCCACCGCACTGAAGATCCTGGTGGCGGGCGGGTTCGGAGTCGGCAAGACGACCTTCGTGGGCGCGGTCAGCGAGATCGCGCCGCTCAGCACGGAGGAGCTGCTCACCACGGTCAGCGCCGCGACCGACTCTCTCGACGGGATCGAGAACAAGGTCGAGACGACGGTGGCCATGGACTTCGGCCGCATCACCCTCGACCCGGAACATGTGCTGTACCTGTTCGGCACGCCCGGGCAGGAGCGGTTCTGGTTCATGTGGGACGAGCTCTCCGAGGGCGCGCTCGGCGCGGTGATCCTCGCCGACACCCGCCGCCTGGAGGAGTGCTTCGCGGCCGTCGACTTCTTCGAGCAGCGCGGCCTCGGCTTCATCGTCGCGATCAACGAGTTCGACGGCTCGTACCGCTACGACCCCGAGGAGGTACGCGCCGCCATCGACCTCGACCCGGCGATCCCCGTCGTGCGCTGCGACGCCCGGATCTCCAGCTCGGGGGTGCAGACCCTGCTGACCCTCGTACGGCACCTCATCGCCCACGCCCCGGCGCACGCGCCGAGCCACGGCGCCCACATGTGATCCCCGCACACCGCCACGGAGCCCGTATATGCCCTGCGTCCACAGTGACGGAGCCCGCTCATGAGGTACGACCCGTCGCGCCCGGCCGGTCGTCTGCTGCTCACCCCCGAGGACAAGGAGGCCCCCGCCCGGGCCCGGCGCCTCGGTCAGCTGGGCCTCGCAGAACACCCGGACCCCGCCCTCGACGTCTACGCGGACCACCTCGCCGAGCTCACCGGGACGCCGTACGCCATGGTCAACTTCATCGACGAGAACCGGCAGTTCTTCGCGGGCCTGCACCTCTCGGACGTGGCCCGGCCCGTGGTGAAGGCGGACGGCAGCACGCCCGTCCTGGGCCGCGAACTGGCCCGCGACCACGGCTTCTGCCCCCATGTGGTGGTCCGGCGCAAGGCACTGGTCCTGGAGGACGTCTGCGACTACCCACGGTTCGCGGGCAATCCGGTGGTCGACGAGTTCGGCATCCGCTCCTATCTGGGCGCGCCGCTGATCGACAGTACGGGGATGGTGCTCGGCACCGTGTGCGTCGTCGACGTGGAGCCGCGCCCCTGGGGCAGGCCCGGCCTGGAGACCATCAAGTCGACGGCGGCAGACCTGGTCGCCCGGCTGGAGCGACGGGAGGCGGACGGGCTCCCGCTGCTGTGACGGCGGGCACGGCCGGCCACCGGGCGAGCGCTGTGGCGGCTCTTCGACGAGACAGTGCCGCGCAGCGGCTTTCCGGGGCGCGGGGAACCGTGCGACCAGCTACGACGAAGCCGCAGACGATCGACGCGCGCCCGTCGCTGCGCCCGCGCCGAGTGCTCAATAGCCGCGCCACACGTTGTCGAACGCGGCGTCCTCGATCGCCTTCCGCTGCCGTACGGCCTCCAACTCCATCACCGCATCGCCGACGGCAGCCAGTACGGTCGTGACCGCCTCACCGGAGAGGTCGTCCTGCTCCTCGGCCTGCTCCTCGTGGATCCCGGCGGCGGCGGCAAGGGCGGCGAGGACCGGCTCGCCCGAGGCCCAGCGCTCCTCGGCCTGCTGCCGGGCCGGCGAGTCGACCAGCTCGGCCCGCCCGGCCCGCAGCGGAAGCCGGCGCCCGCGCGGCCGGGCGGTCAGCCCCACCCGCTCCAGGTCGTCGACGTAGGCCGAGGACAGCCCGCGGCCCCGGCGCCACAGCCACTCCTCGACCGACTCGTACGGCTCCTGCCGTACGAGGGAGGAGGCGGCCTCGTCCAACAGGCGGTCGCCGGTGGGTGACGGTGCGCTGGGCAGGATGCGGTCACCGTCCAGGGCGAGGGCCAGGGCCTCGATGAGGTCGAGCACCTCGGCTCCCGCGAGTGCGAGCGACAGTTCGCCCTGCTGGACCTGGCGGCTGGGCGCCGCGTCCAGGGCGACGATCGCGAGGTCCCGTGCGGTGTTCATGGGCGGCTCCACGTCAGTTGTCCGAGGGCGGGGCGAGGACGTCGGGGCCGGCCTCGGGGCCTGCCCGGTGGATCAGGCCGGCGTCGCGGGTCCGGCACGCGCATCTGCGGCGTTGTCGCCGGCCGCCGACACTCCGCGTCGCCGCCCTCCTCAGCCTTTCGGCGGCAGGACGGCTGCAAGCCGAGGTTACCCACCGCCGCCCCGATCCGCCGGACAGGAACTGAGCAGGCCGGCGTCCTCAGTCGATTCTCGCTGCCGCGGCGGGGCTGTGTGTCGTACTACGACCATGTCGTGCGGGAAGCCGATCCGCAGCACGGCGGCGGCCGCGGCCGCGGCGAGGACCACGAGGGCGGCCGGCAGCAGCGCCCGCTGGTAGCCGTGGTGCAGCAGCGGGGTGACGGCGAGCGGGCCCAGGATCTGGCCGACCGAGTATCCGGCGGTCAGCAGGGCGACCGAGCGGGGGAAGCGCAGATGGGACCCGGTGGCCAGGGCCAGCATGCTGATGCCCAGGAAGGTACCGCCGAACAGCACCGCCGAGAGGAGTGCGGCAGCCACTGAGCCGATCAGGGCGGGCAGGGCGATACCGACTGCCTGCACCACCAGCGCGGCGAGCAGCAGCGCGGGCCGGGACCAGCGGCGGCCCAGCCACGCCCACAGCGCCGGGGACGGCACGGCGGCCAGCCCCACCAGCACCCAGGAGCCGTTGCCGACCCAGCCGGGGGAGCGCCGGCCGATCGCCGCGACCAGGAAGGTTCCGGCGACGATGTAGCCGATGCCCTCCAGGGAGTAGCTCACGAGCAGTGCGCCGAACCAGCGGTGTGTGCGGGGCGCCGTACTCCTTGGTTTCTCGCTGCTCGCGGGGGCGGCCGCCTCCGGCCGAAGGTTCCACGCGCCGACGGTCAGCAGCGCGGTGAGCGCGGCCGAGGCCCACCAGGCGACCCGCCAGTCCGCGACGGACCGCAGCGCCAGGAGCACCAGGCCGGACAGCGCGATACCGGCGCCGACACCGCCGATGGCCCAGCCGGGCAGGTGCGCCGGGTGCCCGCGCAGATGGTGCAGGAGGGAACTCGCGGCGACGACGAACACCAGGGCGCTCACCACCCCGGCCAGCAGGCGCAGCATGCCCCACAGCGTGGTGCTGTGGGTGAGGGGCATGGCGGCGAGGGTCGCGGTCAGTAGCAGCAGGGAGCCGCGCAGGACAGTACGGGATCGCACCAGCGAGGGCAGCAGGATGCCTGCGAGCGCCCCGACGAGATAACCCGCGTAGTTGGCGGTCGCCAGGTCGGCTCCGGCACCGGCGGACAGGCCCGCCTGGGTGTGCATCAGGGGCAGGATCGGCGTGTAGACGAAGCGCCCGACTCCCATGGCGGCCGCGAGCGCCGCCGCGGTCCGCGCGACATGGGTCCAGGGGGAGGAGGGGGTGCTCATCGGGTGCCGTCGACCCGGCCCGGGTCGTTGGGGTGGGACTCGAGCGGGGTGACGGCGACGGTCATCCACGGGCGCAGCGGCAGCGTGCCGAGCACCTTCTCGTGCAGCTCCGCCTCGTCGGCGGCCCGCCACACGCCGATGCTGCGCAACTCGCCCACGGGGCGCCACAGCCGGACCAGATGGCCGGTGCCGGCCAACTCCCGCGCGCGGACGGCCTCGGCGGCCCGCCGCCGGTCGACCTCGTCCTGGCCGGTGCCCTCCGGGACAGTGGTGGTGATCTCGACCAGGAACTCGCGCATGATGTGCTCCGATCGTCGTTGGTGGGCCCATCGTGCGCCCGTGACCAGCACCGATGCCACGACCGGCTGCCTCACTGCTGAGAGGCTCAGCCTCCCAGCGCGCGTAGCATGGCGCGCGTGGAACTGCGCCAGCTGCGCTACTTCGTCGCGGTCGCCGAGGAACTGAACTTCGGCCGGGCCGCCGAGCGGCTGCTCATCGCGGGCCCCTCGCTCTCCCAGCAGATCAAGGCGCTCGAACGGGACCTGGGCGTCCGCCTGTTCGACCGGGACCGCCGCTCGGTCTCCCTCACCCCCGCCGGAGCCGACCTCCTCCCGCACACCCGCGCCCTGCTGGAACGGGCCGACGACCTCAAGCGCCGGGCCGGCCGGCTGTCGGGCTCCCAGTCGGTACGCCTCGGTTACGTCAACTGGCTTCCCCCGGACCTGATTTCGCGTACGGCAGCGGTGGCCCGAGTGCACGTCGACGCCTGGGTGGCGCCTTCGCACACCCAGGCCGCCCGGGTGGCCGACGGCAGCCTGGACCTGGCCGTGTGCTGGCTGCGCAGAGCGGACCTCGAGCGGCTCGGGCTGCGGGCCCGGCTGATCGGCGCCGACCGGCTGTACGCCGTGGCCAAGGGCGGCGACACCCACGACGTACCGGATGTGGCGGCCCGGGACACCGACGTCCTCATCGACGACGACATCACCGCTTGGGCGTCCTGGAACGTGTACGCCGAGGAGCTCGCACAGGCCACCGGGGCCCGCACCGTGCGCATCTCCGACGGGGCCGTCACCGGCCCCGCCTTCTTCGACCACGTCCGCCGCTGCCGCCGTCCGGTCCTCAACTCGCCCAAGGGACAGACCACTCCGCTCCCGCCCGACCTGGTCCGCCGAGAGATCGTCGACCCGAAGGTCTACTGGACCTGGTCCCTCGTCCGGCGGGAGGCCGAGGACCGCGCCGGGGTCCTCGCCGCCGTCGACGCCCTCTGCGAGGGCGTCGGCGACCTGGGCATCCACACCCCGGACGCCTGGCTGCCCGCCGACGATCCGCACAGACTCCCTGGCTGACCCGGTCTGCTCTCGCTCCGCTATCGGCACATAAGCGTGCAAAGTACTCTCGGAGTGTGTGCGCGAACGCCTCGACCGCTCGCCCGTCCCGCCGGTCGTGAAGCATGAAGGCGTCGGGAACCGCTGCCGTACTCGGCCTCACCGTCGGCCTCGGTCTCGCCGGCTGCAGCGAGCACGCCGGTACGTCCGCGGCCTCGCCCCCGACCGCATCGACCGCGACCGGGACACCACGCCCGCCGCCGCCCAGCACCCCGGCGACCCCTTCGGCGCCGGACACGGCGACGGCAGCTCCCAGCACCAGCCCGGCGGATCCCGCCTCTGTCGTCGAGAGCTTCTACGCCGCGATCAACGCCCACGACTACCGCCGGGCGTGGGATCTGGGCGGAAGCCACCTCGGCAGGCCCTACGCCGACTTCGCGGGCGGTTTCGCCGACACCGTCGCCGACGTGATCGGCATCGACGACGTGAACGGGAACACGGTCGATGTCCACCTCCACGCCCTGCACACCGATGGAAGCACCGCCGACTATGCCGGTTCGTACGTCGTCGAGAACGGGACGATCACCTACGGCTCGCTGCACCTCGTAGCGACGAGTTCCCCGACTCGGACACCGGTGCCCAGCGCACCTGGTGGGCAGGTGGGGACCCTCAACCCGGACGTCACCCAGGCCACGATCCACTCGACGATCTGCGTGCCGGGCTGGACGGCGTCGATACGCCCGCCGGTCCATGTGACCGAGCAGCTGAAGAGGGAGCAACTCGCGGCGTCCGGCGCGGCGGACAAGGACCCCTCGCACTACGAGGAAGACCACATCATCCCCCTCGAACTGGGCGGGGCTCCGGCGGACCCGGCGAATCTGCGCCCCGTCCCGCTCTCCCGGGCCAGTGCGGACGACCGGCTGGAGAACTCCCTGCACCGTGCGGTGTGCGACGGCGCCATGACGCTCACGGCCGCGCAGTCCGAGATCGAGCGGGCCAAGGCCTCCGAAACGCAACCATGATCGAGTCGGCCTTGCCGACCGCGCCCGCCACAAGGACAGGGGTGGGGCGGGCGGGCCGGGTGTGAAGCGGAGCTGCGGCGCGGCTTAAGAAAACCTCGATGGACCGGGGGTGGCGTCGTGCGGCAGATTGCTTTGCGATTCCACCCCTCTCCCCGGATACGGGCGCCTTCGGCATGCCCGGTCCCGGGGTCGCACCCACAGGAGCCGTACGTGAAGGCGCTGGTCAAGGAGAAGGCTGAGCCCGGGCTGTGGCTCGCGGACGTGCCGGAGCCGGCCGTCGGGCCCGGTGACGTACTGATCAAGGTGTTGCGGACCGGCATCTGCGGGACCGATCTGCACATCCGGGCCTGGGACGGCTGGGCGCAACGAGCCATCCGTACGCCGCTGGTGGCGGGGCACGAGTTCGTCGGCGAGGTCGTGGAGACCGGCCGTGATGTCACGGACATCGCCGTCGGCGACCGGGTGAGCGGCGAGGGGCACCTGGTCTGCGGGAAGTGTCGCAACTGTCTGGCCGGGCGGCGGCATCTGTGCCGGTCCACGGTCGGGCTCGGCGTCGGACGCGACGGGGCCTTCGCGGAGTTCGTCGCCCTGCCCGCCGCCAATGTGTGGGTGCACCGGGTGCCCGTCGACCTCGACGTCGCCGCGATCTTCGACCCGTTCGGCAACGCCGTGCACACGGCGCTCTCCTTTCCGCTGGTCGGCGAGGACGTGCTCATCACGGGAGCCGGCCCCATCGGCCTGATGGCCGCCGCGGTGGCACGGCACGCGGGCGCCCGCAACGTCGTGATCACCGACGTCAGCGAGGAGCGGCTGGAGCTGGCCAGGAAGATCGGCGTGAGCCTCGCGCTGAACGTGGCGGAGTCGGAAATCGCCGACGGACAGCGGGAGTTGGGGCTGCGCGAGGGCTTCGACATCGGCCTGGAGATGTCCGGCCGCCCCGAGGCCATGCGCGACATGATCGCCAACATGACACATGGCGGCCGTATCGCCATGCTCGGTCTGCCCGCCCAGGAGTTCCCGGTCGACTGGGCCCGCATCGTCACCTCGATGATCACCGTCAAGGGCATCTACGGCCGGGAGATGTTCGAGACCTGGTACGCGATGTCGGTGCTGCTCGAAGCCGGCCTCGACCTGTCACCCGTGATCACCGGCCGGTACGGCTACGGCGACTTCGAGGCGGCGTTCGCCGACGCGGCGAGCGGCCGCGGCGGCAAGGTCATCCTCGACTGGACCGTGTAACTCCCTTCACCCGTCAGCACTTTCAGGAGCTTCCCCATGTTCGACTCCGTGCGCGACGACCTGCGCGCCACCCTCGACGAGATCCGCGCCGCGGGCCTGCACAAGCCCGAGCGCGTCATCGGCACCCCGCAGTCCGCGACCGTGAACGTCACCGCGGGAGGTCGCCCCGGCGAGGTCCTCAACTTCTGCGCCAACAACTACCTCGGCCTCGCCGACCACCCCGAGGTCGTCGCCGCCGCGCACCAGGCCCTGGACCGCTGGGGCTACGGCATGGCGTCGGTCCGCTTCATCTGCGGCACCCAGGAGGTGCACAAGGAGCTGGAAGCGCGCCTTTCCGCCTTCCTCGGCCAGGAGGACACCATCCTGTACTCCTCCTGCTTCGACGCCAACGGCGGTGTCTTCGAGACCCTGCTCGGCCCCGAGGACGCCGTCATCTCCGACGCCCTCAACCACGCGTCGATCATCGACGGCATCCGCCTGTCCAAGGCCCGCCGCTTCCGTTACGCCAACCGTGATCTGGCCGATCTGGAACGGCAGTTGAAGGACGCGTCCGACGCCCGGCGCCGGCTCATCGTCACCGACGGCGTCTTCTCCATGGACGGCTATGTGGCACCCCTGCGTGAGATCTGCGACCTCGCCGACCGCTACGACGCCATGGTCATGGTCGACGACTCCCATGCCGTCGGCTTCGTCGGTCCCGGCGGCCGCGGCACCCCTGAGCTGCATGGTGTCATGGACCGCGTCGACATCATCACGGGCACACTCGGCAAGGCGCTCGGCGGGGCGTCCGGCGGCTATGTCGCCGCCCGCGCCGAGATCGTCGCGCTCCTGCGCCAGCGCTCGCGGCCGTACCTCTTCTCGAACACTCTCGCGCCCGTGATCGCCGCCGCCTCCCTGAAGGTCCTCGACCTCCTCGAGTCGGCGGACGACCTGCGCAGCCGCCTGGCCGAGAACACCGCCCTGTTCCGCCGCCGGATGACCGAGGAGGGCTTCGAGATCCTCCCCGGCGACCACGCCATCGCCCCCGTGATGATCGGCGACGCGACCAAGGCGGGCCGCCTCGCGGAGCTGCTGCTCGAGCGGGGCGTGTACGTGATCGGCTTCTCCTACCCCGTGGTGCCGCAGGGGCAGGCCCGTATCCGTGTGCAGCTGTCCGCCGCCCACTCGACGGACGACGTCAACCGGGCCGTGGACGCCTTCGTGGCGGCGCGGGCGGAACTGGAGGCCTGATCCGGCCGTCCCGGACATATTGAGATAATCGATCTCATGATCGAAGCGCGGCGGCTCCACATCCTCCGTGCGGTGGCCGACCACCGCACCGTGACGGCGGCTGCCGCCGCGCTGTATCTCACGCCCTCCGCCGTCTCCCAGCAGCTGACGGCGTTGGAACAGGAGACGGGCCACCGCCTGGTCGAGCGCGGCGCCAAGGGCGTACGGCTGACCCCGGCCGGCGAGATCCTGCTCAGCCACACCAACGCGGTCCTCGCCCAGCTGGAGCGGGCGGAGGCCGAACTCGCCGCCTACGGCTCGGGCGCCGCAGGCACGGTCACCGTGGCCTCCTTCGCGACCGGCATCGCCCTGGTCGTGGCGCCGGCCGTGGCCCGCCTCGCCTCCTCCGCGCCCGGCATCCGCATCCGCGTCCAGGACGCCGAGGGCGACGCCAGCCTGCCGATGGTCCTGGACCGTCAGGTCGACGTCGCGGTCGCGGTCGAGTACCGCGGGGCGCCACCGGCCGACGACCCGCGCCTGACCCATGTACCGCTGTACGCCGAGCCCTTCGACGCGGTCGTCCCGGTGAGCCACCGGCTGGCCGACGCCCCCGAGATCCCGCTGGCCGACCTGGCCAAGGACCCGTGGATCGGCCCGTACCCCGGCAACCCCTGCCACGAAGTGGTCGTCCTGGCCTGCGAGAGCGCCGGATTCCAGCCCCGCCTGGAACACTCCTCCGACGACTTCCGGGCCGTCGTGGCCCTCGCCTCCTCGGACGCGGGCGTGGCCCTCGTACCACGCTCGGCACTGCGCGGAATGGACCTCACGGGCGTGGTCGTGCGTCCGGTGGACGGGACGGCACCCACCCGCCGGGTGTTCGCGGCGGTACGGCGGGGAGCCGAGGATCATCCGCTGATCCGGCCGGTGCTGGCGGCGCTCGACGAGGCGGCGCGGACACAGGGACCGGGGAGCGTGACGGGAGCCACAGGACCCGCCGTCTCTGATCTGGGATAGCATCCCGAATATGAAACAGGATGTCGCTGAGACCGGGCCCGATCCGGTCGACGCCCGGCTCGGTGCCCGGCTGGCCGAGCTGCGGGCCGAACGGGGTTGGTCGCTGGGGGAGTTGGCGGAGCGCAGCGGGGTCAGCCGCTCGACGCTCTCCCGCGCCGAACGGGCCGAGATCAGCCCCACCGCCTCGCTCCTGAACCGCCTGTGCGGTGTGTACGGGCGGACCATGTCCCAGCTGCTCAGCGAGGTGGAGGCGGAGCCGGCGCTGCTGGTGGCGGCCGCCGAGCAGCAGGTCTGGGAGGACCGGGCCTCCGGGTTCGTACGACGGTCCGTGTCGCCGCCGCACGCGGGGCTGCGCGGCGAACTCGTCGAGGGACGGCTGACCGCGGGCGCGGACATCGCGTACGACCGGCCACCCGTGCCCGGCCTCGAACAGCACATCTGGGTTCTGGAAGGAGCACTCGAGGTGACGGCACAGGAGGTGGAGCACCACCTCGGCACCGGGGACTGTCTGCGGCTGAGGGTGTGGGGGCCGACGCGGTTCCGGTGCGCGGGACCGGACGACGTGCGCTACGTCCTGGCGGTGGTGCTGCCGTGATCGTGAACCGGCTGGACTGCGATGAACTGCACGCGCGCGTGGACGCGTTGGCGGACCTTCTCGTCGACACCGTGGACGGCGGCGCCTCCATCGGCTTCCTCGCACCGCTCGACCGCGCCGAGGCCCTCGTCTGGTGGAAGGAGCGCGCCGCGGCCGTCGCCGCCGGGCAGCTCGCCGTGTGGACGGCGCTCGACGGTGAGCGGGTGGTGGGCACCGTCAGCCTGGCCTTCCCGGACAAGCCCAACAGCCGCCACCGCGCCGAACTGGTCAAGCTGATGGTGCACCGGGACGCCCGGGGACAGGGCCTCGGCCGCACACTGCTGACCACCGCGGAGGAGGCCGCCGCCGCGGCGGGCATCACCCTGCTGCACCTGGACACCGAGACCGACAGCCTCGCCGAGCACCTCTACCGCACGGCCGGCTGGACCCGGATCGGAGCGATACCGGACTACGCGGCCGCCCCGGACGGCGTGCTGCGGCCGACGTCGATCTACTTCAAGAAGCTGGGCCCAACAGCAGCGTGAGGTAGTCGCCCGACGCCCTCACCAGGTGATTGTCAGTGGCAGCGGCTACGGTGCGGAGCATGCCGGATGCCGAAGACGTACGCCGTATCTGCCTCGCTCTGCCGGACACGACGGAGAAGATCGCCTGGAGCATGCCCACGTTCCGGGTGGCGGGGAAGATGTTCGCCACGCTGCCCGAGGACGAGACCTCCATCGCCGTGCGCTGCCCCAAGGAGGAGCGCGACGAACTGGTGCTGGCCGAGCCGGGCAAGTTCTGGATCGCCGACCACGAGGCGCAGTTCGCCTGGGTCAGAGCCCGTCTCGCCGCGATCGAGGACGAGGGCGAACTGCGCGACATCCTCGCGGACTCCTGGCGCCAGGCGGCCCCGCCCCGACTGCTGGACGCCTACCCGGAGTTGGGGCTTCCGGACGCGGACTGAAAACGCTTCGAGCGTTGTCAGTGGCCCGTGACATGATCCTAAGTCGGGTGTGGGAGCCGGAGCGGAGGGGGCTTCGGCTACCACCGACACGTCGGGATGCGGGGATCGTGGGGGATCGGGCAGCGGGGAGGGGAGTGGGACAGGGTGACCGGGACGTCATCACAGCCACCGGACCCAAGGGCCTGGGTGGGGGAAGCGAAACAGCTGGACGGCTCGGAAGGAGCGGCCGGCGGACCGCGTGACATCGTTGCCGAAGCCCAGGCTCCGGGGGGAGGCGTGGGACCGGTGTGGTCACGGGACTTCGCGCTGTTCTTCGTCGCGCGTGCGGTCGCCCGGCTCGGTGACACCATGCTGCCCGTCGCCCTCGCCGCGGGCCTGCTGCAACACGGGTACGGAGCGGGCGCGGTCGGCCTCGCGATGGCCGCTACCTCCGTCGCCTTCGCCGGGCTTGTGGTCTTCGGCGGGGTGATCGCCGACCGCTTCAGTACACAGAAGCTGATGATCGGCGCCGACCTCGTACGCCTCGGCACCCAGTCCCTGGCCGCCGGGCTGTTCTACTCCGGTCACGTCGCTCTCTGGGAAATCTGCGCCATCGGCTTCGTCAACGGTGCCGCGGGCGCCGTGTTCCAGCCCGGCGTCGCCAGTACGGTGCCCCGGCTCGCCTCCGACATCCAGGGCGCGAACGGCGCCATACGCGTCGCCGAGTCCGCGGCCCAGCTCGCCGGTCCCGCGCTCGCAGGCGTCCTGGTGGGCTTCGCCTCGCCGGGTGGCGTCTTCGCGGCCCATGGGGCCACCTACGCGGTCAGCGCCCTGTGCCTGCTGCTGCTCCGGCTGCCCCCGCCGGCCCCGGGAAGCGGTCCGGCGGGACACGGCGGAGGCAGTGCCTTCCGGGCCGATCTGATCGAAGGATGGCGGGAGTTCAGAGCGCGCACGTGGCTGTGGGGCGTGATCGCCATCTGGTGCGTGTACATGATCGCCGTCTGGGGCCCCTCCGTCCCGCTGGTGGCGACGGAGGTGGTCCAGGAGCACGGCCCGCGCGCCTACGGCGTGGTCAACTCCGCCCTCGGCGCCGGTACCGTCATCGGCGGCCTCCTCGCCCTGCGCCTGCGCCCCCGCCGCATGCTGCGCGCCGGTGCCCTCTCCCTGTTCGCCTTCGCCGGCTTCCCGGCGACCGTCGGTGCCGGACTCGGCGTACCGGCCATGGCGGTCGGGGCGGCCGTCGCCGGGGCCGGGATGTCCTTCTGGGGCGTGATGTGGGCGACGAGCGTCCAGACCCAGGTCCCGCCCGACGTCCTCAACCGCATCCACGCATACGACGTCGCCGGCTCCCTCGCGATGATGCCGGTCGGCCAGGCCCTCGCCGGCCCCGCAGCCACGGCCGTCGGCGCAGACCACGTCCTCCTCGCCGCCGCAGCGATGAGCTTCGCCATCCCGATCGCCCTGCTCTCGGTACCGGCGATACGCAACCTGATACGCGCTGACGCATCGGCGGGGGGCTCGGGAGCGGGGGCGACCGACCGGCGGCGGCGCTCGGAGACAACGGGCTGACGGGGGACATCCGCCTGCTCGGGTTGTTCTCTCCCACTACGGGCATTGACGCACCGGTGGCGGATCGGGGCACGGGGGGCGGCAGGTCGGCGACCTTGTTCGGAGACGGCGGGCTGGCGGTGGGCATCGACTGGCTTGGCTGGCTTGGTTGGCTCGCTCTTCGCCCGGTACGCGTCGTTGTTCCCGCGGCGGATCGGGGGACGGCAGGTCGGCGGCTGCGTTCGCAGACGACAGGCTGACGGCGCGCATCCGCCTGCTCGGCTCGCTCCCTCCCACACCGGCATGCCCGGCTGCCACGCGCCCAACGCCCTGACTCACAGCCGCCGCCTCTGGCTCACCAGTCTCGGCGCCGGCTCACCCCGTGACGCCCCGGGCCGCGCGGTGACGTCCTCGGCACCCGCCGGTGCCCCGCCTCACGCGACCCGCGCACCCACCCCACCGCCCGATACAAACCTGCCGATCCGTTCCCGCAGTGATCGGGCGTCCAGGCCGTGCGCGGCCACGTGCTCCTCGATGCGGCCGTACCGGCGAAGCTCACCACGGCCCACGCCGAGCCCCAGCACGCGGTGGGGGACGTCGGACAGCGCGTCGTTCGCGGCGGCCGTCGACGTGCCCGCCAGGTACGGCTCGACGAGGACGACATCCGTCCCGGCCGTCTCCGTCGCCCGGCGCAGTGCGGCCGAGTCGAAGGGGCGCACGGTCGTCGCGTACAGCACGGTCACGTCGAGCTCCGCCGTGGCGGCGAGCACGGCGTCCAGCATCGGTCCGACGGCGACGACAATGCCGGAGCGACCTTCGCGGACGGTGAGGAAACGCTCGCCGTCGACCGGAAACCCCTCCGCGTTCGACTGCACGGACAGCCTCACGTACACCTTGTCGTCGCCCGCGGCGACCGCATGCCGCAGCAGCGTCTCGGCCTCGTCGGGATGCCCGGGCACGTGCACGGTCCAGCCGTCCAGGGTGTCGAGGAGGGCCACGTCGCCGGGAGCCATGTGCGTGTATCCACCCGCCGGCCAGTCGAAGGACCCGGCGGCACTGACCAGCACCGCACCGACGTTCTGATGCCCCAGATCCAGCTTGACCTGCTCGAAGGGCCGCTCGACGAGGAAGCTGGCGAAGGTGTGCACGACCGGCCGCAGCCCGGTCAGTGCCAGCCCCGCACCGGCCCCGATCAGCAACTGCTCGCGGATGCCGACATTGAGCACCCGGTCCGGATGTCGCCTCTGCGCCTCGGCGAAGGCGTCCCTGCCGATCTCGGCGAGGACGACCGCGACCCGCGGATCCTCGTCGAGCAGCCGTGAGACGACGGGGGCGAAACGGTCACGCATCGTGTCCATGGAAGGTCTGGCCTTTCTCGTGGTGGAGGCAATACCGCAGGAGGAAGCGGGTCTCAGGCGCTCTTCGGCTCCACCTGAGCCACGACGACATGCGGGCGGCCCGGATGCGGAGCGGTGAAAGCGGCATGGAGCGCTTCGTGATCGCGACCGTCGACCGTGACCGCGGACCAGCCCGCGGCCTCGAAACGGGCGGCGATGCCGCCGGGCCGGGCATGGCTGGCGGAGGAGTTGTCGACGACGACGGTGTGCAGTCGCTCGAGCCCGGCGGGCCCCGCGAAGGCGATCGCCTCGTGATTGCTGCCCTCGTCCAGCTCGGCGTCCCCGATCAGCACCCAGACCCGCGGCTCGTGCAAGCCCTGCGCACGCAGCCCCAGCGCCGTACCCACAGCGATCGGCAGCCCGTGCCCCAACGACCCACTGCCGATCTCTGCCCCCGGCACGAGCACACGGTCCGGATGGTGCCCGAGCGGAGAGGCGTACGTCCCGAACCCGGGCAGCCAGTCCACGGGCACAAATCCCTTGGCGGCGAGCACCGCGTAGTAGGCCATCGGGCCATGCCCCTTCGACAGCAGAAAGCGGTCCCGCCCCGGGTCGGCCATACGCTCGGGTCCCACCCGCAGCACCCGGTCGTACAGCACCCACAGCACGTCCAGCGTGGACGTCGCCGCCGGGCCGTGCTTCTCGTCGCCCGTCATCAGCCCCATGAGCCCGGGCAGGTCCTCGTGGGCGTACGTACGCCGCTGTTCCTCGGTGATCGTCATGCGGACGATCGTGCAACCTCAACCAAACTTCAGGTCAAGTGTTGCCGCGGACCGCTCCTCGGCAGCCCCGGACAAAAGCCATGCGCGACCATCGACCCGAGTGCGGTATGGTTTCCATGCACGTCCGGTCAGGGGAAACCCCAGGTCAGACGGGCACCGGGACGTGGCGCAGCTTGGTAGCGCACTTGACTGGGGGTCAAGGGGTCGCAGGTTCAAATCCTGTCGTCCCGACGGTGCGAAGGGTCTTCGCAGGCAGGAGCCTGCGAAGACCCTTTTCTGCGTGGGTCGTTTCCGGCTTCGAGGTTAAGCATGCCGCTCATCGGCGACAGGTGGATCAGCTAGGCGCGCGACCGACTGTGCCGTCACTCACCGAAGATCGAGACGAACCCCGCCGACGAGCAGCCGGTGAATCTGCGGACGTGGTCGTGGATGGACCGCGACGGCGGGGTAGAGGGGCAACTGTGCATCGCCCCACACGATGTGGCGTAGTGTCACGAACAGATCGGTGAGCTGCTGCTCAGCCCGCACTGCCAGGGGAGAAGGGTCTCCAATGGACGTATCACCCACCCTTTCACGGGACTGCACCACGCCCACGCCGGTGCGATACATCGACGGCGTCCTGTGCCTGGACGGGCTGCCGCTCGACCGGGTCGTGGCCGGGGTCGGTACTCCCGCTTATGTCTACTCGCTGGACGCCATGGTGGCGAACCTGGTCCGGGTCCGGGAGGCGTTCGCGCCGCTGGGCGGGCGTGTCTCGTACTCCGTGAAAGCCAACTCCAATCAGGCGATCCTTACCAGGTTCGCAGCACTGGGGTCGGGTTTCGATGTGGTGAGCGGTGGCGAGCTGAGCCGTGTGCTGGACGCGGGCGGGGACCCGGCGCACACCACCTTCGCGGGCGTGGGGAAGACGGATGAGGAGCTGCTGCTGGCCGTCCGCCACGGGGTGCTCGTCAATGTGGAGTCGGCCGATGAGCTGGACGCACTGCAGAGGATCGCGCAGGGCGTGGGGCGCCGGGTACGGGTGGGTCTGCGGATCAATCCCGCGGTGACGGTGGCGACGCTGGCGCCCATGCAGACCGGGAGCGCGCGGGCGAAGTTCGGGGTTCCGGCCGACGAGGCACGGGAGTTGGTCGACGGCTTCGCGGCCGGGCGGTACCCGGATCTGGAACCGCTGGGCGTGCACATGCATGTGGGCTCGCAGGTGCCGGAACCGGCGGGGATGGTGCGGGCCACCGAAGTACTGCTGGATGTGCTGGAGTACGGGCAGCAGGTGGGCCTGGCCGGGTTCCGGCGGCTGGACATCGGGGGTGGCTTCCCCATCGACCACGGCGGGGAGAGCGTGCCGGGGCCGGAGGAGTTCGCGGCCGCGCTGGCTCCGCTGCTGTCCGGGCGCGATGACCTCGACCTGTTCCTGGAGCCCGGCCGGTCGGTCGCCGGCCCGGCGGGCGTGCTGGTGGCCAAGGTGCTGTACCGCAAGCACCGGCCCGGTCGCCGGATGCTGGTCCTGGACACGGGGATGCACCACTTCATCCGCCCCGCCCTGTACCGTACGTCGGCCCATCGCATCGTGCCCGTGCGGGAAGCGCCCTCGGTGGGGCCGACCGAGGTGGTCGGTCCGGTGTGCGAGTCGACCGACACGTTCTCCCAGGACGCGCAACTGCCCGACCTCGTCCCCGGTGACCTGGTCGCCTTCCTGGACGCGGGGGCGTACGGGATGGTGATGGCCTCCAACTACAACACCAACCGGCGTCCCCCGGAGATCGTCGTGGAGGGCGGCAGCCCGCGAGTCGTACGCCCGCGCGAGAACTGGCGCGACCTGTACGCCTCGGAGGGCTGATCCACCGCGTCAGACGGGATCGGGCTCGGGCCGGGGCGGTTCACCGGTTTGCCCGTCGACCGACTGCCGCACGCCGTTGACGCCTTCGGACCAGGGACTCCACGCGAAGGCGAACATCGACTCGGGCAGGATCATCCCGGAGCAGCGGATCTCGTCGTTGAGCAGGTCGAGCTGGCTGACCGTCGACTGGGAGGCGAGGTTGGCGATCGGCATGAGCTGGTAGTCCTGGAAGCCGATCGCCCGGAACGAGAAGTCGTACGTGCGGGCGGACGAGCGCCATACGTAGTTGTCGTGCCGGTTGCACAGCTGCCGGTGTGTGTAAGTGACCCAGGCCTGTTCGCCGGGCTGCATCAGCATCTGCTGGCAGGTCACGTCGAACTCCAGCCAGAGCGTGCCGTTGGAGCTGTCGCTGAGCGAGATGCCGCCGAGGTCGGGTTCGATCCGCAGGGGTACGGCGTGGCTGGGCAGCACCACTTTGATGCTGGGCTGCAGCACGTGCCGTACCCAGACCAGGCACTCCTCCGCGGACAGCTGCCCGGCTCGGAAGCGCCGGGTGAGTTCGGTGTTCGCCGGGATGGGGATCAGCTGGGAGTGGATGACGCCGTCGCCGTTGATCCGCACCGGGCGGCGGGAGGTGTTGGCGTCGGTGCGGTAGGTGAAGGACGCCTTGATCCGCAGCACGCTGTCCGGCAGCGGCGGTGCGGAGTCGGCGAACCGTTCCTGCGCCGGCTGGTCCGACAGTTCGATCTCGGCCCGGTAGCTGCTGCGCGGTGGCGCGGCGAGCGTCGCCACCAGCCAGTCCACGGCCTGCGACACACCACCGTCGTTGGGGAAGCGGGCCCGGACGGCGCGCTTGAGGTGACGTTCCTGCTCCAGGCTGCTGAGCTGACTCAGATATCCGTCGCTGGAGAGCAGGGCGGCGACCAGCTCCTGGGTCGCATATCGCTTGAGGTTGATCAGATCGAGGATCAGGGCCACCGCACCTGCCTGGACCAGGGTGTTGCCAAGGAGGTTCAGGTACTGGTTCGCAGTCGAGCCGTCGGGCCCGGCCTGGTGGAGTGTCGCCAGCCACAGCCAGCTTCCGGAAATGAGCAGGAGCGCGCTGATCAGCAACGCCTTCTCCCGTACCAGCCCCCATTGCGCCCGCGAACGTCCAGCCATGCTGCCTCCCCCGGTTCCCTGGGCCGTACCGTGTCCAGTATCCAGTGCGCTCACGGGTCACGACAGGCCTTCGAACCTTCAAGTGTCCGGGCTGGTAGCGGAGTTGGAGGCGCTGTACCCCCCGAGCTGTCTAGGGGGCGGGAAGGGTTTGGCGGGAGCTGAACCGCCAGGGCCACCAAGTGGCCCGCTGCACCGTCGAGCGACGTCAGTACGCGTGGTGGGTCTGCCAGAAGGCCCAGGCCTGGCAGGGGCTGCCGTACACGCTGTTCATGTAGTTCAGGCCCCACTTGATCTGGGTGGCGGGGTTGGTCTGCCAGTCCGAGCCGGCGGACGCGTACTTCTTGCCGGGCAGTGCCTGCATGAGGCCGTAGGCGCCGGAGGAGGCGTTGAGCGCCTGCATGTTCCAGCCGGACTCGCGGTCCACGATGTTGCTGAAGCACTGGAACTGGCCGCTGGGCACGATCTGCCGGGCTATCGCCTGGATCTCGGCGACGGTGTACGAGCTCTTGGTCGGGACGACGGCGCTGCTGTGGTCGGCGGCCGCCTTGGCTTCGGTCCGCTCCTTTGCCGCCTTCTCCGCGGCTTCCTTCTTCGCGACCGCGGTCGCGGCGGCAGCCCTGCGGGCCGTCTGTTCGGCGTCCTGCCTGGCGCTCGCGTCCGCCTGGACGGCCTGGGCGTCGGCCTGCTGCGTCAGGGACGCGGTCTGCACCTGGGCCTGCTGCCCCGCGGGTATGTCCGCGAGCAGCGTCGAGCCGACTGCCGTCGCTTCGGCGTCGTTCGTCTGCGGCGTGGCGGCCGAGGAAGCTCCGACGACGCTTCCGACAGCGGTGACCGCGGAGGCCGAAGCCACTGCCAGTCCCCGGACCGAGATCGGGCTCACACGTCTTCCTTCCGCTTCGTTCGTGAGGCCATGTCGTGACGTGTCGAGCAACTCGCTTGGCCTACCCAGCAGTTCGAACACTCTGCCGTGCGGGGGCGGGTGGCGCAATGGTGAAGGAGGTGTGGATGCTCACACCTGATGTCACTGAAACCTCGTCCGGGTGTGGGCAGTTGACGTGTCGGGGCTCCCCGGCCGTAGTGGCGGGGAGCCCCGAGGACGGTGCTGCGGTTCGCTGCGGCTACCGGGACACCGGCGCGTCCTGGGTGCCGTTCCGGCGGATGCGTTCGCGAATCAGGGAGATGGCCATCACCAGCGCGGCGACCAGTACCGACAGCAGTACCTGGATGCGTCCGCCGCCCTTGCTGTCGTCGGTGAGCATGTAGAGGAGGACGAAGGAGATCATGCCGATCGTGGCCCAGGTCAGGTACGGGAAGAGCCACATGCGGACGACCAGCTTCTCCGGGGCCTCGCGCAGGATGATCCCCCGCATCCGCAGCTGCGAGAAGCAGATGACCAGCCAGACGAAGAGCGCGACCGCGCCGGAGGAGTTCAGCAGGAACTGGAAGACCGTGTCCGGCCACAGGTAGTTGAAGCCCACCGCGACGAAACCGAAGGCCACCGAGGCCAGGATCGCGGGCTGCGGCACGCCGCGGGAGTTCGTCCGTACGAAGGAGCGCGGCGCGTCGCCGCGCTGTCCGAGGGAGAACGCCATCCGGGAGGCGGTGTAGAGGCCGGAGTTGAGACAGGACAGCACGGCGGTCAGCACGATGAAGTTCATGATCTGGCCGGCGTGCGGGATGCCGATCGAGTCGAGAGCCGCCACGTACGAGCCCTTCTTGGCGATCGAAGGGTCGTTCCACGGCAGCAGCGAGACCACGACGAGGATCGAGCCGACGTAGAAGACGCCGACCCGCCAGATCACGCTCCGGGTGGCCTTGGCGACCGCCTGCCGCGCGTTCGCCGACTCACCGGCGGCCAGCGTGACGATCTCGCTGCCCATGAAGGAGAAGACGACCAGCAGGATGCCGGTGAGGATCGCGCCCGGGCCGTTCGGCAGGAAGCCGCCGTGCCCGGTGAGGTTGCCGAAGCCGGTCGCGGCATGGTCGGAGCCGGGCAGCACACCGAAGATCGCCAGACCGCCGAGGACGATGAAGCCGGTGATGGCGACGACCTTGATGCCGGCGAACCAGAACTCGAACTCGCCGAAGGAGCCGACCGAGGCCAGGTTCGTGACGGTGAGGACGACCATCACGATCAGCGCCCAGGCCCACTGCGGCACGGCAGGCACCCACCCCTCCAGGATCACGGCACCCGCGGTCGCCTCGACGGCGAGCACGACGACCCAGAAGAACCAGTACAGCCAGCCGATCGAGAATCCGGCCCAGCGGCCGAGCGCGCGGTCCGCGTAGGCGGAGAAGGAGCCGGAGCTCGGGTTCGCCGCGGCCATCTCGCCGAGCATCCGCATCACGAACACGACCAGGGCGCCGACCAGCGCGTACGAGAGCAGGATGCCGGGTCCGGCGGCGGCGATGCCGGAGGCGGAGCCCACGAAGAGCCCGGCGCCGATCACCCCGCCGATGGCGATCATCGACAGATGGCGGTTCTTGAGGCCGGGCCGCAGGGCTGCCTGCTCGGGAGTCCGACCACTGGAGGGAGGAGCGGCGGCCGGAGCCGCAGCACCAGGGGGACGTGTAGTCATGTCGACATCCATGGGGTGGTGGGAGGGCCGCGAGGGAGGGGGTCCGCGCCGCGTTCCGTTCCCTTGCGGGAAGTGATCCGTTTCACTGGCGGAAATGGATTTGCGCAAGCGTATGAGCGGCTGCGGGGAGGCGGGTTTGTTCTCGGGTACGAAGTAGTCCTCGAGGGTTGTACGGCCGGACAATGCGAAGCCGGGCTCAGGCGCCGGGCGGCAGCCGCAGCTGGAGCATGGCCAGCAGTCGCTGGTCGGGGCGGCTCAGGTCGAGACCGGTCAGTTCCTCGGCCCGGCGGATGCGGTAGCGCAGCGTGTTGCGGTGCACATGCAGCCGGGTGGCGGCCGCCCGCACGTCACCGAAGCAGTTGAGGTAGGCCAGGAGGGACTCGGCGAGCCGGCCCTGGTGCCGGCCGTCGTGGGCGACCAGCGCGGTCAGCCGTGGGTCCCGTATCTCGGGGTGGGCGGCGAGCAGCGTGAGCATTTCGCTGATCAGGACTTCCGCCTGGATGTCCGGGAGTGCGGCGACCGCGGCGGGGACCCCGGCGCCCAGCATGGCGTCGAGGACGCGGTCGGCCTCGCGGCGCGAGTCGGGGGCCTTGCCCAGTCCGGACACCAGGCAGCCGATCGAGCCGCGCAGCGGCAGGCTCAGATGGCGGTGGGCGGCGTCGGTGATCTCCTGGGCCCAGCCGCGCAGGGTGTCCCTGTCGATGCTGCGGGGCAGCTGGGGCAGCAGCACATAGATCCGGGGGTCGACCTGGGTGACCAGGGCGCTGCGGTGCCGGGCGGCGATCTGCACCGAGATGAGGTTGGTGACCTCGGTGTGGGTCAGCTCCGGGGCGGTGACCGCCTCGGCGGTCCCGTAGGAGAAGCCCAGGACGGCGGCCGGGCGGGCGGCGTCGAGACCGAGGTGGGTGGCCAGGGGCTGCGGGCCGGTGCTGCCCTCCAGCAGTCCGGCCAGCAAGGTGCGGGTGAGGGTCAGGTCGTCGGAGAGTTCCCGGCGGCGGCGCACCAGGTGGTGGGCGGCGACCCGGGCGGTACCCAGCAGCGCCCGCCCCGAGTGCTCGGACAGCGGCGTGGAGCCCTCCTGGACCCAGATGGTGCCCAGCTGCCGCTCCCCGGAGCGGATGGCCACCGCGAGGCGGCGGCGGATGCCCAGCTCCGGGTGGCTGTCGATGCCGATCACCTTGTCGCTGGAGTGCAGGTGCTGGAACACGCCCCACTCGCGCAGCTTCGCCAGATACGCCTCCGGGCCCTGCCAGCCGAGGATGGAGCGCCGCCGCAGGTCGTCGATCTCGTCGGAGTCGGTGGAGCGGGAGTAGGCCAGCACCCGGTTGGCGGCGTCCTCGATGCTGACGATGCCGCCGGTCAGCACGGCGGTCGTCTGGGCGAGCGAGAACAGGTCGCCCTCCTCGGCCCCTGCCTCGTACTCGCCCGGCGGTGCGTCGTCGAGGGCGGCGCGGGCCAGCGCGTTCACCTGATCCCAGGGGGCGTCGCCGCGCAGCGAGAGCAGGGCGACCCCGGCCTCGGCGGCGGTCTCGCTGAGGGCGGTGGCCTGGCCGGCACCGTCCAGCTTGACCACGACGGCGGCCGCCCCGTCGCGCCCGGCGGCCCGCAGCGCGGGAAAGGCGGCCCGGCCGCGGGCACCGATGACGAGGACCAGCTCGCCGGGCTGTGCTGCTGGCGGGTCCTCGGGATCGAGCAGCGCCACGCCCTGGATCTCGACGTCCAGTCCGGCGGGAGCGGCCTGCACCTCCACCAGTGAGTCGCCCAGGGTCATCAGCAGCCGGCGCAGGCTGACGCCCGCGGGGGGCGGGGAGACCGCGGCCGGATCCATGTCTGTCGCCTCTGCTGGGAGCCACGCGGAGCTCCGATGCTAACCGGACCGGTCAGCAGGGCCGCACCGGAGCATGGTGTGCTCACAGGCGCGGGGAGCGGCGGACGGTCAGGACGGCGATGTCGTCGTGCCGCCGGTCGGCGTCGGTGAACGCGAGGGCGTCCTCGTGCAGCGCCCGGGGCAGTTCGGTGGGGGAGAGGCCGAGGTGCTTCGTCAGTCGCTCGTCGAGCGGGTAGAACGTGCCGTCGTCGGCGCGGGTCTCGGTGAGGCCGTCGGTGGTCAGCAGCAGCGTCGAACCGGCCGGGAAGTCGAACCAGTCCACGGTCGTGGGTTCGGCGGCCAGTTCGGCGAGACCGAGCGGGACACCGGAGTCCAGCGGCGGTGTGGTGACCAGGCCCTCGTGCATCAACCGGGGAGGAATGTGACCGCAGTTGACGACCTGCACCTCGCTGTCGGCGTCGACGCCGAGGATGAGCGCGGTGACGAACCGCTCGTCGTCGCCGGTCTGTTCGGCGTAGGAGTTGTGGCGGACGACCGCTGCGTCCAGGGCGTCGACGAGGGCGGTGAGCGTGGGCTCCCGGTGGGCCGCCTCCCGGAAGGCGCCGATGACGGCGAACGCGGCGCCCACGGCGGCCAGCCCCTTGCCCTGCACGTCACCGATCAGCACCCGGGTGCCGAAGGGCGAGTCGACGACGTCGTAGATGTCCCCGCCGACGAGCCGGTCCTCCTGCACGGGCTCGTAGACGCCGTTGACCAGCACGTCGTCGGTGACCAGGGGCAGCGGGTGCAGGATGTGGCGCTGCATGGCCGCGGCGGTGGAGCGCAGCCGCAGCATCTCGTGCTCGCGCCGGATGCGCCAGCGACAGGCGTAGACGGAGGCCACCCCCAGCGCGAGGGTGAACAGGACCAGCAGCAGCCGGTCCAGCCAGTGCCCGCCGACCGGGGCCCGCACCACCGCGGTGGTGGTGACGACGAGCGTGGTCCACGCGGCGACGAACCCCGTCTGCCGCACGGTGCACAGCGCCGACGCCGTCCCCGGCAGGAAGACCAGCAGCCCGAGCAGCCACACCTCGGACCCCGACAGCACCCCCAGGACCTCCACCAGCACGGTCACGGAGATCACGCCGACGACCAGTTCGGCGTCGCTCGGCGGCTGGATGGCGTCGGAGACC
Organism: Streptomyces sp. NPDC001137; assembly: GCF_040298885.1. Lineage (NCBI taxonomy): Bacteria > Bacillati > Actinomycetota > Actinomycetes > Kitasatosporales > Streptomycetaceae > Streptomyces > Streptomyces sp. NPDC001137. The sequence goes on from NZ_JBEPBA010000006.1 coordinate 332,278, forward strand.
TCGGCGGGTCTGTTCCGTCGGCTACCGGTCATGGGGGCTCCCGGTCAGGTGGCGATCACCCTCTACGTTATGGCAGGCGGGACAAAGTCCGCTGCGGCTCTCCGCGCCCCAAGGGGCGCGGGGAACTGCGCGACCAGCCACAACGGCGCCGCAGACGACAGGCAACCCATCGCGGCACCACCCGCGGAGCGCCTAGTCGACGTCGACCGGCCCGTCGTCCGACTTCCTCTCCTTGCCCGAGTGCAGCTGGAGCAGCCCGCCGCCGCTGTTCTCCTCGGGCCGGCGGCCGTCGGTGGCGTCCTGGCCGTTCAGGTTCTGCCGGACCGAGTCGAGGATGGTCAGGCCCTGGGACACCAGACCCGCGGCGATCTCGCCCAGACCGTCCGCTCCGTTGAGGACGTTGACGTTGGCGCCGGCCAGGCCGCCCGCCGCCTCCTTCACGATCTGCGGCAGCTGGTCGATCAGCATCCGGTCGAGCGCGACCCGGTCGTACGAGGCCGCCGCCTCGGCCTGGATCTTCATGCGCTGCGCCTCGGCGGCCGCGAGCACCCTGACCCGCTCGGCCTCGGCCTCGGCGGGCTTCACGATCTCGGCGACCAGCTGCTCCTGACGCAGCTTGGCCTGGCGCTGCGCCAGTTCGGTCTGCGCGGCGAGCACCTCCTGCTGGGCGTGCGCCTGCGCCAGGGGTCCGGCCTGGGCCGCCTGTGCCTGCGCGCGGTCCACCTCGGCGGAGTACTCCGCCTTCACGATGGCGGTCTGCCGGGCGTACTCGGCCTGCTTGCGGGCGGCCTCCTGCTCCGCCTCGACGGAGGCCTGGGTGGCCTGGGCCTGGGCGATCTGGGCCTGCCGCTGGATGGCCGCCTTGTGCGGGGCGGACATCGCGTCGATGTATCCGGCGTCACCGTCGTCGATCGACTGGATCTGCAGCGAGTCCACGATCAAACCGATCTTCGCCATCTCGGTCTTGGAGGTGTCCAGGACCTCCGCGGCGAGCTTCTGCCGCTCGGTGACGATCTCCTCGACCGTCATCGAGCCGATGATCGCCCGCAGGTGACCGGCGAAGATCCGGCCGGTCAGGACGGACATCTGGTCCTGGTCGGAGAGGAAGCGCTGGCCGGCGTTGATGATGCTCTCGTGGTCGTTGCCGACCTTGAACGCGATGACGGCGCGGACGTGCAGGGCGATGCCCTGCCGGGTCACACAGGTCTCGGTGACCTCGGACTCGCACATCGACAGGGTGAGGAACCGGGTCTTGCGGAAGAACGGGATCACGAACTTGCCGTGGCCCGTCACCACTCGGAACGGCGCGCCCCCCAGTCCCCGCCTGCCTCCCGAGATCAACATCGCCTCGTCGGGAGCGGGAACGCGGTATCCGAACATGTTTCTTTCTACTCCTCAGTCAGCGTCGGCGTCGCCGAGCGCGTCCAATGGATCCACCCACTCGATGACGCCGACCTCACGACATCCGCGCGACTCGATCACCAGCACCGTCGCCCCCGTGGGCAGGGGATCTTCGGACCAGGCGAGGAAGGTCTCGGAACCGCCTCTGACGCGCACCAGGATTTCGCCGGGCCCCGCGGATCCGCGCGTTCCGACGAGCACCTTCCCCGTGCAGCCGATCACGGCTTCGTCCTGCGGCATCATGGCCGCTCTCCTATGTTCTGGCCCACGATTCAGACGATAGACCTACCTGGGTCGGGGACCCAACGGGCTCGTCGATTCGGTGCGTGCCGCAGCAATGTCGTGGTCCCCGGCCGAGGGGGTCTCAGGCCCCCGGAACCGGTGGATTCCCTTTGCGGGAAAGGTCAGTTGCCTGCCTCCCGCCTCTGGCCCCGGATACATACCGGGCGGTATACAGACTGCGTCGCGTGTGATGCCGCGCCTTGGTGCGGCTCCGCGCGACGTCCGGGTCTCAGGGGGAGGAATCGCATGGCGGACGACACGCGTTCGGGCTCAGCGGCGAGACGCCGGCGGCGGGGGATGGCGGTGGGGGCGGCGCTCGGCGGCTGCGCCCTCGTCGCGGCGTCCACGACGCCTGCCGCGGCACACGGAGGGGGACACGGCCGGGACACCCGCTATGTGTCGCTCGGGGACTCCTATACGGCGGGTCCCCTCATCCCGCAGCAGGTGGACGCCAACTGCGCCCGCTCCGACCACAATTACCCCTCGATCGTGGCGGCGGCGCGCAAGGCGACCGCGTTCAAGGACGTCAGCTGCAGCGGCGCGACCACCGACAACATGTGGAAGGCGCAGGGCACCAACGGGCCCCAGCTGGACGCGCTGAACCGCGACACCGGTCTGGTGACGGTCCAGATCGGCGGCAACGACATCGGTTTCAGCTCCATCATCGGCACCTGCGCCCGCCTCAGCTCCCAGGACCCGACGGGAGACCCCTGCCGGCGCTACTACGCCTCGTCCGGCATCGACCAGCTCACGGTCGCCATCGCGCGGACCGCGCCGAAGATCGACGCGGTGCTGCGGGCCGTGCACACCAGGGCGCCGCACGCGCGGGTGCTCGTGGTGGGCTACCCCGACCTGCTGCCCGACGACGGCAGCGGCTGCTACCCGTCGGTGCCGTTCGCGGCCGAGGACTTCGCCTATCTGCGGGACGTCGGCAAGCGACTGAACCTGATGCTGCGGCTGGTCGCCGAGTGGGACCGGGCGGAGTACGTCGACACCTACGGGCCCACGGTGGGCCACGACATGTGCAAGGCACCCGACGTCCGCTGGATCGAACCGCTCCAGCCGGCCTCGCCCGCCGCCCCCGCGCACCCCAACGCCAAGGGTGAGGAAGCGATGGCGCGTGCCGTTCTCGAACGTCTGGGCAAGGGGCGCGGCCGCGGTTGAGCGCCAGGGCGGCGAGGTTCGGCCCCATTGGTGTGACGTCGCGGACGGGAATGAATGAAAGGTGCTGAACGGGCAACGTTCCCCTTCATGCCCCGCTTCATGCACAGTACGAACAGCCCCCTGCAGGTGATTCGATGACGACGGCGACCAGGGCGCCCCGGTCGTCATCGACCACCGCGACCACGACGACCAGGAGTTCCCCGTCCGCTCCGGCGCCCTCACTGCCGTCCCTCACCGGCCTGCGTTGGATGGCCGCACTGCTGGTCTTCGGACTGCACGTGCACAACTTCCACTATTTCGACGGCACCGCCGGCTCCGTCGTCACCTGGGCGTTCGGGGCCGGCGGGACGGGGGTGTCGTTCTTCTTCGTGCTGTCCGGGTTCGTCCTGACCTGGTCGGCCCGGCCGGGTGACCGCGCGCCCGCCTTCTGGCGCCGCCGTATCGCGCGCATCCTGCCGGTGCACCTGGTCACCGCCGCGATCGCGCTGCTCATGGCGTACACGCTGGCCCACCAGTCCAAGCCGACCCTGAGCCAGGGGCTGGCCAACCTCCTGCTGGTGCATTCCTGGTGGCGGCCCTGGTGGCAGACGCTGGACCCGGTCAGCTGGTCGCTGGCCTGCGAGGCCTTCTTCTACGCCGTCTTCCCGCTGCTGGCGCTGGTCCTGCGCCGTCTCGGTGCCCGCGGTGCTACGGCGCTGGCGGGAGCGTCGGTGCTGGCGGTGCTGGGGCTGGCGTGGGTCGACGCGCACCACTGGCTGGGCCAGCAGATCTACTCCTTCCCCGCCGCGCGGCTGCCCGAGTTCGTCCTCGGGGTCGCCGTCGCCCGGCTGGTGCTGCTCGACCGCTGGCGCGGACCCGGCCTGGAGGCCTCGCTCGCGATCGCGATCATCGGCTATTTCTTCGTGCCGCACGTCCCGCACATCACCGACGGCTACCCGGCCACCGTCTGCACCGTCATCGGCTTCGCCCTGCTCATCCCGGCGGCGGCCGTCGCCGACCTGCACGGTCTGCCCTCGATGTGGCGCCACCGGCGACTGGTACGGCTGGGGGAGCTCTCCTTCGCCTTCTACATGGTCCACCTGCTCGTGCTGCGGGCCGGGACCAACCTGCTCGGCACGAAACCCCTCTTCGGTCCGACGGCGGGGCTGGCCGTCACGGCCGTCGCGTTCGCCGTCTCCCTCGGCCTGTCCTGGGTCCTGTACGAGGCGGTGGAGCGCCCCGCGAGACGCCTGCTGCTCCGCCGCCGCCCCTCCGCCGAGCCCCGCTCGGTCGTCCGGCAGCCGGACGGCCAGGAGGCCTAGGCCGTACTGTCGCGCAGGCCCAGCCGCAGATGCTCCACGTGGTAGAGGGCCTGCTCGAGCAGTTCGGCGACGTGGTTGTCGTAGAGCGCGTAGATGACCGAGCGGCCGCGGCGCTCGCCGGTGACCAGGCCGAGGTTGCGCAGCAGGCGCAACTGGTGGGAGCAGGCGGACTGTTCCATCCCCACGGCGTCGGCGAGTTCGGTCGCCGCGCACGGGCCCTCCTGCAGTCGGGCCAGGATGCGCAGTCGGGACGGGGTCGCCAGGGCCTGGAGCGTGGCGGCCACATCGGCGGCGCCCACTGCCTCCAGACGCTCGCGTGCCGTTGCGGCGGTGGTGGTGTCAGCTCCGTGGCCCATGCCACTCATCCTACGGAGGGTGGGCGGCCGTGGCCCCATACCCATGTGCACTCACGTCCGCCGTACACATGAAGAAATGAATGGGTCTTCATGTGTTCCTGTATGGTCGGAGTATGACCTCCACGCTCACTCCGCCCCGGGCCGCCCCGGCCCCGACCGCGCCCGCGCCCCCGCGGCGCACCCGGTTGCTCGCGCTGCCCGAGGTGCGCTGGGCCGTCGCGGCCACCGTCTGCTTCCTGCTCGCGCTGCCACTGCAGCTGACCGGCGCACCGGCCTGGACCTGGGGGCCGCTGTACGCGGCGGCGTACGTCACCGGCGGGTGGGAGCCGGGTGGGGAGGGGCTCAAGGCGCTCCGTGAGAAGACCCTCGACGTCGATCTGCTGATGGTCGTCGCCGCGCTCGGCGCGGCCGCGATCGGGCAGGTCATGGACGGCGCCCTGCTGATCGTCATCTTCGCGACCTCGGGCGCACTGGAGGCCCTGGCCACGGCCCGGACCGCCGACTCGGTGCGCGGCCTGCTGGACCTGGCCCCGGCCACCGCGACCCGGATCGCGACGGACGGCACCGAACGGGCGGTACCCGTCGAGGAGTTGGCGGTCGGGGACACGATTCTCGTACGGCCGGGTGAGCGGGTCGGCGCCGACGGCCGCGTAATGGACGGGGCGAGCGAGGTCGACCAGGCCACCATCACCGGTGAACCGCTGCCCGTCCTGAAGGAGCCCGGCGACGAGGTGTTCGCGGGGACCGTCAACGGCACGGGCGCGCTGCGCGTCCGCGTCGAACGGGACGCCTCCGACTCGGTGTTGGCGCGCATCGTCCGCATGGTCGAGGAGGCGTCCGGGACCAAGGCGCCGACCCAGCTGTTCATCGAGAAGGTCGAACAGCGCTACTCGCTCGGCATGGTGGCGGCGACCCTCGCCGTCTTCCTGCTGCCGCTCGCCTTCGGCGCCGAGCTGACCGGGGCGCTGCTGCGGGCCATGACCTTCATGATCGTGGCCTCGCCGTGCGCGGTGGTCCTGGCCACCATGCCGCCCCTCCTGTCCGCGATCGCCAACGCCGGACGGCACGGCGTGCTGGTCAAGTCGGCGGTGGTGATGGAGCGGCTCGGCCAGGTGGACACCGTTGCGCTGGACAAGACCGGAACGCTGACCGAGGGCGTACCCAGGGTGAGGGACGTACGGCCGCTGCCCGGATCCGGCATGGGGGAACGCGAGCTGCTGGCACTCGCGGCCGCCGCCGAGCACCCCAGCGAGCATCCGCTGGCGCGGGCCGTCGTGGACGCGGCGCGCGAGCGGGAGCTGCCGCTGCCGCCCGCGCGGGACTTCGACTCGACACCCGGCGTGGGAGTGACGGCGACCGTCAAGGGGCGGTGGGTGACGGTCGGCGCCCCGGCCCGGCTCCTCAGCGGCGCGAGTGACGCCGCGGCGGCGCATGCGGCGGTCCACGCGGCCGGTCTGGAGGAGTCCGGCCGTACCGCCGTCCTCGTCGTGGCCGACGGCGTCCCCGTCGGACTCCTGGGCCTCGCCGACCGGTTGCGCCCGGACGCCGCCGCCACGGTCGCCTCGCTCACCCGCCTCACCGGAACCGCCCCGACCCTGCTGACCGGCGACAACCCGCGCGCGGCCGCACGCCTGGCCGCCGAGGTCGGTATCAGGGACGTCCGGGCGGGACTGCTGCCGCAGCACAAGGTGGGCGCGGTGACGGAACTGGAGCGCGCCGGAGGCAAGGTGCTGGTCGTCGGGGACGGCGTCAACGACGCCCCGGCCCTCGCGGCCGCCCACACCGGCATCGCCATGGGCCGCGCGGGATCCGACCTGGCACTGGAGACCGCGGACGCGGTCGTCGTCCGCGACGAACTAGCCACCGTGCCGGCGGTGATCGCCCTCTCCCGCCGGGCCCGCCGCCTGGTCGTGCAGAACCTGGTGATCGCCGGGGCCTTCATCGCGGGCCTCGTCGTCTGGGACCTCGCGGGCACCCTGCCACTGCCGCTCGGCGTCGCCGGCCACGAGGGCTCCACCGTCCTCGTCGGCCTCAACGGGCTGCGGCTGCTGGGGGAGCAGGCCTGGCGACGGGCGGTCGCCGAGGGCGGGTGACGTCAACCCGGGCGAACGACTGCTCGCGGACGGGAAGCCCGTCTTGGCGGTCCACCGAGCGGCAAGCTCTCCGGTAGATCCGCCGGACACGGCCTTCAGGCTCTCAGGGCTGCAGACGCGCCGCCGGCCCCGGCGTCACCGTGACCTCCCTCGGGGAGAGCTCCGTGTGCTCCTCGGGGCACTCGACGACGACCCGCACCGGGGCGCCGCAGTCGCGGTGCCGGACCTCCAGGACCGGGCCCTCGGGATCCCCGACGTAGGCCTCGCCCCACTGCCGCAGCGCCACGATGACCGGCCACAGATCGCGGCCCTTGGCGGTCAGCCGGTACTCGTACCGGGTCCGGCTGCCCCGCTCCTGATAGGGGACCGTCCGCAGGATCCCGGCGGCGACCAGCTTGCGCAGCCGGTCGGAGAGGACCGCCTCCGACAGCCCCACATGGCGACGGAAGTCGTCGAAGCGGCGCACCCCGTTGAAGGCGTCGCGCAGGAGCAGCAGCGACCACTTCTCACCGATCAGGTTGAGGCTGCGCTGGACCGGACAGTTCTCGGTGCTCATCTCGAGCCACTTCATACCGCCATCGTAGACACCTGGCTTCGACATTGACAGTCAGCGAAGCGCAGAGCTAACTTCGAGAAACATAGTCAGTGGGTCAGGGAGGAACCGCAGCCGCATGGAACGCTCTCGTACGTACGACTGGGACGACCCCGCGATCTCGGCGGGCGCCGTCGGGCAGGGCTCCGGCCTGCACTTCCTCCGTGAGATCCTCGCCGGCCGGCTGCCCGCGCCGCCGATCGCCGCCACCCTTGGCATGGCCATCGAAGAGGTCGACCACGGCCACGCCGTGTTCTCCCTGGAGCCCGGCGAGGAGCACTACAACCCCATCGGCAGCGTCCACGGCGGCATCTACGCCACCATGCTCGACTCGGCGGCCGGCTGCGCCGTCCAGTCGACCCTGCCGCCGGGCGTGGGCTACACCTCGCTCGACCTCACCGTGAAGTTCCTGCGCCCGATCACCGCCGACACGGGCAAGGTCCGCGCCGTCGGCAGCGTCCTGAACAGCGGCCGGCGCACCGCGCTCGCCGAGGCGCGGCTCCTCGACTCGGCGGACCGCCTGCTCGCACACGCCACGAGCAGCTGCATGCTCTTCCCGGTGCCGGGGGCCTGACGTTCCAACTCCCTTACCACTCAGCCCGGTTGCTGCCGGTCGTCGGTACCGGCCATCTGGCTACGGTCGCCACCGGCACGGCGGGCGCTGATCGCCCTCGGTGGCAACCACCCGACCCCCGCGCATCTCCACCCAGGACGAGGACGTGGTTGCCCGTACCATCGAATCCGCTGCCACGGCCCGCGTGGCGCTCGCGGGCACGAACTGGATCCCCGGGGAGGGGCTGTGATCGCCGTCGTAGGTGCCGGGCTGATGGGTGCGGCCACCGCCTGGCAGCTGGCCCGGCGCGGCCACGAGGTCACGCTGGTCGAGGCGTACGACATCGGCCACCGGTACGGCAGCTCGCACGGCAGCTCACGGATCATCCGGCGCGCTTACGCCGACCCCTTCTACGTACAGCTGACGGGGCGGGCGTACGAGCAGTGGCGGGAACTGGAGGACGACACCTCAACTCCCTTGCTGCGCACGACCGGTGGCCTCGACATGGGGGAGGAGCGCGACACGAAGGGGATCGCCGAGCTCCTGTCCGCGGCCGGAGTGCCCCATGAGCTCCTCGGCCCGGAGGAAGCCGCCGAGCGCTGGCCGTACATCCGCATCACGGGCCTGGTGCTCCACCACCCGGAGGCGGGCGTCGTCGACGCCGACCAGACCGTCGCGGCCTGCGTCCGGCGGGCGATCGAGCACGGCGCGGAGGCGATCACCGGCACCCGTGTCACGGGCATCGACATCCAGGGCGGCGAGCGGGTGCTCCTGCGCACCGACGACGGACGCGAGGTCCTCGCCGACACCGTGGTGATCGCCGCCGGTGCCTGGCTGCCGGAGCTCGAACTGCCCGTACCGCTGCCGCCCTTGGAGGTCACCCAGCAGCAGGTCTTCCACTTCCCGCAGCGGGATCCGGCCGTACAGTGGCCGACCCTGATCTGGGACGAGGAACTGCACCTCTACGGTCTGCCGTCGGGCAGCGACGGCGGTCCGCTGCCCACGGTCAAGGTCGCCGAACACGACCGCGGCACGCCCACCACCGCCCGCGCCCGCAGCGGTGTCGTCGATGCCTCGTCGCGGACGCGTGTCAGCGGCTTCGTCCGCGACCGTCTCCCGGGCCTCGATCCCGAACCGGTCGCCGAAGCCACCTGCCTCTACACCACCACCGCCGACGAGGACTTCATCCTCGACCGTCACGGCCCCTTCGTCATCGTCTCCCCGTGCTCCGGACACGGTGCGAAGTTCACCCCGCTCATCGGCGCGATGGCCGCCGACCTCGCGACCGGCCACGCCGAGCCGCACCCCCGCTTCCGGCTGGGGCGCACCGCATAAGACGCGCCGGTGACCGGCCGGGCCATCCCCGCCCGGTCGGCACGCGGTCTCGACGTGCAGGTCACCGCGCTGTTCCGCGGTATGGGCGACGAACGTTCCGGAGGGCGCCGGCCCGGCGCAGTCGCCGGGGTTCGCTCACTGAGCTGGATATGAGGTTGTCAGGGCGGACCACTAGGCTCCCGCGCATGAGCGACGAGGGCAGAGACACCCCCGCGAGACGGGTTGTCGACGGACGGTTCGAGCTGGTGGCACGGCTCGGTGGCGGCGGCATGGGCATGGTCTGGCGGGCCACCGACCTGATGCTGCACCGCAGTGTGGCCATCAAGGAGGTACGGCCGTCCGACCCGGGCCTCGCCGAGTACGACCCGGAGGCGGCACGGCTGCTGCGGGAGCGTGTGCTGCGGGAGGCCCGTGCCCTGGCCCGGGTCGACCATCCCAACGTGGTGACGATCCATCACATCGTCGACGGCGGCCCAGGGACCTACCCGTGGATCGTCATGGAGCTCGTTACCGGCGGCTCCCTGGCCGACCGCCTCGCCCGCGGCCCGATGGATCCGGTCGAGGCGGCACGCATCGGCCTCGAAGTGCTGGTCGCGCTGCGGGCCGCCCACGAGGCCGGCATCGAACACCGCGACGTGAAACCGGCCAACGTCCTGCTGCGCCCCGACGGCCGCCCGGTGCTCACCGACTTCGGCATCGCCGCCATCCGCGACACCACCGCCCTCACCGCCACCGGCTCGGTCATCGGCACCCCCGACTACATGGCACCCGAGCGGGTCTCCGGCAAGGACGGCGGCGCGGCCTCGGACCTCTGGTCGCTCGCGATGATGCTGTACGTCGCCGTCGAGGGACACCATCCGCTGCGCCGGGATACGACCCTTGCGACCCTCGCCGCGGTCCTCACCGAGGACATACCGCCGCCGGTCAGGGCCGGTGCCCTGACGGACGTCCTCGCCCGCGTCCTCGTCCGCGATCCCCAGGCCCGCCCCGACGCCCGGCAACTGGAACGGATGCTGGCCGACGCGGCCCGGCAGGCTCAGCCCGAGCCCCCCACATCCTTCCCCCTGCAACCCCCGGCCGTCCCCCCGTGGGGCACCTCGCCGCAGGACGCCCCACCGCAGTACGCGCCACCGACCACCCCGGTGTCCGCCGGTCGCCGCCGCTGGACTCTGCTCGTCCTGCCCACCGCCGCAGTCGCCCTCGCCGGCGTACTCGTGTGGACCCTGCTGCCGGATTCGGGTACACACGGGTCCGGGGCCTCGGGCTCCCACACCACGGGCTCCGGCCCCACGACATCGTCCTCGGCCGGCTCCGCCACCTCTCCCACGGCCGAGGAACAGACCACCACGACCAACCTGCTGACCCCGCAGGGCATCCGCACCGCCATCGCGGCCATCGAGAAGGAGACCGGCCGGTACCGGTTCGGCGACCTGACGGTCTACCCGCAGTACGTCTCGGCCGACGTGATGGTGAAGGGCAGCGACACCGCGTACGACTCGTACACCTACCGCCCCGGCCAAGGCGTACAGCAGGACATCATCAAGGGCACACTGACCGGCGAAGAAAGACCCGTCCGCCTGGACGGCTTCGACTGGGACAAGGTCCCCTCACTGCTGGCCCAGGCCAAGAAGAAACTCAAGGTACCCAAGGCGAACACCCGATACCTGGTGCTGGACCCCCCGGGCAACGCCTTCGACTTTCCCGTCGGGATGAGGATCTACCTCAGCAACGAGTACGGCCAGACCGGCTATCTGGTGGCGGACACGAAGGGCAAGATCAACAGCGTGATGCCGGCCGACAGCTGAACGGGAAGTCCCCCCTCCGCCCCCCCCACCCATTGCGACCGCGTCCGAGACGTCCGAGTCTGGGAACAATGCCGGGCTGGGCGGAGGAGGCGGCGATGGCGGAGGACAGCGGCACGGTGGGCGCCGAGCGGCAACGGCTGGCGGAGGCCGACGCGTCCCGTGCGGCCTGGCGCCGCTGGGGCCCCTACCTCGCCGAGCGCCAGTGGGGCACCGTCCGGGAGGACTACAGCCCCGACGGCGAGGCCTGGTCGTACTTCACCCACGACCAGGCGCGCTCCCGCGCCTACCGCTGGGGCGAGGACGGAATCGCCGGCATCAGCGACGACAAGCAGCGGCTGTGCTTCGCGCCCGCCCTGTGGAACGGCCGCGACCCGATCCTCAAGGAACGGATGTTCGGCCTGACCAACTCCGAGGGCAACCACGGCGAGGACGTCAAGGAGTACTACTTCCACCTCGACAGCACGCCCACCCACTCGTACATGAAGTACCTGTACAAGTACCCGCAGGGCGAGTTCCCCTACGCCGACCTCGTCGACACCAACAAGGCCCGCGGCCGTCGCGACTTCGAGTACGAACTGCTCGACACCGGCATCTTCGACGAGGACCGCTACTTCGACGTCTTCGTCGAGTACGCCAAGGCCGGACCGGAAGACCTGCTGATCGAGATCACCGCTCACAACCGCGGCCCCGACGAGGCCACCCTCCACCTCCTGCCGACGCTCTGGTTCCGGCACACCTGGTCCTGGGCGGGCGGCACGGCCGTCCCGAGCCTCACGAAGACGGCGGACGCCATCCGCGCCGACCACGACGAACTCGGCCCGCGATGGCTGTACTGCGACACCGACGCCCCCGCCCTGTTCACCGACAACGAGACCAACAACCAGCGCATCTTCGGCAGCCCGAACAGCACGCCCTACGTCAAGGACGGCATCGACCGCTGCGTCGTCCACGGCGAGACCGGTGCCGTCAATCCCGCGCAGACCGGCACCAAGGCTGCCTTCCACCACACCCTGACCGTCCCCGCCGGTGCCGGCGTGACCGTCCGGCTGCGGCTGTCCGACACCGAACTCGCCGATCCCTGGGCCGAGTTCACGCCGACCATGGACACCCGCCGGACCGAGGCCGACGCCTTCTACGAGGACGTCGTCCCCGACGGCATGGGCGAGGACGAGCGCCGGCTGGTGCGCCAGGCGCTCGCCGGGATGCTGTGGAGCAAGCAGTACTACTACCTCGACGTCGAGCGCTGGCTGGCCGAACACGGCGTCGACCCCCTCGCAGCCGACCCCGGCATCCGCAACAGCGCCTGGTACCACATGGTCAACGACGAGGTCATGTCGATGCCGGACACCTGGGAGTACCCCTGGTTCGCGGCCTGGGACCTCGCCTTCCACACCCTCGCCCTGTCCATGGTCGACATCGGCTTCGCCAAGGGGCAGCTGGAGCTCCTCCTGCGCCGCCTCTACCTGCACCCCAACGGTCAGATCCCGGCGTACGAATGGAACTTCGGCGACGTCAACCCGCCCGTGCACGCCTGGGCGGTCCTGTTCGTCTACGAACTCGAGAAGCACCGCACCGGCCACGCCGACCGCGCCTTCCTGGAGAACGCCTTCCAGAAGCTGACGAAGAACTTCACCTGGTGGCTCAACCGCAAGGACGTCGACGGCAACAACGTCTTCCAGGGCGGCTTCCTCGGCCTCGACAACATCGGCGTCTTCGACCGCAGCGCCCCCCTGCCCACCGGCGGCCACATCGACCAGGCCGACGGCACCGCCTGGATGGCGCTGTACTGCCAGAACCTCCTCGACATCGCCATCGAACTCGCCGTCGACAACCCCGTCTACGTCGAGCAGGCGCAGATGCTGTTCGAGCACTTCGCCTGGATCGCGGTCGCCATGAACCGCATCGGCAAGGACAACGCCAGCCTCTGGGACGAGGAGGACGGCTTCTTCTACGACGTGCTACGGCTGCCCGACGGCACCGCCACCCGGCTGAAGGTGCGGTCCCTGGTCGGCCTGATACCGCTGGCGGCGACCAGCGTCATCGGCGGCCGCGCCGACCGTACCTTCCCCGAACTGGTCGAGGGGGCAAAGGAGTTCATCAGGCGGCATCCGGCCGTCGAGGCCGTCGTCCAACAGCACGACCTGGGGACGGCCGACGAGAACGGCCGCTACCTCTTCGCCCTCTTCGGCGAGGACCGGCTGCGCCGCATCCTCGCCCGCATGCTCGACGAGGAGGAGTTCCTGGGCCCTCACGGCATCCGGTCCCTCTCCCGCTACCACGCCGAGCACCCGTACCACTTCGACGTCAACGGCCGGACGTACGGTGTCGGCTATCTGCCCGCCGAGTCCGACTCCGCCATGTTCGGCGGCAACTCCAACTGGCGCGGCCCGGTCTGGTTCCCGATGAACCTCCTTCTCATCCGCGCCCTGCTCAACCTGCACGGCTATCACGGCCCGGGCTTCACCGTGGAGTGCCCGACCGGCTCCGGACGCCGGCTGAACCTCTACGAGGTGGCCCGCGAGATCTCGAACCGGCTCACCGCCACCTTCCTGACCGGCGAGGACGGCCACCGGCCGGTCCACGGCGCGCAGCCCAAGTTCGCCAAGGACCCCCACTGGAAGGACCTGATCCTCTTCTACGAGTACTTCCACGGCGACAACGGCGCGGGCCTCGGAGCCTCTCACCAGACCGGCTGGACCGGACTGGTGGCCGCCACCGCGACCCTCTTCCACGCCATCAGCGCCGACGACTGGCACCGCGGCGGCCGGGAGTCCCTGCGCTCCGTGAGGGAACAGGACGAACGGGATGAACGGTTCGCCGGTTCGGGCGACGAGGAGCCCCTGTCATGACCGTCATCTACGAGATCAACACCCTCGTCTGGCTCGGCGAGTTGAGCGGGCGGTACGGGCGCCGCGTCACCCTCGGCGACGTCCCAGCCGAGATCTGGGACGAGGTCGCACGGCCCGGCATCGACACCATCTGGCTGATGGGCGTCTGGGAGCGCAGCCCTGCGGGACTCGCGATCGCCCTGCGCGACGAGTCCCTGCTCGCGTCGTTCCGCCAGGCGCTGCCCGACCTGACCGAGGCGGACATCGCCGGATCCGCGTACTGCGTACGCGACTACGTGGTCGACGCCTCACTCGGCGGGCCGGAAGGCCTGGCCGAGGCGCGCGCCCAACTGGCCGCCCGTGGTGTGCGGTTGATCCTCGACTACGTGCCCAACCATGTGGCCCCCGACCACCCCTGGCTCACCGACCACCCCGAGCGCCTCATCCAGGGCACCCGCGAGGACCTGGCCCGGTCACCCGAGGCCTTCCTCGACGTCGGCGGCCACATCTACGCCAACGGCCGCGACCCGTACTTCGCCCCCTGGCCGGACGTCGTCCAGCTCAACGCCTTCAGCGAGGACCTGCGCACGGCGGCCGTCGACACCCTCGTCTCCATCGGCGACCAGGCGGACGGCGTGCGCTGCGACATGGCGATGCTGATGATGAACGACGTCTTCGCCAAGACCTGGGGCGACCGCGCGGGCCCGCTGCCCGCGGACGACTTCTGGCCGTACGTCGTCCCGCGCGTCAGGGCGCACCACCCCGACCTGCTCTTCGTCGCCGAGGCGTACTGGGACCTCGAATGGGCCCTCCAGCAACAGGGCTTCGACCACTGCTACGACAAGCGGCTCTACGACCGCCTCCTCCACGAGGGCGCCGAGTCGACCCGCACCCACCTCCAGGCCGGCCTCAGCTACCAGCGCGGCCTGGTCCGCTTCCTGGAGAACCACGACGAGCCGCGGGCCGCCGCCACCATGCCGGGGGAGCAGGAGCGCGCCGCAGCCGTCACCATCGCCACGCTGCCCGGCGCGACGCTCTGGCACGAGGGCCAGTTCGAGGGCCGCAAGGTCCGCCCACCCGTCTTCCTGGCCCGCCGCCCGCAGGAACCGCCCGACGAGCAAATCCTCGCCTTCTACGACCACTTGCTCCCTGTCGCGGCCGCCGTACGGGAAGGCGAATGGCGCCTCCTCACCACCACCGGCTGGCCGGACAACGACACCCACCGCAACCTGCTCGCCTGGAGCTGGACCGGCCCCGGCACCCGCCACCTCGTGATCGTCAACTACTCCGCCACCCCGTCCCAGGGGCAAGTCCCCCTGCCCTGGCCCGACCTGGCCGGCCACCCCTGCCACCTGACCGACCTGCTCACAGGCCAGACCTACGACCGCGCCGGCGACCAACTGCTCACCCCGGGCCTGTTCGCCGACCTGCCGGCCTGGCACACCCACGTGCTGACCCTGACCTGACCGGCGGCCGTGGTAGACAGCGACCATGACCTACGCACGCACCGCCGGCGGTCCACGATGACCGCCGGCATCGACACCCCGGACGGCCGCGGCCGCACCGGCCTGGACCGCACCGGACTCGATCTGACCGGCAACCCCCGTGTGAAGGTGCGGGAGGTGAAACTGCTCTCCAGCCACTGGTACGTCGAGCGTGCCACCACCTTCGACTTCCGGCACGCCGACGGCACCTGGTCCACCCAGCAGCGCGAGACGCACGACCGCGGCAACGGCGCCACCATGCTGCTCTACGACACCGAACGCGAAACCGTGCTGCTCACACGGCAGTTCCGCTTCCCGGTGTACGTCAACGGGCACCCCGACGGCATGCTGGTCGAGACGCCGGGCGGACTCCTCGACGACGATGACGAGCACCCCGAACTCGCCGTCCGCCGCGAGGTGGTGGAGGAGACCGGACACACCATCGGCGAGGTCCAGCACGTCTTCGACGTCTATATGAGCCCGGGCTCGGTCACCGAACGCGTCAGCTTCTACGCCGCCGCCTACGGCCCCTCGACCCGCACCCACGAGGGCGGCGGCCTGGACGAGGAGGGCGAGGACATCGAGATCGTCGAACTGCCCTTCCGCCGGGCCCTGGAGATGATCCGCACCGGCGAGATCACCGACGCCAAGACGATCATGCTGTTGCAGTGGGCGGCGCTTGAGGGCCCGTTCAGCAAGTAGTGCACGCCGGGCCCCTTGACTTGAAGTGCGCTTCAGGCTGAAGACTCCCGTTCGTACCCGAAACCACGGGCACGGACGGGAGGACCCGGCATGAAGTACCGCACCATCGGAACGGACCCGCACGCCAGCCGCGAGGTGAGCGTGCTCGCGCTCGGCGCGATGCTGTTCGGCTCGCGCACGGACGAAAAGACGTCCTTCGCCCTGCTCGACCGGTACGTCGAGGCGGGCGGCAACTTCATCGACACCTCCGACAACTACGCGTTCTGGGTCGACGGCGGGCAGGGCGGCCAGAGCGAGGAACTCCTCGGCCGCTGGCGGCGCAGCCGCGGCATCGGCGACGAGATCTTCATCGCGACCAAGGTCGGCGCCCGCCCGCTGGCCCCCGGCACCAGCTACATCGACAACCCGGAGGGCCTGTCGGCGAAGGTGATCCGCGAGTCCGCCGAACGCAGCCGCGAACGCCTCGGCGTCGACAAGCTGGACCTGCTCTACGCCCACATCGACGACCCGGCCGTGCCCCAGCGGGAGACGGTCGAGGGCTTCGCGGAGCTGGTCGCCGAGGGCACCGTGGGGCTGCTCGGCGTCAGCAACCAGGCCGCCTGGCGGGTGGAGCGGGCCCGCGCGCTCGCCGCCGCGGCCGGACTGCCGGGCTACGAGGTCCTCCAGTACGCGCACAGCTATCTGCGCCCGCGCTCCGACGTACCCGACGACTTGTTCCCCTACGGCAGCCTCGGCCACGCGGGCCCCGACCTGCTGACGTATGTGCGGGCCGATCCCGCCCTGACCCTGGTGGCGTACTCACCCCTCCTGAAGGGCAGCTACACCCACCCCGACCGGCTGCCCTCGGACTACGACCACCCCGGCACCCCGGCCCGCCTCACCGTGCTGCGCGAGATCGCCCGCGAGACCGGCGCAACCGCCAACCAGGTCGTGCTCGCCTGGCAGTTGGGCGGCGACCTCCCGGTCATCCCGCTGGCCGGTGCCTCGACGCTCGCCCAGCTGGAGGAGAACCTGGCCGCGGTCGACCTGGAACTGACGGCGGAGCAGCGGGCCCGGCTGGACGCCGCACACTGAGGCCCCTCCCCGTCACTTGGGCGGCAGGCCCGCGGCGAAGCCGTACCCCTCGTCGATCCACTCGCCGAGTGTCTCGTCCTCGGCGAGAACCGAGGAGTCCACGACCACCCAGCCGCGCATCGGGCGGCCGGTCATGTCGAACAGGCGGGCACCCGGCCGGGCCAGCGCGGCGTCCGTCCCGTCGGGGCCGACGCGGACCATCAGGTCGTCGCCGGTCACCCCGACGGCCATGTTGCCGTGCAGCAGGAAGGCGATGCCGCCGAACATGTGCTTCTCGGCGACGCCGGGATCGGCGCCCAGGTGCTGCCGGATCCGTTCGGCGAGTCCTTCGTCGTACGCCATCAGCGGCCTCGATCCGTGCGGTGGGTGAGTCGGCGTTCGAGGTCGCGGAGGTCCTTGCGAAGGGAGGAGCGGACCTGGCGGGCCAGGAGCGGTGCAGCAAGCCGGTAGAAGCCGTCGGAGCCGCCCTGGACCCGGATGCGGGCCAGGGTGCCGGCCGGGTCCGGCTCGAAGGAGTACGTCACGTGCATGGGCATCGGGCCCGCCACCGACACCATGTCCAGCAGTCGGGGGAAGTCGTGCGCGGTCACGCGCAGGACGTAGTCGATGCGGCGGCCGAGGAAGAACGCCGTCCGGGTGACCTCGGCGCCGACGCCGAAGCCGCCCCCGTCCGCCTCCCGCGTCAGCTCAGCAGTACGAATGCCCTGCGTCCACTCGGCGTCGTGGCGCCAGTCCATGGCGTATTCCGCCACCCGCTCGGGCGACAGCGGGATCACACGTGTCACGGTCACGTCGATCGTCACCTTCCCAGGATCCCCGCGCCGGGCGGCGGGCGCGCGTCGTACGTCGCCCCGATATGACGGGTCTCTTACGCCGCCGCGCCAGAGCAGGACAAATCGCCGCCGCGGCGAGAGGCTGCTGCTGAGCCGCGGCTCGACCCGCCCGGCGATCCCGCCTTTAGGAGTACGCCCATGACCGCATCGCCCGCGACCGACGACGCGTACCGCTTCGAGGACCTCACCGCCCTGTTCATCAACTGCACCCTCAAGCCCTCGCCCCAGCTCAGCCACACCCAGGGGCTGATCGACAAAAGTGCGTCGATCATGATGTCGCGCGGGGTCACCACCTCCGAGATCCGCGCCGTCGACCACGACATCGCCCCCGGCGTCTACCCCGACATGACCGAGCACGGCTTCACCACGGACGACTGGCCTGCGCTGTACGAGCAGGTGATGGCGGCGGACATCCTGGTCATCGCCGGACCGATCTGGCTCGGCGACAACAGCTCGGTCACCAAGCAGGTGATCGAGCGGCTCTACAGCTGTTCCTCGCTGCTCAACTCCGCCGGACAGTACGCCTATTACGGCAGGGTCGGCGGCTGTCTGATCACCGGCAACGAGGACGGCGTGAAGCACTGCGCGATGAACGTCCTCTACAGCCTTCAGCACCTGGGCTACACCATCCCGCCGCAGGCCGACGCCGGCTGGATCGGCGCCGCGGGGCCCGGACCGTCGTATCTGGACCCCGGATCGGGCGGCCCGGAGAACGACTTCACCAACCGCAACACCACGTTCATGACCTGGAACCTGATGCACCTGGCCGCCATGCTCAAGCGCGCCAAGGGCATCCCCGCCCACGGCAACCAGCGCTCCGAGTGGGACGCCGGCTGCCGCTTCGACGCGGAGAACCCCGAGCATCGCTGAAATCCCTACCATCGACTCCAGCCGCGTCACTGGGAACCCGGGAGTCCGCCATGCCCCGTTCAGAAGCCCGCGTCACCACCGACCGCCCGCACCGCTACGCCAAGCAGCTCGCCTCCCACCTCGGCCGCCGCAGCCAGACCAGTTGGGACGAGGAGACGGGGGAGGGGAAGCTCGTCTTCCAGAACGGGACGGGCTCCCTCACCGCGACCGAGGGCGCCCTGCTGCTCTCGGTGGAGACCGACGCCGAGCACCTCGACCTGCTCGAGGACGTCGTCGGCCGCCACCTGGTCCGCTTCGGCACCAAGGACGAACTGGTCGTCGAATGGCACCGCGACACCGGCGCCCCCGGCACCACCCAGCGCAAGCCGGAGGACCCGACCTGACCCCCATGACCAGGGCCTGTGTCAGGCCTCGCCCACGGTGAAGACCATGCTGCGCACCGGCGCGAGCTCCTGCAGGCGCTCCGAGTCCTCGGCGCAGGCGTGGCCCTCCGCGGAGGCGAACGCGGCGCGTAGTTCCTCCATCGTGTCCCACTCCAACTCGGCGACCAGATACGGTGGTTCGCCTCCCCGCACGGCGGTGGGCTCGCGACCCAGGGCGTAGCGGCGCAGGCCGGGCAGCTTGCGGGCGAGCGGGAGGTGGACCTCGCGGTAGTGCCGGTCGAATGCCGCGGGGTCGGGCGGAGCCCCGTAGAGGACGAGGAAGCGCGCTGTCATCGCCCGGTCCTCCGGTAGCGCGTAAGGACCGTGGGGCCCGTCTGCTGCGCCGACTCGCACTCGAGGTGGACGGGTGGGGTGTCCGCGGGAAAGAGGCGGTCGCCGGTGCCGACGATCGTGGGGAAGGTGATCAGGCGGTACTCGTCGATCAGGTCCTCGGCCATCAGTGCGCGGACGACGCTCAGGCTGCCGGTGACGACCACATCGCGCTCCTCGCGCTTGACCGCGTCGACCAGGTCGCCCGTGAGGATCTGCGAGTTCGCCCAGGCGGAGACGTCGGTGAGGGTGCGGGTGGCGACGAGTTTCCGTGCGGCGTTCATGCGTGCGGCGAACGGGTCGTCGCGCCCCGGCCACAGCTGCGAGAACAGCTCCCAGGTGGTGCGGCCCAGCAGCAGGACCCCCTCGTCCAGGACGGCCCCCAGCCGGAACTTGTCCCCGGCCACCGCCTCGGGGCCGTGCCGGAACATCCAGCCGCCGCCGGGGGTGCCCGCGCGGCCGTCCGGGTCGGAGGCGATGCCGTCCAGTGTGGTGAACGCGATGACGATGACGCTCATGGCGAGGTCCTCTCGGATGTCTCGATCGGTGGTCACCGGTATGTACCGGCGCCACCGACCGGACTCATCGCCCGCGCTCGAAGTCGTCCGGGGAAATCTCCCCGGGCAGGTCGAACGCCTCGAAGACGCGCGGGTCCGCGAACACCACGTTCCTCGCGACCCGGCCGCCGGCGACCGTGAACACCTGGAGCGTGTGCATCCGGTGCCCGCCGTCCTGGGCGGGCGCGTAGGCGGCGAGAGCCGGCTGTCCGCCCGCGGTGAGCGGCCGAGTGAGCCACCCCGTCCCGCGCATCTCGAAGACCCGCTCCATGAACAGGCCGTAGTCCCTGCGACCCCGGTACCACAGCGGCACCGGCGGCATCTCCAGGACGGCCGCGTCGGTCAGCAGCCGCACCAGCGCGGGGACGTCGGCCGCCTCGAAGGCGCGCGCGTACTGCTGCACCACCTCCCGCGCCCCGGCGTCGTCCGGCTCCTGGACCTCGCCCGGATCGCGCGCCCCGGCGACCGCGGCCCGGGCCCGCTGCAGCGAGCTGTTGACGGCGGCGACCGTCGTCCCGAGCTGCTCCGCGACCTCCGCGGCACTGAACTCCAGCACCTCCCGCAGCACCAGCACCGCCCGCTGCCGGGCCGGCAGCAGCTGCATCGCCGCCACCAGCGCCAGCCGCAGATCGGCCCGCCTCTCCACGTCGTAGCGGGCGTCGGGGAACGGCTGCAGCCACGGGATGTCGAAGGCCGGCGTGAGGGGCGCCCCAGGGTCCTCGCTCGGCGCACCGAGCCCGGACGGCAACGGCCGCCGCGCCTTGCCCTCCAGCGCGGTCAGACAGACATTGGTCGCGATCCGGTACAGCCAGGTCCGCACCGCCGCGCGCGAGGCGTCGTACCGCTCCCGGGCCTTCCAGGCTCGCAGCATGGTCTCCTGCACCAGATCCTCGGCCTCGTGGAACGAGCCCACCATCCGATAGCAGTACGCCACCAACTCGCCCCGGTACGGCTCAAGGTCCATGGGGGTCATCATGCTTCAGCCCGGCGGGAAGGAGGCGTCCTTTTCCGGCGGGGGCCGGGACTCACCGGGCGCCGCCCGGGCCGGAGACCCCGGTCGGCCGACCGGCGCGTTCACCGGCGCAGCCGGGGCGCGAGGACCGTGCGGACGGCCTTGGCGACCTTGCTCGCGGGGGAGCCGTCGTCCTCTTCGGGCTCCGGTTCCAGTGTGTGCCGGATCTGCTCCAGCAGTTGGTTGGCCGACCTCCACAGCGGGACGAACAGGCCGGCGACCGGTCCGACGCCCCGGATCGGGCCGCCGGAGAGCTCGGTCACCTTCTTGGCCGCCGTGACCGTTGCCGGGTCGCGCAGGATCAGGTGCACCTCGTCGTCGACCAGCCGGATCTCCATCTTGCGCGCGGCGGCCTCCTCCGGGTTGGCGTCCGTGGTCGTCTCCGGGTCCAGTTCGTCGATCTTGGTGGCTACGGCGTCCGGGTCGACGCCGAGTTCGCGCAGCACCCTGGCCGCCATGCTGTTCTCCGCCCGCAGCAGCGCCTCCAGCAGATGATGGCTGCCGACCGGTGCGCCACCGGCCAGTGCGCCGGCGGTGGAGAGGGTGTCCTCGGTGGCGGGTGTGCCGGCCGGCCATGGGCCTCCCGCAGCGTCCGGCGCTCCCTCCGCGGCGGCCAGCACGGCGGTACGGATCTTGCTGACCGGACTGATCCGCTCGGCAAGGACCTGCGCGCCCAGGCCCTCACCTTCCCTGACCAGGGCGAGCAGGATGTGTTCCGTACCGATGTCGTTGTGGTGCAGTTGCTGCGCCTCGCGCAGGGCGAGTTCCAGCACCTTCTTCGAGCGCGCCGCGAACGGGATGTGGCCGCTGAGCTCCTTCGTGCCGGGCTCGACGGCCGCGGTGATGTCGGCCTGCGCGGTCCCCTTGTCGTACCCGAGCTGGTGCAGGACCTGGGCCGCCGTGCCGTCCGGCACTTCGAGCAGCCCCAGCAGGAGGTGCTCCGTGCCGATGTGGCTGTGCTTGAGCAGCCGCGCCTGCTCCTGGGCCGCGACGACCACCCTGCGTGCTTTCCCTGTGAACCTCTCGAAAGTCATGTCTCCATGGTCTCAACCCTGTCAATACACTGGTATTGATAGGGTCACCGTGTCGAAGGGAGGGTGTGATGGAGACACCGTCGGACTGGGAGGACCGGCTCGCGCGCTGGCAGAACGAGCTGGAGCTGTTCGAGCAGTTGGAGGAGCAACCCTGGGTCACGCTGGCCAGGGCGGAAGCCGAGACCGGTGTTTCCCGCTCCGCGCTGCGGTCCTGGTACCGGGGTGGCGAGATCCAGTCCCGGCTGGTGGACGGCCCGAACGGGCCGCAGCGCCTGGTCCGGCTGGACGCGGTGATCGAGCGCGCCGCCGCGTCCCCGCGCATTCAGCGCCGGGCGGAGCGGGAGGTCAGCCTGGAGGCCCAGGTCACCCTGCTACGGCACCGGGTCGATCAGCTCGAGCTGAGGCTGGCCGCGCTGGAGCGGAAGTGACGGCCTGCTGAGCCGTCGGCGACCGTATGGCCGCGACGGCTTCGGCCACCGCCCGGCCGCGCCTGACCGACCCCCGCCCTGGCTTCCCCGCGCGATAGCGGCGAAGCTGGTGGTGCTCCTGACGAGCCGAAGGAGAGCGGTCATGAGTGCACTTCCCACCGAACGGTCCCTGCGCACCACCCCCGAAGGCCTCCTGTGGGAGCCCAGCGAGCGCTGGGTGCGTGGCCGCAAGGGTGACGTCACCGTCGTCGACAGCCGGCACCCCGTCCTCGTCTGGGAGCCCTCGCTGCCCGTACCGCAGTACGCCTTCCCGCGCGCGGACGTGCGCGAGGACCTGCTGCGGCCCGCGAAGAACCCGCGGACGGGTGCCCACACGGGATCCAGGATCTTCTACGACCTCGAAGCCGACGGCGAGCTGCTGGAGAACGCCGCCTGGACCTTCCCGGCCGCCGACCTCGCCGAGTACATCGCCTTCGAGTGGTTCCGGCGCAGCGGCAGGGGCCTCGACCACTGGTACGAGGAGGAGGAAGAGATCTTCATCCACCCCCGTGACCCGCACAAGCGGGTGGATGCCATCCCGAGCAGCCGGCATGTCCAGGTCTCGGTCGGCGGCACGTTCGTCGCCGACACCCACCGGCCGGTGCTGCTCTTCGAGACCGGTCTGCCGACCCGCTACTACCTTCCGCCCGAGGACGTCCGCCTCGACCTCCTCGAACCCACCGAGCACCACACCGGCTGCCCCTACAAGGGCACGGCGCAGTACTGGTCGCTGCGCGGCGAGGCCGACGTGCCTCCCAACGTCGTCTGGAGCTACCCGGACCCGCTGCCCGCCGTGGGCACGATCAAGGGACTCCTCGCGTTCTACAACGAGGTGGCCGACATCATCGTGGACGGGGAGCGCGTGGAGCGCCCCGTCACACCCTTCAGCACGATGCTCAGACAGAGCAGCCGACGTGGGCGAGGGCCTGCCTGAGCAGCACCCCGTGCCCGCCGGGCATCTCGCTCTGCACCGCCTCCGACACGGCCTCCTGCGGGCTGAACCACACCAGGTCCAGAGCGTCCTGCCGGGGCCGGCAGTCGCCGGTGACCGGGACGACGTAGGCCAGGGACACCGCGTGCTGGCGCGGGTCGTGGTACGGCGTGATGCCCTGCGTCGGGAAGTACTCCGCGACCGTGAACGGCTGAAGGGAGGCCGGGATCCGGGGCAGCGCCACCGGACCGAGGTCCTTCTCCAGGTGGCGCAGCAGGGCGTCACGGACCCGCTCGTGGTGCAGGACGCGACCGGAGACCAGGGTCCGGCTGACCGTCCCGTCCGGGCCGATGCGCAGCAGCAGGCCGACGCTGGTGACTTCGCCGCTGTCGTCGACGCGCACGGGCACGGCCTCGACGTACAGGATCGGCATACGGGCGCGTGCCAGCTCGAGGTCGTCGGAGCTGAGCCAGCCCGGCGTGGTTTCGGTCATGTCAGACATTGCTTGATCATACTTTCAGGAGGGGCCGGAAAGGCCGTAGACCCGGCGCGCATTGTGTGCTCCCGCCCACTCGGCGAACCGCAGCGCGTCGGGCGGACTCAGTTCGTCGGCGGCCACCCGGTCCTGCAGCAGACCGGCCAGACCGCGGCGGAAGGCGAGCGCGCCCAGGCAGTAGAACTCGGCCACACCGTACGCGTCGGAGCTGTACAGCAGCTTGCCGAACGGTGTGATCTCCAACGCCTCCTCCAGGACCGCCCGGGCGCGCGCCGGGCCGACGTAGTGGAGGGTGAGGCCCACGTCCAGGTACACGTGCTCGAACACGGCGGCCAGATAGGCGGCCTGGCGCTGGTACGGCCAGCAGTGCAGGAGCAGCACCGGGATGGTGCCGGTGGTCAGATGAAGCCAGTCGGTGAGGTGGGTGGGGTCGACGCGGTGCAGGCGGATGTCGTTGTCGCCGAAGCCGGTGTGGAGCTGGAGGGGGAGACCGAGGTCGACCGCGGTCCACAGCAGGTGCCGAACGAGAACGGGATCGTCCAGCCGGCCCCCGCGCGCCGACCAGCGCCGGGCCGCCTCGGTGACCTCCGCGGCGGAGGGGCGGGCCGGGTCCAGGTCGAAGCCGGTGCGGTACGCGGCCACGGACTTCACCGCCACCACGCCCGGCCGCTGCACGGCCTCCAGCGCGGCTGCCTGGAAGGCGTCGCCGTAGTCGTCGGGCTCGACGCCCCGCGCCGCCACCGCCTCGGCGACGCCCTCCAGCCGTACGACCTCGTACGCCGTTGCGCCCGCGGTCTCGGCCAGCTCGGCGGGCGTGGTGAGGCGCTCCGGGGCGTATCCCGTGTCCACGCAGAACGTGCTTGTCCGAGCGGCGGTGAGGAAACGGCGGTGTACCTCCTGCCGGCCCAACTCGGCGCGCCGGGCGAGGTATTCATCGGGTGGCGCGTGGCGCGGCAGGTCCAGCAGCGGGGCGCAGTGGCGGCGGATCGCGAGCCCGACCGGGCTGTCGAAGGGGGAGATGCCGGGCCAGGCCGCGCCCTCGGTGATCAGGTCCTCGAAGCCGTCCCGGGTCAGGTCGGCGGTGACGACTCCGTGGCAGTGGTGGTCCACCAGCTCCAGTGCGTCGAGTGCCTCTTGGACCGGGCCGGTCATGGTCAGTACTTCCAGCGGTACGCCGCCGCCAGTCGCTCGTCGTCCAGTCCGTGCGCCGCAGCGATCTCCCCTTGTCGTACGGCGATCACGGCGTCCGCGAGGACCGGGCCGAGCGCGGCCCGCAGCACTTCGTCCTTGCGGAACTCCTCGACGGCTTCGGTGAGTGAGGTCGGCAGGCGGCGGACGCCCCGGGCCGCCGCGTCCGCGGGGTCGAGTCGGGCCGGATCGCCGGTGATCTCCTCGGGCAGGGGCGTCGACGAGGTCAGGCCGTCCAGCCCGGCCGCGATGAGGCAGGCGAGGGCGAGATACGGGTTGGCGGCCAGGTCGACCGGTTTGACCTCCAGGTTCGCGGCCTGGTCGCGCAGCCCCGCCGTGCCGGTGACGACCCGCACGGCGGCCTCGCGGGTCTCGCGGCCCCAGGCGGTGAACACCCCGGCCCATTGGGAGGGTTTGAGGCGCAGATAGCTCGCCGGGCTGGGCGCGGTCACCGCCGTCAGGGCCGGGAGGCGGGCGAGCAGCCCGGCCGCGAAGGACTCGGCGTCGGCGGTCATGCCGTAGCGGCCCTCGCCCCCGGAGTGCAGGTTGACGCCGTCGCGCCAGGCGGAGAGGTGGATGTGGCCGCCGTTGCCGACACCCTGCGCGAAGACCGCCGGGGCGAAGGACACCACCAGTCCGTGGCGCCGGGCCACGGCGCGGACGGTCTGCCGCACCAGCACGCTCCGGTCGGCCGCCGCCACCGGGTCGAGGGCTCCCACGGAGATCTCGAACTGCCCGGCCGCGTACTCGGGATGGATCTGCTCGACGTCCACGCCCTGCGCGGCGAACGCGGCCAGCAGGTCGGCGGTGTAGTCGCTGAGTTCGACCTGGCGGGTGGCGCTGTAGGCGGGACCGGAGAGCGCGGGTACGAAGTCGCCGCCCTCCGCCGGACCCTGCCCGACGGCCCACTCGACCTCGATGCCGGCCTTGAAGGTGAGGCCGTGCCGGTCGGCGGCCTCGGAGACGACGCGGCGCAGGACCGTGCGGCTGCATCCCGGGTGCGGCTCGCCCTCCTGCGTGATCCGGTCCACCGGCGCCCACGCCCAGCCGGGCTGACCGGCCAGGACGACGAGTTGGTCGAGGTCGGGGTAGAGGCGCAGGTCGCCGTCCGGGGAGCCCAGGACGTCGGTGGAGACGATGGAGTCGTTCGCCAGGAACGTGTCGAACACCGGCGACATGCCCACGCCCCAGGCCGCCGCCGAGGCCAGCTTGGCCGTGGGGACGGTCTTCACCCGGCCGACCCCGGCGGTGTCGACGTAGGCCAGGACGATGCCGTGCACGCCCCGCCCGGACAGTTCGCCGCCGAGCGAGGTGGCCCGTTCGACGTCACCCGGGCGGCCGCCGGGTACGGGGTCGGCAAGGGTCGTCATACGTCCTCCACGCTCGGTACGTCCGACAGGGCTGCTCCGTCAGGGTTTCACGGCCACCCCACCGAACTGCGGTACCACGGCGGGTGATCCGGGCTCGGCACGCCACTGCGAGCACGACACCAGGCCCGGCTCGAGCAGGTCCAACCCCTCGAAGAAGGCGGCGATGTCCTCGCCGCTGCGGGCGGTGATCGGCGGGGTGGCGTTCTCGTTCCAGAACTTCATCGCCGGGATCTGGCCCGCGCCGCCGAGGTCGTCGTCGAAGGTGGGGTGGGTGAGGACCAGGAAGCTGCCGGAGGGCACCGCGGCGACGACCTTCCGTACGATCTCGTGCGCCTTCTCCGTGTCCAGTACGAAGTTGAGGATGCCCAGCATCATCACCGCGACCGGCCGGCTGAAGTCGAGGGTGCGGGAGGCGCGTTCGAGGATGGCGTCGGGGTCGTGGACGTCGGCGTCCACGTAGTCGGTGACGCCCTCGTGGGTGCCCGTCAGCAGGGTGCGGGCGTGGGCGAGCACGATGGGGTCGTTGTCGACGTAGACGATCCGGGCGTCGGGGGCGATCCGCTGGGCGATCTGGTGGGTGTTGTCCGCGGTCGGCAGCCCGGTGCCGATGTCCAGGAACTGCCGCACCCCGCGCTCCTCGGCCAGGAACCGCACCGCACGGCCCAGGAACCAGCGGTCCGCGCGGGCGATCTCCCGGATGATCGGGAACATCCCGGCGACGTGCTCGCCGACCTGCTGGTCGACCTCGTAGTTGTCCTTGCCGCCGATCCAGTAGTTCCACACGCGCGCGTTGTGCGCCACACCGGTGTTCAGCCTCGCCGACCCGCCCGGGGTGTGGCTCTCACTCACAACTCTGCTCCTTCTCAACACCTGTGGCCGTCGCCGCCATTGTGCCGCCCAGTGATCACGCTGTCCCGGGAATCGGCCGATCAGGTGTGCGGAACGGGCCGGTTGACCGGCCGTCAGCCGGTGCGGCCGGGACCGGCGGCGGGCGTCTTGCCGCTCTGGACCTCCTTGAGCCGCTGGGCGCCCGTGCGCACCGCCAGCTCCAGCGAGGGGTGCGCGCCCCCGGCCAGGCCGCCCGCGGTGACGGTGATCGCGTCGTTGCCCACGCGCACGGCGGCCACGTCGAGGGTGAGGGTGGCGGGTTCGCCGTTCGCGGTGCCCTGCACCGTCACGTGCAGGCCCTGCCGGGCATCGCCCTGCTTGGGCACCGAGGCGGTGGTCACCTGGACCGTCCGTTTGCCGCCCTTGGCGTCGGTCGCGGTGAACTGGTCGCACTTGACCGGCAGGGTCTTCAGCCAGGCCAGCGAGGCGCTGAGCCGGACGGGGTTGTAGGCGGCGACCTGGTAGAGGAGGCGCGAGTCGCCCTGCTCGAAGCCGGTCAGCGCGGACGCGCCGCTCGGCTCGCCCAGCAGGTCGTCGTCGTAGAGCGCGTCGAGGAGCCGCTGACAGTCGGCGGCGTTCGCCTTCGAGGTCAGGAACTGGGCGACGTCGACCTTCCCGATGAGCAGGGTGTCACCCCAGGCGGCGGCGCCCTTGACCTGGTTCCAGTCGCCTTCCAGGTCCTCCTCGGTGATGAGCGCGGCCTGTGCTCCGGCCTGGGTCAGGCGGGGCGGGGCCGACGTACGGGTGGGGACCGGGGCCGAGGTGCGGGCCGCGAGCGGGGTGGCGGTGGCGTCGGAGGCCTGGGAGGCGTCGCCGTCGCCCGAGCAGGACGCGATGGCCAGCAGCGTGGTCACCGCCACGGCCGAGGCGAGCGCACGGACGACAGCGGACGGGTGAGGGATCATCGCGGATGCCTCCGGAGCAGCTGGGGGACCTCCCTTCAGCGCACCACCGGCCCTACCGCCCCACCAGGCACGACGGCCCGTTCGGGTGAGCGGGCCGTCAGGGCGTTTCCGGCTCCGCGTGCACGCGTACCCTGCGTCCGCCGCACTCGGGACAGACCGCGTCCGCGAGCGGCGACCGCATGGCCCGGCCCGCCTCGTCGACGTACTCCTGGGTGGTCAGGCCCGAGGGATCCAGCGGGTCGGTGAAGAACATGAGCTGGAAGTCGGCCTTCCAGGTGTGACCGCAGTGGGTGCAGTCGAAGCCGTAGGTCTCCGGCACCGAGGGGGGATCCGCCGTCATGGACCCGGTCCGTTGCCCGGTGCGCAGAAGTACATGCCTTCAGCGCACAACGCCCCACCTCGCACGGCAACTCGAACGCCCCGCCCGGCATGCCCGCACGCCCGCCCGCGGCGACACTGACCCCATGCCGACGCATACCGAGGAGTGACCATGCTGCCCGGATTCCTCGCCAGGGCGGTCGCGTTGCTGCTCGGCCCACAGGGCCGCTCCCTGCACCTGAAAGCGGCGGGCGGGGCGACGGCCGTACTGGGCGTGGTGATGCTCATCGGCTCGTGGGCCGTGGTCGCCGCCGAACACGACACGCCGCGCGCCAATCTGCGGACGTACCCACAGGCCCTGTGGTGGTCGATCGAGACGGCCACCACCGTCGGGTACGGCGACTTCTACCCGGTGACCCTCGGCGGCCGCGTCATCGGCACCGTCGTGATGGTCGTCGGGATCACCACGTACGGCATGGTCACCGCGGCCCTCGCCACCTGGTTCGTCGGACGGGAGCAGAAACGCCGCCACCGTCTCGCCCTGCATGCCCACGAGTTGGGCGAGGAGACCGCCCGTGCCCTGCATGAACGCTTCGACCGGCTGGAGCGGATGGTGGCCGGGAGCGGCGAGCGGAACTGAGGGCGGGAGCGCTCCTTGCTACCCGTGAGTACCCTGCCGTGTGACTTCTGTGACACCTGAGGTACGGTCCCTCCGGGTTCGCGGGTACCCGCACGCCGCGGACTGTTTCGGGCGGTGTCGAAGGGGGCGGCGGAAGCATGGAGTTCCACTTGGTCGACGAGGACAGCGTGGAGCGGGCCGGCACACCGCTGGAGGACCTGGCTCCGGAACCCCTGCTGACCCGGGACTACGAGACCCGTCCCGCGCTCGTCTACGAGCGGCTGCGGGAGCGCCACGGCCCGGTCGCGCCGGTCGATCTGCTGGGTGTGCCCGCGTGGCTCGTGCTCGGCTACCGCGAGTCGCTGCACGTGCTCCAGGACGACGCCGGCTGGCCCAAGGGCCTGGAGAACTGGCGGGCCTGGACGGAGGGCCGGGTGCCGGCCGACTGGCCGCTCGGCCCCTCCCTCGAGGTCAACCACGTGCTGATCCAGGGCGGCCCCGGCTACCGCACACTGCGCGGTGCCTGGGACACGGCCCTGCGCCCCTTCCAGGATCCGCGGGGTCCGCAGGCCAAGCGGCTCAAGGCGGCCGTCACCGGATACGCCGACGAGTTGATCTCCCTGCTCGCCCAGGGCGGCGGCACGGGCATGGCCGACCTGTCGGCGCAGTTCTCCCGCCCGCTGCCGCTGATGGCGGCGAGCCATCTGCTCGGCTTCCCGGGCTCGCAGGGGGACGACGCCCTGATGGACATGTGGCGGGTGCTGGACGCCGGCCCGGACGCCGAATCCGCCCTCGCCCGCCTGCTGGTCACGCTCTCCGAACTCGCCGCCGCCAAGATCGAGAAGCCGGGCGACGACTTCCCCTCCCATCTGCTGGCCGCCCACCCGGACCTGTCCGTCGACGCGCTGGCCCGCGAGCTGTTCATGCTGCTCGGCATGACCTCCGACCACGTCGGCATCCTCATCTCCAACACGGTCGTCGAGGTGATCGCGGGAGAGAACGAGGGCGGGGTCCGCACCACCCTGTCCGCGGGGATGGTGCGCGAGACCATGAACCGTGTGGTCATGCGCAAGCCGCCGCTGGTCAACTTCGTGCCGAGGTTCGCGGCCGCGGACACCCGGCTCGGCAACTACACCATCCGCGCCGGCGACCCCGTGTGGGTCTCCTCCGCAGCCGCCCACGCCGACCCCCTGTTCGCCGGCCGGATGGCGCCCGGCGCCGGCATCAGCAGCCGCGCCCACCTGTCGTGGGGCGCGGGCCCCCGCCAGTGCCCGGCCCGCGAGCTGGCGTCGACGATCGCGGCAGCGGGCGTCAGCCGCGTCTTCGAACGGTTCGGGCACCTGGAACTCGCCCTGCCCGTCGACCAACTGCCCTGGCGTTCCTCGCCGTTCATGCGCGGGCTGCGCTCGCTGCCGGTGCGCTACGAACTGTCCGGACCGCCGCTGCCTGTCGCGCCGGCGCCCGTGGCGGACGTACCGGACGCGCCCGCCGCACCGGACCAGGCTGCCAAGCGGCGCTCGTCGCTGTGGCGGTACCTGACGGGTCTGATCCGGTCCGGAAGCTGAGCGTCCGCGCAGCTCGCGTAGGGTGACGGGACCGCCGTAAGCCGTCCGGCGCCCCGTCGCGCCCCACCGGAAGCAGGTCATGTCCTCCGCCGCCTCGCCCTTCCTCGCCGCGTCCGGTCTGCCCGCCGGCTCCGCCGACATACGCCTGGTCGTCACCGACATGGACGGCACGCTGCTGGACGACGCCAAGCGGATTCCGCCCGGCCTGTGGGAGACGCTGGCCGAACTGCGCCGGCGCGGCGTGCTGTTCAGCCCGGCGAGCGGGCGCCAATTCGCCACGCTGGCACGGGAGTTCGCCGAGGTCGCCGAGGGCATGGTGTTCATCGCGGAGAACGGCGCATACGTGGTGCGCGACGGTGTGGAGCTCAGCTCGGACCCGCTGGGGCCCGGTGTGGCGGCCGGTGTCGTGCAGGCGGTACGGCGCCTGGTCGCCGAGGGTGTCGACGTGGGCGCGGTCGTCTGCGGCAAGCGCTCCGCCTACGTCGAGCGCAGCGACGAGCCGTTCCTGGCGGAGGTGCGCAAGTACTACGTCGAACACCGCATCGTCGAGGACGCCACCGCGCTCGACGACGACGTCATCAAGGTCGCCCTGTTCGACTTCGGCTCCGCCGCGCACACCACCGCGCCCGCGCTTCAGTCCTTCACCCCGACCCACCAAGTGGTCGTCTCCGGCGAGCACTGGGTCGACGTCATGAACCGCACCGCCAACAAGGGCTCCGCCCTGCGCCGCCTCCAGCACGAACTGGGCATCACGCCCGCCCAGACCATGGTCTTCGGCGACTACCTCAACGACCTGGAGATGCTCGACGCCGCCGATTGGTCCTTCGCCATGGCGGGCGCCCACCCGGACGTCATCGCCCGGGCCCGCCACCTGGCCCCGTCCAACAACGACAACGGGGTGCTGCGCACGGTCGCGCACGTGCTGAACCTCTAGACGCTCGGCTGCGCGTACCCGTTCTGCCACGCTGAGGCCGTGATGTCCTCGGGGTGGCGGTGACGTACTTGAGCAGACGGACCGCGACCGAGGGGGAGCCCAGCGAGTCGCCGGCCGCGGCGGCGCGCAAGTCCCCGCCGCGGCCCGCGGCGGCAGCTTCGGCCTGGTCGGCCTCGAGGAGCGGTTGACGGCACTCGGCCGCGACCTGCACACGGGGCCGCGCGCCGGGCCAGGCTGGGAGGTACGGGCGGTCTTCCGGGCGCGCCTGCGCTGACCCCCGTACTTCACTCCTCGCCTGAGGCCCTGGCGTCACGGCCGACCCCCGCTGTTCAATGGTGCTGCACATGTCCGCCCGAGAGGGGAGCTGCCGTGTCCCCTGCCGCCGTGCCGCCCGTCGGCGCACGCATCCGGCAGGCACGCCTGGCCAAAGGGGTGAGCCTGCGCGCCCTCGCGCGGGAGATCGGCGTCTCCGCGAGCCTGGTCTCCCAGATCGAGACCGGCAAGAGCCAGCCGTCGGTGAGCACGCTGTACGCCATCACCACCGCGCTGTCGGTCTCCGTGGAGGCGCTCTTCGACGGCTACGAGGGGGAGGCCGCCGCCTCTCCGGTCGTGGCCGCTGCCGCCGCCCCCGCCACCGTCCTGCACGCCCTCGCGGCCTTCGCCGCCGACCCGGGCCGGCGCATCGGGCCCCTGGTCACACCGGGGGAGCGCGAGCTGCTGGAGCTTGACTCGGGGGTCGTGTGGGAGCGGCTCGGGCATGTTCCGGGCACGGACGTCGACTTCCTGCTGGTGACCTACCGGCCCGGCGGCTCCTCCTCCAGCTCCGGCGGCCTGATGCGGCACACCGGCACCGAGTACGGCTACCTGACCTCGGGTGAACTGGTCCTCACCCTCGGCTTCGACGAGTACACGCTGGGCCCCGGCGACGCCGTCTGCTTCGAGTCGACGACCCCGCACCGCTACCGGAATGATGGAACCGAACCGGCCGTCGGGGTCTGGTTCGTGTTCAGCCAGAGTGTTCAGTAACACTTGACACCTGCCCGGTGTGGTCGTTCACTCCGGAGTGGGGGTGGTCGCCATGGCGATCCGCACATATGGACCCAACGCCGTCGACTGGGAAGAGCGCATCGACCTGGACCGGCTGCGCAGACAGCGCCTGGCCAGGCTCAACGAGACCCTGAACCGCTCCTCGCTCGGCGCGGTGCTCAGCTTCGACTTCGCCAACATCCGCTACATGACCGCCACGCACATCGGCACCTGGGCGATGGACAAGCTGATCCGCTTCGCCCTGCTGGTGCGCGGCGGCGAACCGGTGGTCTGGGACTTCGGCTCCGCCGCCCGCCACCACCAGCTCTACAACCCGTGGCTGGACTACAGCGACGGCAAGGAGGGCCCGCCCACCGGCGCCCGGGCCGGCATCTCCACCCTGCGTGGCGCCTTCCACCCCGAGGCGGGGATCGCCGAGGACGTCGCCGCCAAGATCGCCACCGAGCTGCGCGAACACGGCCTCGCGAACGAACCCCTTGGTATCGACGTCGCCGAAATGCCGATCCTCGCCGCCCTGCGCGCGGAGGGCATCGACGTCGTCGACGGCCAGCAGGTCTTCCTGGAGGCCCGCCGCACCAAGACCCGCGACGAGATCTCCCTGCTCACGCAGGCCTGCGCGATGGTCGACGCGGCCTACGAGGAGCTGTACGGCCACCTGCGCCCGGGCGTGCGCGAGAACGAGTGCGTCGGCCTGGTCAGCAAGGTCCTCTACGACCTCGGCAGCGAGTACGTCGAAGGCGTCAACGCCATCTCCGGCGAACGCTGTTCACCCCACCCGCATGTCTACAGCGACCGTTTGATCCGCCCCGGCGACCCCGCCTTCTTCGACATCCTGCACAGCCACCTCGGCTACCGCACCTGCTACTACCGCACCTTCGCGGTCGGCAGCGCCTCCCGCGCCCAACGCGACGCCTACGTCCGCTGCCGCGAGTACATGGACCAGGCCATCGCCCTCGTCCGTCCAGGCGCCACCACCGCCGACATCGTCCAGGTCTGGCCGCGCGCCGAGGAGTTCGGCTTCGCCGACGAGACCGCCGCCTTCGCCCTCCAGTACGGCCACGGCGTCGGCCTGTCGATCTGGGAGAAGCCCATCTTCAGCCGCCTGGTCTCCCTCGACCACCCCGAAGTCCTCGAAGAGGGCATGGTGTTCGCCTTGGAGACCTACTGGCCGGCCGCCGACGGCTGGTCCGCGGCCCGTATCGAGGAGGAGCTGGTCGTCACCGCCGACGGCTGCGAGGTCATCACCAAGTTCCCCGCCGAGGAACTGCTGGTCGCGGGCCGCAAGTACTGGACGGTCGGCGGCGAGCTCAACACCCGCCGCGAGGCCCAGTCCCACCTCAACACCCGCACCAACGGGGGCGTTTGATGGCCGACCGCGACGAACTCCTCACCCTGTACGAGCAGATGGCCGTCATCCGCCGTACGGAGAAGGCCGCCCACGACCTGTTCCTGTCCGGACTGGTCAAGGGAACCACTCACCTCGCCGCCGGGCACGAGGCGATCGCCGTCGGCGCGAGCGCCGCCCTGCGCCCCGACGACTACGTCTTCGCCACCTACCGCGGCCACCACCACGCGATGGCCCGCGGCGCCACCCCCGAGGAGTGCCTCGCCGAACTCATGCAGAGGGCAACGGGGCTGTGCGGGGCCAAGGGCGGCTCCATGCACCTCACCAAGGCGGACGCGTTCATGCTCGGCTCGTACGCCATCGTCGGCGCCCACCTGCCGATGGCGGTCGGCGCCGCATGGTCGGCCCGGCTGCGCGGGACGCAGCAGGTGGCCGTCGCCTTCTTCGGTGACGGCGCGACCAACATCGGCGCCTTCCACGAGGCGCTCAACCTGGCCGCCGTATGGAAGCTGCCCGCGCTGTTCGTCTGCGAGAACAACCTGTACATGGAGTACACGCCGATCGCCGACGTCACGGCCGTCGCCCGCCCTGCGGCCGACCGGGCGCCCGCGTACGGCATCCCCGGCGAAGTCGTCGACGGCAACGACGTCCTCGCCGTGAAGGCGGCGGTCGCCCGCCTCGCCGAGCGGGCCCGGGCAGGAGACGGGCCCGCTCTGCTGGAGGCCGAGACCTACCGCCACTTCGGCCACAGCCGCGCCGACCCGGCCACCTACCGCCCGGCCGAGGAGGTCGAACGCTGGCTCAAGCACGACCCGTTGGACCTCGCGCGTGGACGCCTCGTCGAGCTGGGGGCGGACGAGGCGACGGTCACCGCGGCCGACGAGCGCGCCCGTGACCTCGTACAGCAGGCGGTCGAGGCGGCGAAGAACGCGCCGCCGCCCGATCCGGGCGAGGCGCTGACCGACGTATGGGCGGACGGAGGTGCGGCATGGCGGACGTGAGCACGGACCGTGACGTCATCACCTACCGCGAGGCGGTCGCCGAGGGCATCGCGCGGGAGATGCGCCGCGACCCGGCCGTGGTCTGCCTCGGCGAGGACATCGGCGAGGCGGGCGGGGTGTTCAAGACGACCGTCGGGCTGCTCAAGGAGTTCGGGCCCCAGCGGGTGTGGGACACGCCCATCTCCGAACAGGCCATCGTGGGCGCGGCGATGGGCGCCGCGATGACCGGGATGCGGCCGATCGCCGAGATCATGTTCTCCGACTTCCTGGCCTGCTGCTGGGACTACCTCGCCAACGAGATACCAAAGGTGCGGTACATGACGGGCGGACAGGTCACCGTGCCGCTCGTGGTGCGCACCGCCAACGGCGGCGGCCTCGGCTTCGGGGCCCAGCACTCGCAGGCCACCGAGAACTGGGCGCTGACCGTCCCGGGGCTGAAGATCGCGGCCCCCGCCACGCCCGCCGACGTCATCGGCATGATGGCGGCGGCCATTCGGAGCGACGACCCGGTGGTCTTCTTCGAGCACAAGGGGCTGCTGGCGAGCAAGGGTGCGCCCGCGCCGCCGGATCACGTGGTCGAGCTGGGCCGCGCCGCCGTGGTGCGCGAGGGCGCCGACGTGACGCTGGTCGCGCTCGCCTCCATGGTCCCGGTGGCGCTGAAGGCCGCCTCGCAGCTGTCCGCGGAGGGCATCGACGCCGAGGTCGTCGACCTGCGCTGCCTCGTCCCGCTCGACGTCGCCACCGTTCTCGCCTCCCTCGCGAAGACCTCGCGGCTGGTGACCGTGGAGGAGAACCCCTACCAGGGCGGCTGGGGCGCCACCCTCGTCTCGGTCGTCGCCGACGAGGGCTTCACGCTGCTGGACGCGCCGGTGCGCCGGGTGGCGGGGGAGTGCGTGCCGCTGCCGTTCGCCGACGCGCTGGAGGAGCAAGTCATTCCCACCGTGGACAAGGTCGTGGCGGCGGTACGGAGTCTCGCCGCGTACTGAACACCCCTGAGGAGGAAGCGCGATGACCGATCGGATACTGCTTCGCGCGGGGCACGTGCTCTCGATGGATCCCTCCGTCGGGGATCTGCCGCGGGGTGACGTCCTCATCGAGGACGGCCGGATCGCGGCCGTACAGCCGGAGATCAGCGCCGACGCCGAGGTCCTCGACATGACCGGCCGCATCGTGATCCCCGGCTTCGTCGACACCCACCGCCACACCTGGGAGGCCTCGATCCGCGGCGTCGCCCCCGACGCCACCCTCGACGACTACTTCGTCGACATCCTCGACACCTTCGCCCCGCTGTACACGCCCGAGGACGTGTACGCGGCCAACCTCGCCGGCGCCCTGGAGTGCCTCAACGCCGGTATCACCACGCTCGTCGACTGGTCCCACATCAACAACACGCCCGAGCACCCGGACGCCGCGATCCAGGCGCTCACGGAGACCGGCATCCGCGCCCAGTACGCATACGGCAGCGCCAACACCTCCCTCGCGGACTACTGGTTCGAGAGCAAGATCGCGATCCCGGGCGACGACGTGCGCCGTGTCCGCGCCAAGTACTTCTCCTCCGACGACGGTCTGCTGACCATGGCGCTCGCCACCCGCGGCCCCGGCTTCTGCGTGAACGACGTCGTCACCTCCGAATGGGCCCTCGCCCGCGAACTCGACATCCCGATCACCGTGCATGTGGCGATGGGCCGCCTCGCCGGCCGCTTCGGCATGGTGAAACAGCTCAACGACCTCGGCCTGCTCGGCCCGGACACCACCTACATCCACTGCTGCTACCTGCACGAGGACGAGTGGCAGATGGTCGCCGACAGCGGCGGTACGGTCTCGATCGCGCCACAGGTGGAGACCCAGATGGGGCACGGCTGGCCGCCCGTGATGGCGGCGATCGAGCACGGACTGCGCCCCTCCCTCAGCATCGACGTCGTCACCACCGTGCCCGGCGACATGTTCACCCAGATCCGCGCGGCCTTCGGCGCCGAGCGCGCCCGGCTCAACGCCGACTGCTGGCAGGCCAACATGCCCGTGCCGGAGAGCATGCTGACGGCACGTCAGATGCTGGAGATCGCGACGAGCAACGGCGCGCATGTCGCGGGACTGGAGCACCGCACCGGTTCCCTGACCCCCGGCAAGCGCGCCGACGTCGTCGCCCTCGACGCCACCGCGCTGAACATCGCGCCGGTGCACGACGCGGCCTCCGCGGTCACGCTGTGCGCGGACGTCTCCAACGTCGAGACGGTCATCGTCGACGGAGTGATCCGCAAGCGCGACGGCAGGCTGACGGCCGACGTCGCACGCGCCCGGCAACTGGTCGAGGAGTCCCGCGACCGGCTGCTGGCGGCGAAGGAAGCGAAGGCGAAGGAGGCGAAGCCGACCGCATGACGGAGCATCTGGTGCGGCGGGCCGCCGACGCGGCCGAGCCGCCGTACGACGCACAGGGTTACCGGCGCCGCACGCTGGTCGGCGAGGACGACGGCAGCGTGCACACCGGCTTCGGCCTGTGCGAACTGCGCCCGGACGGAGCGCTGCCGGCGCATGTGCACTCGTACGAGGAGAGCTTCCACATCCTCGACGGGACCGTGATCCTCGACATGCCCGAGGGCTCGTACCTCCTGGAGGAGGGCGACTACGGCATCCTCGCGACCGGCGTCCCGCACGCCTGGCGCGGCACCGGGGACACGCCCGCACGCTGGGCGGACATGCTGGCGCCGGTCCCGCGGGCACGCTACGGGTACGACACGCAGGCGGTGCGCGACCTGCCCGCGCGCAGCCCCGCCCGTATCGACGTCCGTGACCCGCGCACCCGCAGCTTCGGCCACTTCGAGCCCGCCCAGATGGACCCGGGCAAACAGTCCCAGGACCTCCTCGCCGTCTCCGCCAGC
Organism: Streptomyces sp. NPDC001137; assembly: GCF_040298885.1. NCBI lineage: Bacteria > Bacillati > Actinomycetota > Actinomycetes > Kitasatosporales > Streptomycetaceae > Streptomyces > Streptomyces sp. NPDC001137. The sequence goes on from NZ_JBEPBA010000006.1 coordinate 370,256, forward strand.
ATGCGCACCGCGCTGCTCGTCTACAGCGGCATCACCGTCAAGATGATGGTCGACAGCGACCTCGGCGCGGTCGCCTCGACGATGTTCATGGTCCAGTACGCGCCGGACGGTGTCGCGGGCACCCACGACCACCCCTTCGAGGAGACGTACTACTTCCTCGAAGGCGAGGCGGACGCGGTGTTCGACGGCGAGCGCTACCGGCTCCAACCCGGCGACTGCGCCTGGGCGGGCGCCGGCTGCGTGCACGGCTTCGCCAACGCCGGTACGGGACCCCTGCGTTGGCTGGAGACCCAGGCGCCGCAGCCGCCGCCGCGCCACTCGTACCGGTTCACACGGGACTGGGAGTACCTGAGGGAGGCCCTGGAGTCATGAGCAGCGTCGTTGTCGTCGGCGGTACGTCGGGCATCGGCCGCGAGTTCGCCCGGGTCCGGGCCGAGCGGGGCGACGAGGTGGTCCTCACCGGCCGCGACCGAGACCGCGCCGACGCCGTCGCCAAGGAGATCGGCGCGCGAGGCCTCGCCCTCGACCTGTCCCGGCCGCGCGAGATCGCCGCGGCGCTGGCGGACGTCGGACGCGTCGACCACCTGGTCCTCGCGGGCGTCTCCCGCGACGAGAACCGGGCGACGGACTACGACATCGCCGCCGCCCTGCGCCTGGTCACCCTCAAGCTGGTCGGCTACACCGAGGTCGTGCACGTGCTGCGGCCGCGCATGACCGACGACAGCGCGATCGTCATCTTCGGCGGCCAGGCCAAGGAGCGCCCCTATCCCGGCGCGACCACGGTGGCCACGGTCAACGCGGGCGTACGGGGCCTGGTGAACACGCTCGCGGTGGAACTCGCCCCGGTCCGCGTCAACGCCGTCCACCCCGGGGTCGTGGGCGACAGCCCCTACTGGCAGGCCAAGCCGGAAGAGGTCCTCGACGCCCTGCGCGCCAGGACCCCGACCGGCCGGCTCGCCACCGTGGCGGACGTGGTGGACTCGGTGGACTTCCTGCTGCGCAACAGGTCGGTCAACGCGGTGGAGTTGAGCGTGGACGGGGGGTGGCTGTTGGGGTGAACGACACCGGGAGGAGCGTTACGCGACCGCGCGTCGGCGGGGATCGGTAGCGGCCGGATGGCCGCGGGGGTCCGTCCGCGGGTGATTGAGAGCCTGTGGCTGAATCGCTGAGGCGGATCTCGGGCAAGTCCAGCCCGGCGGTGTCGGTCGGAGCCCGCTGGGCGGTGGCCGGTGGCGTCAGGCCTGCTCGGCCGCGGTCGGGCGGGCGGCGGGCGCCAGCAGCGCGACGGCGACGGCGGTGGCGACGATGAGGACCGCCACGACGATCCGGGCCCAGCCGGGCGCGTCCGCGGTGAAGAAGACCGGAAGGCCGAGCAGAGCCGAGACCACCCGTGAGCCGACGACGACCCGCAGGGCGCGGACGTCGCCCCGGCCGGCGGACCGGTAGCAGGACAGGGTGACGGCGCCCAGCACCGCGCCGGTGATGGTGATGCCGGGCGGCGGGCCGGGGTGCTGCCACAGCCCGACGAGGCCGGCCAGGTCGAGCACGGCGAGAACTGCGCAGAGGGTCATGCCGATGGTGCGACGCATCAGATGCTCCGTTTCTCGTGAGCGCGGACGTCTCAGCGGTTGGTGTGCGAGGACTTGAGCCGGTCGATGCCGTCGCCCCGCAGGGCGTCCAGGCAGGCGGTGCGTCCGGTGGAGAGCAGCAGCAGGGCCAGGGCGGGCCCGGCGATCTCCGGTCCCTCGCCCACCGCCCAGTCGGTGTCGGTCGCCCGCAGAGCGAGGCCGGCCAGGCGGCGCGCGGCGTGGAACGGCCAGCCCATCGCCCAGACCCGCCGCAGTGCTTGCCGGCTGTGTTCGGCCGGGACGGGAAGCTGACGAGCGAGCGGGAGGGCGATGTCCTGGCTGTGGACGATGGCGTCGAACAGCGCGTTGCGGGTGTCCAGCACCTTCGCCGTGCGGCGGGTGTCGGCGTGGCCGCGGATCGCGGCGACCAGGTCCGCGGGCTCACGGGAGCCGTGCCGGCGGGCCAGCACGGTATTGATCCGGTCGGGGCTGAACCGGGCGCGCGGGGCGACCGCGACCATGTCCCAGGTGGTGATGGTGGGGACGAGAGCGAGGTGTCCCGCGACGTCCCGCACACGCCAGCCCCGGCACAGGGACTCCTGTTCCCATTCGGCCGGGGTGAGTTCTTCCAGCAGGTCAGCGATCCGCAGACGGGTCGCGCGGACAGCAGACCAGTAAGCGTCCGAGTCGCCCATGACAGCCCCCAAAGGTCCGAACCTCGGACTATATTAGTACGAGGTTCGGACTTTCTGCAATGATGGCGGCATGACCGACGATGACGCTGACGAGCTCAACCTGGGACTCCTGATGTTCATCCCGTACCGCTTCATGGAGTCGGCCGTGATGGCCGCCCTGAAGTCCGCCGGGCACGACATCTCGCTCACCCAGGCACGGGTGTTCCAGCGGATCCGTCCGGAGGGCTCGCGGCTGGCCGAGCTGGCCGAGGCGTCACAACTCAGCAAGCAGACCATCGGATCGATCGTCGACCAGCTCGAACGAGCCGGCTACGTCCGACGCGTGCCCGACCCGCGCGACGCACGAGCCCGACTGGTCACCATCACCGCCCAGGGCCACGAACTCATCGAACTGAGCCTGCCCGTCGTCCGCGACATCCAGGCGGAATGGACGGCCCACCTGGGCCCCGTGCGCACCCGGCAACTGAGACAAGCCCTGGAAGCGCTGCGGGAGATCACCGATCCACACCGATGACACCCCTTGCCGTGCCTGCCTTTTCGATGCTCTTCGAAGTGATGGACGGTGCGTTTCCAGAAGTGCAGGGTGGTCGCGACCTGTTCGCCTTCACGGCGCATCGGCGCCGAGGTCCAGGTAGTCCAATTCCTCGGAAGAAAGACACCGTTCAGCCAGAAATGGCTGCATCGGTTGCGACTACAGAGGAGGCCGTATGAAATTGAGCAGAATCAGGCGACGGGCGGCTGTCATAGTCGTGACGATGATCGCCGCAATTGTTCCGCTGGCGGCGCAGGCACCAGCACAGGCAGCACCGAACGTTGCGACCGGAACGGCCGCATGGACACCGCAGATCTACCCGCTGTTCTCAGGCGAGTGGGTACAGCGGGATGTGTCGAGTGCCGATCGGAACGCGGCGCTGGCCACGTGCGCCTGGGCAAATGGAATCGCCTGCGTGGCGGTTGGCCAAGGCGACGGCAACCACAGCATCTTCCACCTGTTCAAGTGCGATACGCGGTCGCTCTCGAACTTCATCGACTCGCTCGCTGTTCTCAACCACCAGACGGGCGGCGCCCAGGTCCATTTCTGGGGGCCCAGGTACCAGGTCTACATCCCCGCGGACTACAAGATCTACTCGGTCCCGGACTACGCGACGTACGACTTCAATCGCCTCGATATCTGCTGAGGGCACGCCGACCCGGGCATGCTGATCATGGTGTCCGGGTCGGCACCTGACTGGTGCGTGTGGTGCAGACTCTGCATACTGCGTCTGCTTCTACCCAGGGGGATCATGCGCCACATCATCAGAGCATCCGCGCTCGCAGCAGCCTGCTCCTTGAGCCTGACTGCCTGTTCCGGCGGGGACGACAAGAGCGATCCGCAGCCGAGTCCGCGTACCGCGCTCAATTTCGGGCAGAGCGCCGACACAGCCGGAGTCGGTGGCAGGGGCACCGCGCAGATCACCCCGGATGCCGTCGTCTACGTCGACAAGGCCGGCGCCGAGAGCCCGGAGCATGGTCTCTTCGCCGTCGTCAGGTTCGAAGCCAGGAATCGGTCCAAGACCCCGGTGACGACCACCGCCGGCAAGGACGGCTTCCGGTGGAAGGCACCCGGCGGGAAGACCGTCGAGGCAGGCAACAGCAAAGCGGCGGGAAAGGTCGCTCCCGTCGGATTCAGTGAGGGTGCTCCAGACGTCTCCCCCAAGACCTACCAGGCCGACTCCGTCGTCTTCGATATCACCGCCGCCGAGAAGGGCGGCACCCTCGTCTACGTTGACGGCAACGGCGTCGCATTCCACTGGAAGATCCCTTCGACGGATTCAGGGTCCGTTGCTCCAGCGCTGAAGTCCGCTTTGAAGTGACCACGAGTCCGCCGCCCATGACATGAGCCCCGAGTCAGCGCTTGACGCCGACGCCCCCGTACAGCGACACGGGCCCCTCGCCGTCCGGTGGCTCGTCCACGCCGAGTTCGGGGTGCCAGTCCACCACGGACACGATCCCCGGCTCGACGAGGTCGAGGTTCTTGAAGAAGCCGCCCATTTCGGCCTGTGTGCGAGCCACCAGGGTCACTCCGCCCGCCGCGTAGGCCTCGATGCCCCGCCGTACGTTCTCCGGCTCGAAGTCCGCGGTCATGGCGGACAGGACCAGGCAGCTGCCGGGGGCTAGGGCGTCGACGAGGGTGCTCACCAGGTCGTAGGCGCCGTCCTCGTCGGCGATGAAGTGCAGCAGGGCGATCAGGGAGAGGGCGACCGGGCGGTCGAAGTCGAGGATGCGGGCCGCCTGTTCGAGGATGGCGGCGGGGTCGCGGGCGTCGGCCTGCAGGTATTCGGTGACGCCTTCCGGGGTGCCGCGCAGCAGGGCGCTCGCGTGGGCGAGGACGATCGGGTCGTTGTCGACGTAGACGACGCGCGCGTCCGGTGCGACGCGCTGGGCGATCTGGTGGAGGTTGGGCTCGGTGGGGATGCCCGTACCGATGTCGAGGAACTGGCGGATTCCCGACTGCTCGACGAGCCTGCGCGTGGCGCGCTGCATGAAGCGGCGGTTGGCTCGGGCGGCGCGCGGCGCGTCCCCCTGGATCGACGCGATCTGCCGGCCCAGCTGCTCGTCGACGGGGTAGTTGTCCTTGCCGCCGAGGAACCAGTCGTAGACGCGGGCCGGGTGCGGCCTGGTCGTGTCGATCCGCGGTGCGGCCGGCTCGGTCCCCGTCACGTGACGCTCCTCTGCTCGACAGGCCCGGAAGGCCGTGCGTGCGAGCAGTGTTACACGATCATGCTGCGCGACGGAGACTGTCTTCGGCCACCTCCTTGTCGAGCGCCGCCCGCACCAACGCGGCCGCGAGCACGGCGGGTTGGGTGTTCCCGGCGAGCTTCACCAGCCGGTTGGGGTCCTTCGGCAGCCCCAGCCGCTCCGCTCCGTCGAGCGCCTTGCGGTCCAGATACGGTGCCGCTTCCGGCCACACCCGCTGGGCCTCGCGCAGGAAGATGTCGGCGCCGGCCGGGCCCAGGCCCGGGATCTCCTGGAGCAGACGGCGCAGTTCGCCGACGTCGCCGTCCGCCTCCTGCCGCAGCCGGCGCAGATCCCCGCCCCAGCGCTCGGTCAACAACTGGGCGCCGTCGCCGAGCGGAGCGGAGCGAAGTCGGAGCCGGAGCGAATGGGGGCACCCCCGTGCCGAAGGCTACGGGGGAGGGTGGCGGTGCGTTCGTCGTAGCGTCGGTAGCCGCCGCGGCCCAGCGCGTCCACCCGCTGCTGCCAGTCGGCCCCGGCCATCCGGCGTGGGTCGCGCAGACCCGCCCGGTACAGCTCGCGGGCCGTGTCGACGGCGATGGACCCGCGGATGCGGGCACTGAGCAGCAGCGCAAGGACCAGCAGCCGGTACAGCGGCTGCGGGGTGTCCTTCAGCTTGATGCCCGCCTCCTCGGCGAACGTCTGCCCGTGCGCCCGCACCAGTTCGCGTACGACGTCCTTCTGGTCGCTCATGGCTTCAGCGGGTCATGGCCGATCGTCATCAGCCGGTGCCGGCGGTCGGTGTCCTCCGCCTCGGGCTCGCGCTCCAGGTCCGCCTGCGCGGTGACCGTGTCGACGACCTCGTACATCACACGGATGTCGTCGTCCGTGAGGTCCGTGCGCCGTTTCTGCAGGATCGCGAGGACGTGCTGCCCGGTGGGCGAGCCCGCCTGCTCGGGCAGGGGCTCCGTGTTCTCGTCGGCGTCGCTCACCCGCAGCCAGGCGGCGAGCTCCTGGGAGGTCATGTTCACCACGCGGTGGAAGTCGTCCCACAGCGCGTCGAATTCGAGGGCGTCGGTCATCGCGTGCCCCTTCCGTACGTGCATGGTCCGGCCGTCGACGAGTCAGTCCTCGCGCGGCCAGTTCTCCGCGTCGAACATCCACCGCTGCTTCTCGAGCTCCGCGGTGAGGGAGATCAGCAGGTCCTGGGTGACGGGATCCGGTTCGGCGGTCGCGGCGATGCGCTCGCGCAGCCGCCCGATCGCCGCCTCCAGCACGTCCGAGATCAGCTGGACGACCTCCGTGTCCCGCACCCAGCCGTCCTTCGGACCCGGCAGCGTATAGGCCGCCGCGATCGTCTCGGGCCGCCCGTCGGGCGGCAGGCCGAGCGCCGAGGAGCGCTCCGCGACCGTGTCTGCGTACGTGCGGGCGGTGGTCACCACCTCGTCGAGCTGAAGGTGGATCGAGCGGAACCGCGGGCCCACGATGTTCCAGTGCACCTGCTTTGCGATCAGTGAGAGCCCGAGAAGATCCACGAGAGTGCTCTGCAGCGCGTCACCGGCGACCTTGCGGGCCGGTTCCGGAAGTGTGCTCTTCACCGCAGTCATCAGGGCGCTTCTCCTTCCAGCCGTAGCGGTCACTTCACGCGAACTCGGGTGCCCATGGCGAAGTGCTGCAAACAAGGTGCGGGGGCCACCGGTGTCGTCTCAACTCGTGAGCACGCCGTCCAGGAACCGGGACAGATCAGCGAAGACCTCGGCCTTGTTGGTCTCGTTGAACACCTCGTGCCGGGCGCCGGGGTAGATCCGTTCGGTGAGGTTGCCGCCGCTGAGCTGCTCGACACCGACGCGGCTCCCGGCGAGCGGGACCAGCCGGTCGTCCTCGCCGTGCAGCCACAGCAGCGGCAGCCGGCCGACATCGCCGTTCTTGGTGACGGTCTCCAGCGTCCGCGCGAAAGCCTCCACGGTCGGCCGCTTCATCGGACCGTGCCAGACCAGCGGATCGGCCACGTACGCCGCTCCCACCGCCGCATCGCGGCAGAGCGAGGCAGGACTGATGGGCGTGTCGGGGATCTCGTCGAGCGCGAGCAGCTGCCCCGGCAGCTCCCACGCCCCGATCACCGGCCCGGACAACACTAGCGCGGCGAGCTCGTCGCCGTACCGCTGGGCGTAACGGGCCGAGATCAGCCCGCCCATGGAATGCCCGACCAGCACGACCGGCATTCCCGGGTACAAGGACCGCACCAGCTCCGCCACGACATGAACGTCCCCGACGACGTCCTCGAAGTCCTCGACCAGCACCCGCTCGCCGGCCGACCTGCCGTGCCCGACATGATCGGGCGCGAACACCGCGGCCCCGTGTTCGACCAGCACCCCGGCCAGTTCCTCGTACCGCCCGGCGTGCTCCCCGTAGCCGTGCACGACCAGTGCCAGATACCGGGGCCGCTCCCGAGGCCACTCGCGTACGGCGATCGAGCCGTGGCTCCCCGTGACGACGTGCTCGCGGGCGTCGGCCATGTCTCCTCCAGCTGCATCGGTGAAGGCGTTGGGTTCCGGCCCCAGGTGTCCTGGTGACCTTTCCGGGATCTTCCCAGGCGGCGCGGCAGCGGTCTACACTCCAAAACTAGCAGCGCTAATTAAGTGTGCCCTCGGTCAGGAGTCCTGTCGTGCGCCCCGTCCACTTCGCGGCCGCCCGCCGCACCGCCATCGGAAAGCTGCGCGGAGCCCTGTCCGCCGTGCGCCCCGACGACCTCGCGGCGCATGTGATCCGGTCCCTCGTCGCGGACGTCCCCGCCCTCGATCCGGCGCGCGTCGACGACGTCTACTGGGGCGCCGCCAACCAGGCGGGCGAGGACAACCGCAACGTCGCCCGCATGGCCGCGCTCCTCGCCGGCCTCCCCGAATCCGTCCCCGGCGCCACCGTCAACCGCCTGTGCGCCTCGGGCCTGGAGGCGGTGACGACGGCCGCCCGCACCATCGCCGCCGGAGAGGCCGACATCGTCCTCGCGGGCGGCTCCGAGTCGATGAGCCGCGCCCCCTTCGTCCTGCCCCGCCCCGACGAGGCCCTCCCGCACCGCATCGAGACGGTCGACACCCGCCTCGGCTGGCGCCTGGTCAACCCGGCGATGAAGGACCTCCACGGCCTGCTGTCCATGGGCGAGACCGCGGAGGAGGTCGCCGACCGCTACGGCATCACCCGCCAACGCCAGGACGAGTTCGCCCTGCGCAGCCACCAACGCGCCGCGGACGCCCGCAAGAACGGCTACTTCGACGACGAACTCCTGCCGGTGGAGCGTCCCGACGGGGTGCTCGTCGACGCCGACGAATGCATCCGCGAGGACACGTCGTACGAGAGACTCTCCCGCCTCAAGCCGGTCTTCCGCACCGGAGGCACGGTCACCGCGGGCAACGCCTCCCCGATGAACGACGGCGCCGCCGGCCTCCTCCTGGTCAGCGAGGAAGCTCTCAACGACCTGGGCCTGGAATCCCTGGGCCGCTATGTCGCCGGCGCCTCGGCCGGGGTCCACCCCGACGTGATGGGCATCGGCCCGGTCCCCGCCACCCGCAAGGCCCTCGCCCGCGCCGACTGGACCGTCGCCGACATCCAGGAGGCCGAATTCAACGAGGCGTTCGCCGCCCAGGCCCTCGCCTGCGTGGACCAGCTCGGCATCGACCCCGACCTGGTCAACCCGAGCGGCGGCGCGATCGCCCTGGGGCATCCGCTGGGCTGCTCGGGGGCACGGATTCTCACCACGCTGCTGCATCGGATGCGGCGGACGGGGGCGGAGCGGGGCTTGGCGACGATGTGTGTGGGGGTGGGGCAGGGGAGTGCGGTGCTGGTCGAGCGCCATTAGCCAATCCAGCCCGTCCGGCGTTTGAGGACGAGGCCCCTTGAGGGCCGAAGCGGGGGTCTGGGGGCGACGGCCCCCAGCAGACGGCCCCACCACCGCCGGGTGCCAACCAGCGAGACGGTACTTACACGCCCCCCTGCCTGCGCATACCATCGCTTCCCGCATGAACACGATGACGCTCTGGCACATAACCGGCTGGGAGTTCGCCGCCCTCGCCTGCGCAGCCCTCCTCGTCGGCTTCTCCAAGACCGCCGTGAGCGGGGCCAACACGGTGAGCCTCGCCATCTTCGCCGCGGTCCTGCCCGCCCGCGCCTCCACCGGCGTACTCCTGCCGATCCTGATCGTCGGCGACGTCCTGGCCGTCCTCACCTACCGCCGGCACGCCCACTGGCCCACGCTGTGGCGGCTGTTCCCGGCGGTCGCGGCGGGCGTGGTGGTCGGCACGGTGTTCCTGATGTGGGCCGACGACGGGATCGTACGGACGTCGATCGGCGCGATCCTGCTGCTGATGGCGGGCGTGACGGTGTGGCGGCGGCGCACGGCCGAGGCCGACGAGGAGCCGGACTCGGTGACCACGAGGTCCGGCCGGATCAAGGCCCGCTCGTACGGCGTCCTCGGCGGCTTCACCACGATGGTCGCCAACGCGGGCGGCCCGGTGATGTCGATGTACCTGCTGTCGGCGGGCTTCCGCAAGCTGGGCTTCCTGGGCACCTCGGCCTTCTTCTTCCTGATCGTGAACGTGTCGAAGGTGCCCTTCAGCGCAGGCCTCGGCCTGATCGACGGCCGCTCGCTGTCCCTCGACGCCGCACTCGCGGTCTTCGTCGTGCCCGGTGCGTTGTTCGGCAAATGGGCTGTGAACCGAATCAACCAGCGCCTCTTCGAACAACTCGTCATCGCCGCGACGATCGTGGGCGGCCTGCAGCTCCTGTTGCGCTAGCCGCGCTACTCCTCCGCCGAGCCCCGCAACAACTCCGGCAGATCCGCAAACGACTCGATGACGTGATCCGGCGTACCGCTCGCATCCCGATGTGTCTCGGGCAGATACTTCCCGGTCTTCACCAGCACCCCCGTGATCCCGGCCCGCTGAGCCGCCAGCACATCGGACTCGATGTCGTCCCCGACCATCAGGGCCTCACCCGCCCCCGCACCGAGCCGCGCCAGCGCCGCCTCGAAGAACGCCGCCGACGGCTTCCCGGTCACCTCGGCCTCGATCCGGGCCGCCTGCTCCAGCCCGGCGAGAAACGCCCCGGAGTCGAGCTGCAGCCCGGCGTCGGTACGCCAGTACAGATTCCGGTGTACGGCCACCAGCCGCGCCCCGCGCTGCAGATACCCGAAGGCCCGGTTGAGCGCGTCGTAGTCGAACTCCGGACCCGCACCCCCGACGATCACGACATCCGGCACGCTGTCACCGTCGGCATCCGCAGGGTCGAACAGTGCAACCCCGTCGAGATCCTCCCGGATGTCCCCGCTGTTCAGCAGCGCACACCGCGCCCCCGGCCAGTGCTCGGCGAGGTGCGCGGCGGTGGCGACGGGCGCGGTCAGGATGTCCTCCGCGTCGACCGCGAACCCCGCCTCCCGCAAGGTCCCGGCGATCGACGCCCGCGTCCGCGAGGTGGTGTTGGTGACCAGCGCGACCCCGAACCCGGCCTCCCGGATCTCCCGCAACGCCTCGACCGTCCCCGGCAACGGCTCCCACGAGACGGTCAGCACCCCGTCGATGTCGATGAGAACGGCACGCACGGATCCACGCATGGACCCGTTCACGGATTCCCGCACTGACTCCATGCCTGGACGATAACCGCGCATCGCCCGCCACCCCGGGAATGCGACAGCCGAAGCCGTTGTTGGACCGGCTGTGATTGGCATGCTCGGATCAAAGATCCGTGGCGTGGGCGAAGGGAGAACCTCATGGCACGCAGCACCGCGCGCCCCGTCGTCAAGCTGAAGTCGACGGCCGGAACCGGCGTCACCTACGTGACCCGCAAGAACCGCCTCAACGACCCCGACCGACTCGTCCTGCGCAAGTACGACCCGGTGGCCGGCGCGCACGTCGAGTTCCGCGAGGAGCGCTGAAGCAGCACGCCACAACCCGGCCGCGGCCCTGAGGAACCACCCTCCGGCCGCGGTCCCGGAAAGGAAAACCCCATGAAGCCCCGCATCCATCCCGACTCCCGGTACGTGGTCTTCCGCGACCGCACCGCGGACGTCACCTTCCTGACCCGCTCCACCGCCGACTCCTCGAAGACGATCGAGTGGGAGGACGGCAACACCTACCCCGTGATCGACGTCGAGATCTCCTCGGCGTCCCACCCCTTCTACACGGGCAGGTCGCGGGTCCTGGACACGGCCGGCCGCGTGGAGCGCTTCGAGCGCCGCTACGGCCGTTCCGCGGCGACCCGTCACTGACGCCCTGCCGCGCGCTACCCGAGGAGAGCAGAACCATGAAGGTCCGCAAGTCCCTGCGTTCCCTGAAGTCCAAGCCCGGCGCCCAGGTGGTGCGCCGAAGGGGCGTGGTCTACGTGATCAACAAGAAGGACCCCCGCTTCAAGGCCCGTCAGGGCTGAGCACATGAACAAGACGGCCGCCCGGTACCCCCACCGGGCGGCCGTCCCGCATCCCCCACGACCGCGTCCACCGCCGACCTCGTACGCTCGCAGCCATGTCCCCCCACGTCCTGATCCTCGGCGGCACCACCGAGGCCCGCGAACTCGCCGCCGCGCTCGCGGCACATCCCGGCGTACGCGTCACGACCTCGCTCGCGGGACGGGTGATCCGGCCGGGCGCGCTGGCCGGGGACGTACGCGTCGGAGGCTTCGGCGGGGCGCAGGGGCTGGCCGACTGGCTGCGCGAGCAGCGCGTGGACGCCCTCGTGGACGCCACGCACCCCTTCGCGGAGGCCATCACGGCGAACGCGGCGCGGGCCGCGTCGGCGACCGGCGTCCCGGCGGTCGTCCTGCGCCGACCGGGCTGGCAACCGGGCCCCGAGGACCGCTGGCACATGGTCCCGTCCCTCGCCGCGGCGGCGAACCTGCTGCCGCGCTTCGGCCCCCGCGTCTTCCTGACCACGGGACGCATGGGGCTCTCCGCCTTCGCCCATCTGACAGACCGTCACTTCGTCGTACGGTCCGTGGAACCCCCCGAGCCGCCGATGCCGCCGCACACGGAAGTGCTGCTGGCGCGCGGGCCGTTCACGGTGGACGACGAGACGGCGCTGCTGAGCGAGTACCTGGTCGACGTCGTGGTGACGAAGGACAGCGGGGGAGAGGCGACGGCCGCCAAGCTCACGGCCGCCCGCGGGCTCCGGCTGCCCGTGGTGGTCGTACAAAGGCCGCCGTTGCCGGAGGGCGTGACCGCCGTCCCCGATGTGCCGCAGGCCCTCGCCCGGCTGGGTCTCAGCCCGAGATGACCGATGCCCGCAGCCGGTCGATCGCGTGCAGCACCGCGGTGCGGTTCTTGGCGCTCTTGATCCAGGCGGGCAGCCTCGCGACCAACGTCATCTTCGGCCCGGTGTCGTACCAGGGCGCCCGCTCCCGCAGATCGGCGGCGACGAACCGCCTGATCAGGTCGAGGTGTTCGAGGTTGTACGCCCACAGCTCGCCGTGCCTGGTCTCCGCCCGCAGCCACAGGGCCGGGGCCGGTCGGCAGCATCTCTGCCCGGGCTCCCGTGGCCCACAGTGCGGTCCGGTGTCGACGCGGGACAGACCGCAGGAGCGGCAGACCAGACGCCGTTCCGGATACGTCCGGCCCGGGGCGCCGGCCGCCAGGCCCTCGCGCCGCTCGAAGTGGGCGACGCGGTCGCAGCGCGGGCAGCGCACCAGCGTGGACCCGGAGAACTCGTAGGCCGTGCGGCGGGTGTCGCGGAAGCGGACGGGTGCGGGAGACATGAGGCGAGTATGGCGATCACCCGCATCGCCGAGCACCCCGTTTTCAGGCGGCGGCAGCGGTTCCCGAGCTTGATCGTCACGAAGACGACGTTGCGGCGGCGCGGGTCGAGCACGGCCGCTGCGGTGCGGCGGCAGGCGGGGCGGCCCCCTCGGCCACCGTCACGAGGTCACGATCACACCGGTGGACCACCGGCGCATGCGGGGCGACCCGCTCGGGTGGCCTATGCCTACCGCTGCCCGGGATGTCTGCGCAGCAGATACGTGTCCATGATCCACCCCTTGCGCTCGCGGGCCTCGGCCCGCAGCCGCTCGATCCGCGGCGCGGCCTCACCGATCGGCCCGGAGGCGAGGATCTCGTCCGGGGTGCCGATGTACGCGCCCCAGTAGATGTCGATGTCCTCGTCGGCGTACTGCCGGAAGGTCTGGTGGGCGTCCAGCATCACGACCACGTCGTCCACGCCCTCCGGGAAGCCCTCGGCGAGCCGCCGCCCTGTGGTGATCTGGACGGGCCGGGCCACCCGGTTCAGCCCGGTGCGATGCCGGGCGACGAGCGCGGAGACACTGCTGATGCCCGGCACGACGTCGTAGTCGAACTCGACGCCACCCCGCTCCCGCACCTCCTCCAGAATCCCGATCGTGCTGTCGTACAACGCCGGATCCCCCCACACCAGGAACGCGCCGCTCTCGTCCTCGCGCAGCTCCTCGGCGATCAGCCGCTCGTAGATGTCGGCACGGGCACTGCGCCAGTCCCCGACCGCGGGCGAGTAGTCCGCACCGCCCGCCTTGCGGTCCCGCTCCGGGTCCCGCGCCTCGACCACCCGGTACGACGCCCCGTCCGGTATGTGCGCGTCGAGCATGTCCCGGCGGAGGCGGGTGAGGTCGTCCTTCACCTCACCCTTCTCGAGAATGAAGAACACGTCGGTGCTCCGCAGCGCCCTGACCGCCTGCAGGGTGAGCTGGTCGGGGTCGCCCGCGCCGATACCGATGACATGAATCTTTCGCACACCCCGAGTCTGCCGCACCCCACTGACAGTCCGTACACCGCATCCCTACCGAGCGGGTACGGACGGCCGCCGGCCCTACGAGGTCCGCCCACGCAACCGCGGCGCCCGCGCTCCCGCATCGACGGCCCCGCCGCCCCTCTCCACGTCGTCCGCCAGCTCACGCGCCCAGCCGGCCAGCCCCACCAGATCCATCCCGTACGGCCGCAGCCGCCCCGATCCCGCCGCCCACTGCTCCACGGCCCCGGCGCCCCGCCGCAGCAACCGGGCGCCGCCGGTGACATTCCCCCGGGCCGCATGCGTGAGCCCGACGGCAAGCTGCGCCAGCCCCCGCCACAGCTCCCGCTCCTCCTCCGGCCCCGACTTCCACGCATCCTCGAACACCTCATGAGCATGGAAGGGCTTACCGTCATTCAGGAGCTCCTGCGCCTCGGCGACGCTCTGCTCCGGGGTGCGCACCACGCCCTCGGGCTGCCGGGCCACCCCCTCCGCGCCGTACGGCAACGGCCGCCCGAGCCCGTCCCGCGGCCGGGCATTCCGAGCCCGCCCCTCGCCGTCCCGGTCCCGCGCCCCGGCCACCCGGCCCGACGGCGCGCTGCTCCTACGTCCCGTACTGCCCATACGCCCGATTGTCGCGCGCCCCCCGGGCCCGCTTCGGCACCACCCCGCACGTGCGGTAAAGTGCTGTCCGCGCGATCACGCGGTTCACCGCGGGAAGCGCACCGGGACGTGGCGCAGCTTGGTAGCGCACTTGACTGGGGGTCAAGGGGTCGCAGGTTCAAATCCTGTCGTCCCGACTGGAGTCTTCTCCGTAGTCGCAGATCAGGGCCTTGGATCACATCATGTGAGACGAGGCCCTTGATCGTTTCCGGGTTTTCGTCTCACCAAATTTTGTACGTCTCGCCGAAGACTGAAAACAGCCGGGTTCCCGATGGGGAGACCCGGCTTCGTGCTGTTCTGCATGGTCGATTGTGCTCACAAAGGGCTCGTAACGCGATCCTGATCGCGTTACGAGCCCTTACGCCCATCTGGAAGAAACGCGATCGAGGAGTTCACCTCCGACAGTGCCGAGTAGGCCTTCTTCCGGTTCAGATTCTTCATCGGCAGATCTTTTGACCTCGCCGTGCCTGCTTTCAACTTCGGCGGTCGGCTTGGGCCGAGCACTTGACCCTTCGGGGGCGGGTCTTTGCATAGCGACCGCGGATCCACCAGCCACTCCCATCGCGGCAAGCAGGACAGGGGTGGCGATCAAGATGGCGAAGACTCTACGTGCACGCATGGTTTCCCGCCTCGTCTAGGACAACGTCGCCACCAAGCTACCTCGCTAATCATTCCGAAAAACCGCTCAGCGAACTACTCACTCGCATGGCTGAGAGCGCGCTAGCCCTCTGCGAGATGGTCAAATTCAGCGACCTTGACTCCCTCGATCATGGCGGCTGTTTCCGAGCGCGCGTAGAGGAGGGCCGGACCGTCGGGGACGTTGCTGTGGCGGGATGGCGATGCCGTTGTCGTAATCGTAAAGGGGCGGACGGCAGTACCGAAGAGGGTGCCGATGTGCCCCTCGGTGGCTTCCGCTCGCTTCTGCAGCGCTGCTGCACGATCGCCGAAGCTGAGGATGTCGTGCCACTCGGTCTCACCGTTCTCAAGGTGGACGGCCAAGGGGAACTTGCCAACGAGCTTGCCTGCGGCGGTGGTTCGGAAGGTCGGGTTGCGAGCGCGGTAGTTGGCCGCTGTGTGTTTGCTTTGTGGCCCGATGCCGGTGGGTGCTCAGTGAAGGACGGTGAGCAGGCCCTCGACGCCGCGGCGGAACGCCGCGCCGACGCTGTCGACGCCGTCGAGGTGGGCGCCGCTCATGGCGCCGTCGCGCATCATGACGAAGTGCCGGGCGGCGTGTTCTGGTTTGCCGCGACGCGGTGAGTTCCCGAAGACCTGCGCGAAGAGTTGGGTGAGCGTGGTCGTGTACCAGGCTCGGTGATCGAGGATCACCTGGCGCACCCGGTCTTCGGGGTCGGGGTACTCGGCGGCGGCCTTGAGGAACGCGCAGCCGCGGAACTCCGGCGAGGCCAGGCTGTCGGCGACGGCGGTCCCGATCGCGCGCAGTGCGTCGGCCGGGGACGGTGCGGCCTCGATGGCGGCCTGCACGCCGGCCCGCGTATCCGCGTCGACGCCGCGCAGGTAGGCGACCACGAGGTCTTCTTTCGAGGGGAAGTGCCGATAGAACGTCGCCCGCGTGGCCGGGGCCTCGGCGAGGATCCGCTCGACCCCGACCGCCCTGATGCCTTCGCGGTAGAACAGCCCGCTGGCCGTGGACAGCAGCCGCTGTCGCGCCTCGGAGCGGACCGGCTCTCCCGATGAACTGCCGTTCGGGTTGTCGGGCGCGGGACGTGTCCGGGTGGCCATGACCCCACCGTAGCAGAAAGAACGATCGGTCTTGCAATCGCCGAGGAGTCGTGTCAGGCTCCACGCGGCAAGAGAGAACGGTCTTTCTGCCAGGGTACCGGCGGTCATGCCGTGGCCCGCTCCACGTCAGCAGACACCGGATCCAACGGCTTTCTTTGGAAAGGAACAGTCATGACCACGACTACTGCCCCCGCCCCTGCCACCGTCGCGTCAGCGCTTCGTCGGCTCTACCTCGTTCGTTTCGGGTTCGCTCTGATCTGGGCCGTCGTGCTCTTCTTGACCGCGTCGAGCATCGGGCCGGTGAGCGCGAGCCTGCTCGTGATCTACCCGCTATTCGACGTGGGCGCCGCCGTCGTCGATGCCCGCTCCTCCCGAGCGAGCCGGTCCGCTCTTGGTCTCTACGTCAACATCGCGATCAGTGCGTTCGCCGCCGTCGGACTGGTCTTCGCGGTCACCTCCGGCATTCCGGGGGTCCTGCGCGTGTGGGGGGTCTGGGCCGTCGTAGCGGGCCTCGTCCAGCTCATCGTCGCTCTGCGGCGACGCGACCTCGGCGGCCAGTGGGCGATGATCGCCAGCGGCAGCATCTCCGCGCTCGCCGGGATCTCGTTCCTCCGGCAGGCCGCTGCCCCTCACTCCTCGCTGAGCAATCTGGCCGGCTACGCCCTGCTTGGCGGTATCTTCTTCCTCGTCTCTGCGCTGCGCCTCGGCCACAACGCTAGCCGGAACACCGGTGGGAGCAACTGACATGACCGACCACACCACCAGTGTCGACAGCGTGTTGGCCGTCATCGTCATTGGTCGGGAAGAACGTCGCCGACCGAGTGGCCCGCCGGCTGCCCGGCGCGCGCGAAGCGGTGACCGACGCCGTGGACTCGACCGCGGTGCTGCGCCACCGGGACGGCTTCGCCTCCCGCTGAACAGACGTCGGACCGGTGTCACAGCTCAGACCGGGATCACGCAACGGCTGATCACATCGACGGCCGGATGAGCACCAAACTGACCAACCACCTCGAAGATCATTTCGTCGGGGGTTCTTACAACACAAGTTCCTCTGCCAGGGTGCGTCCATCGGAGCTCGTTCGGTGCCACGGCCTCTTGTCGGGCAGTTCGCTCCACATCGCTGGAACGATTTCCATGGACCACACTTCTGGGAGATGTTTCTTTTCAAGGGTGAGCGTCCCGTATGGGCTTGTCTTCACCGTGTAGCCGTTCCCGAGCATGAGCTGCCGTTTCCGGCTGCGTTCGCTCGTTGGGGTTCGTCGCGGCAGTGGCAGTCTGCGCAGAGCTGCATCGGGGCGGTGTATTTGCTGATCGCGTACGCGGGTACCTCCAGGGGCTGAGGTGAGCGCACATTCCACGACGGGAGGCAGGGTTGACTGACAACCGAGACGGCGGCCGCACTCTGGGGCGGGGACACGTTCACGGGCATGTGCAAGCAGGCTTCGAGGCGGTGCGCGAGGTCTTCGCGCAGGTGGCGGCCCGGCAACCGCACCCGACGGGCCAACAGCTCGCGGTGCATCACCGGGGTGAGCGCGTGGTGGACCTCTGGGCCGGTCCTGTCGAGGATGGCGACTCGCTGACTGGTGTGTTCTCGGTGAGCAAGGGCGCGGCCCATCTGGTGGTGGCCCTGCTCGTCCAAGACGGCGTACTGGACCTGGACCGAACGGTGGCGTCGTACTGGCCGGAGTTCGCCGAGGCGGGCAAGGGAGAGATAACCCTGCGGCAACTGCTCGCCCACCAGGCGGGCGTGGTAGGTGTGGACGACGTCTTCACGATCGAGGAACTGGCCGACGACACCCTCATGGCCCAGCGCCTCGCCGCCCAGGCCCCCTACTGGAAGCCCGGCACGGCGTTCGGCTACCACGGCCTCGTCATGGCCGCCCTCACGGGTGAGGTCGTGCGTCGCGCCACCGGCCGTACCCTCCAGGACTGGTGGGAACACCGGGTGCGCCGTCCGCACGCCGTCGACTTCTACCTGGGCCTACCGGAGGAACTGGAACCCAGGTATGTCCCGGTGGACCCGGGGATCCCGACTCCTGGTGCGGTTGTGGAGGAGCCGCCGGAACTGGTGAAGATCGCCTTCAGTTACAAGTACATGCCGGACCTGTCCGTCTTCCCCAATTTCCGCCGTACCAGGGCCCTCGGCCAGGGCTCGGCCGGCGGGGTCGCCTCCGCCCGAGGCGTGGCCGGGGCGTATGCGGCGGTGATCGGAGTCCTGGACGACAGGCCGGCTCTGCTGGATGCCGAGACGGTCGAGACGTTCACCCGAATTCACTCCGAGGGCATCGACGCGGTGGGCGGAGTCCAAAGCCGCTTCGCCCTCGGCTTCACGGTCTTCGACGACCTCTACCCCTGCCTCGGCCCCGACGCTTTCGGCCATGGAGGGGCAGCCGGAGCCGTTGCTTTCGCCAGCCCCCGGCTCGACCTCTCTTATGCCTACATCCGTACCCGCTTCGCCATCGGCGAGAGCGCGGACCAGGA
This sequence comes from Streptomyces sp. NPDC001137, assembly GCF_040298885.1. Lineage (NCBI taxonomy): Bacteria > Bacillati > Actinomycetota > Actinomycetes > Kitasatosporales > Streptomycetaceae > Streptomyces > Streptomyces sp. NPDC001137. The sequence continues at coordinate 388,850 of NZ_JBEPBA010000006.1, forward strand.
GAACAGGATGCTGATCGAGGAGGTGGTGCGGTCGGTCACCGGCAGGAGCCAGGATCCGGACCAGGGACCGCAACCGCATGGGGGCTGAGGGTTGGCAAGCCGTGTCGTGGGAGCCGACGTCATGCGAGCCCTCGGATTGACCAACAGTGTTCGGGAGCGCGGCCCTGCCAGCCGGCATCGTCTTCCGCTCGGGTACCGGGGACGTCCACGCGGTGCTGCAGGTGTCGTGTCACGGCTGGTGGTGTCGGCGTTTCCACGCCCGCCGGGGGCAACATCATCCGCTTGCGGAGTCCTCGGCCTCCCAGCGCAGCAGATCGCCCGGCTGGCACTTGAGCACCTCGCAGAGGGCGGCGAGCGTCGTGAAGCGCACCGCCTTGGCGCGGCCGTTCTTGAGTACCGCCAAGTTGGCGGGCGTGATCCCCACGCGTTCCGCGAGTTCGCCCACGGACATCTTCCGCCTGGCCAGCATCACGTCGATGTCGACGGCGATCGGCATCAGATCACCTCGTCCAACTCGGCCTGCAATTGTGCCGCTTCGACGTCGCGCGCGACGGCCTGAGCGAGCAGCATCCGCAGCACGAGCACGATGAGCGCGACCCCGAGGATGGCCAGGCCGATCCCGCCCATGATGACGGTGACGCCCGGGTCGTCCCGCTGCCCCGGCGCATTGATGGCCGTGACCGCGAACCACACAAGGGAGGCCGCCACGATCGCGCCGATCACGCCGTCCACGTACCGGAAGGCGGCGTGGGAGAAGACGGTTCCGCGTCGCACCATCGCCACCAGGCGCCATACGCAGACCAGGGCGACCTGGACCGACACCATGCCCAGGATCGTGATCACACGCAGCGGGGTCAGCGGGAGCGACCCGTCCTCCGGGTCGTTCTTGCTGATCAGCGCCCACACCATTCCTGCCTGCACGAACACGGTGCCGACGAACACCACCACGAGCACTGCGCGCAGCGCACGCACTGCCAGCTTTCCCATGACTCAGCCTCCATCGAGTTGCGATGGGAATCTATCGAATATCGATAGATGGGGCAAGGGGTGGGGCCAGTACGAGTCGGCAGCCGGCCCTCGCGGGGAACCGTCGTCAACAGCGGCAGGGACACTCGGGGCGGCCGTAGCCCCAGGATGTATGTCGGGGCGTAACCCGGCATAAGGCATGAAAACCGCGAAACTCGTCCGTTGGGGTCGAGCACCGAGGGGCTGTCGAGCGCGGAGGGACGCGGTGGACCTGGACCTGGAGACTGTCTCGGACGAGCTGTACGCGCTGAAGCCGGAGGACTTCACCGCGGCCCGCGACGCGCGTGCGGCCGAGGCCTGCAGGGCCGGTGACCGCACCCTCGCAGGGAAGATCAGCAAGCTGCGCCGTCCCAGCCTGTCTGCCTGGGCGAGCAACCTCCTCGTACGTGAACAGCCCGAGGAGACCGACGCGCTGCTGCGGCTCGGCGAAGGCCTGCGCCAGGCGCACCGCGACCTGGACGGGGCGCAGCTGCGGGAACTCAGCCGCCGGCAGCACGCCCTGATCAACGCGCTGTCCCGGCAGGCACGCCAGCTGGCCTCGCAGGCAGGGCACCCGGTCGGCGAGGGCGTCCAGCGCGAGGTCGAGACCATCCTGCACGCCGTGCTCGCCGACCCGGATGCCGCCCGGGAGTGGGCCGGTGGACGCCTGGTCAAAGCCTTCGACCAGGCCGTCGGCTTCCCGCAGGCTGCCGACGGCGCGCGCCCGCGTCCTCGCGAGCCTGCCCCGGCCCCGCCCGCGCGAGACCGCAGCAGGGCCGGAGAAGAGCAGCGCCGACGGCTCGAACAGGCCCGGCAGCAGGCCGAGGAGGCCGAACGCGACCTCACCGCCCGTCAGGAGGAAGCCGCGGCCGCCGACCGGCAGGCGCGGGACACGCAGGCGCGCGCCGACGAACTCGAACAGCGCCTGACGGAGCTGGCCGACGAGATCAAGCGGCTGGAGAGCGAACACCATGAGGCCGAGTCGGCCGCCCGCAAGGCCCGCGAGCAGGCCCGCGCCACCGACCGGCAGGCCAGGGAGGCCCGCCGACGCGCCGAATCCGCTGCCGACCAGGTCAAACGTCTGGGCGGGCCGGAGCGGGGACGCACCCGGGACACGAAACGCAAGGTGAGGTGAGAGGTGATGGCGCGACCCGTCTGGAGCGGAGTGGTGACGCTGGGGCTGGTCAGCGTGCCCGTGGCCCTGTTCACGGCGACCGAGGACCACACGGTCCAGTTGCTGACACGCGAGCAGCTGCTGGAGGCACTCAAGGGCGCCACCGCGGCCTGAAGGTTTTCCCCTACTTCTGCTGGGCGAGCCAGTCGGCGAACCGGGTCTCGGCGCGGTGCGCGTCCGGGCCCGGCAGGAGCGTGTTCTCCGTCAACTCCGCACCCCAGTAGGTCGCTTGTGGGTCGGTGACGACCGTGCGGGGGTCGTCGTGGGCGGCCAGGGCCATGCGGAGGAACTCCTCCAGCTGGAACGCCTCGGGGCCTGCGACCTCCACCACGCCGTCCGCCGGGGCGCCGACTGCGGTGCGGGTGACGGCCGCGGCCACGTCGTCGGAGACGATGGGCTGGATCTTGGCGTCGGGCACCCGCACGGTGTCGCCCTCGGTCATCCCGTCGGCGAGACCCTTCCCGAACTCGAAGAACTGCGTGGCGTGAACGATGGAGAAGGGGGTGCCCGACGCCTTGATCAGGTCCTCCTGGACCCGCTTCGCGCGGAAGTAGCCGCTGCCCTGGAGACGGTCGGTGCCGACGACGGACAGCGCCACGTGGTGGCGGACGCCCGCCTCGGTCTCCGCCTTCAGCAGGTTGGTCGTGGACGTGCGGAAGAACTCCATGACCGCCTCGTCCTCGAAGGAGGGCGAGTTGGAGACGTCGACCACGACCGACGCGCCCTGCAGGACGCCGGCGAGCCCCTCGCCCGTCAGCGTGTTGACGCCGGTGCTGGGCGCGGCCGCGACGGCCTCGTGCCCGTGCTCGCCGAGCCCGGCGACCACCTTCGAGCCGATCAGCCCGGTCCCACCGATCACTACGACCTTCATGACGGAATTCCTCTCGAGTTTTCCCTGATCTCTGCGAGAGGTGCCTGTACGAGACGCCTCTACCAGGGAAGACAAGGCAGAGCCTGCTCTTGTGACAGCTGCCTGTCCTGTGGGTTCCTGTGGTCGAGATCTCTTCCAGCAGGGTGGGATTCGCGTCGGGAACGGCCGGAATGTCACCCGGAGAGCGTGCCGCCGCCCGTCCAGGGCGAGCAGCGCCCCCGCACGTGGCGTTCACGACGCGGCCGGGGACCTGAGGTAGGAGTCACCGGCGGGTGCGCGTGCAACTCGTCTTCAGGCGGGGTGCGTGTCGTCGACCACGTATCCGCGTTGCTTGTCCACCACATTGCGTAGCGGCCGGCCCTCGAGGTGGCGGGTGAAGTTGTCGAGGAACACCTCGATGAGCGCCTCGCGTTCGCCGGTGGTCTCGCCCGCCGTGTGTGGGGAGATCATCACGCCGGGCAGGTTCCACAGAGGTGATTCGGCCGGCAGGGGTTCCTGGGCGAACACGTCCAGGGCCGCCCCGGCGAGCCGTCCGGCGGCGAGGTGGTCGACCAGCGCCTCCTCGTCGACGAGTCCGCCACGGCCTACGTTGATCAGCCGCGCTCCCGGCTTCATGGTGGCGAGCACGGGGGCGTCCACCATGCCCCGGGTGCCCTGGGTGAGGGGGGCGGCCAGGACGACGTAGTCCGCATCCGTCAGGGCGGAGCGCAGGGTCATCGCACCGTGCACCGTGCCGAAGTCGGGGTCGTCCGTGCGGGGCGCGCGGCCGGCTCCGCTCACCCGCATCCCGACGGCGCGCAACAGCCGGGCGATGGCCCGGCCGATCGGCCCCGTCCCCCAGACCAGCACGGTGCGTCCGGTGATGCTGTCACTGGGGCGCGGGCGCCACTCGCGGCGCCGCTGGTGCTCCCACGTGCCGGGGAAGTCCTTGGCGAGCGAGAGGATCAGGCCCAGGACGTACTCGGCGGTCGGCTGCTCGTAGACCCCGCGGGCGTTGGTCAGGACGACCTGCGGATCGTCCACCAGGGCGGGGAACAGGAAGGAGTCCACGCCGGCGGAGGACGCGTGCACCCAGCGGGGCGCCTTGTGGGGATCATCGGGCCAAGCCTCTCGGATGGCCGGGGTGATGTTCACCCAGGCCAGGAGGACGTCGGCGCCGGGGAGGAGGTAGGGCAGCTCCTCCTCGGTGGCGTAGACGGTGTCGGCGAGGCTTTCGAGGCGCGCGGTGGCGGGGGGCCGGTTGCCGCGGTAGAGGACGACGAGTCGGTCGCGCATGTCAGGCTCCGACGGGGACGGCCAGGTACTTGTACTCCAGGAACTCGTCGATGCCGACGCGTCCGCCTTCGCGGCCCAGGCCGGACTGTTTGACGCCGCCGAAGGGGGCGGCGGGGTTGGAGACCAGTCCGGTGTTGATGCCGATCATGCCGCTTTCGAGGCGTTCGGCGACTCGCAGGGCACGGTCGAGGTTCTGGGTGAACAGGTAGGCGGCCAGGCCGAATTCGGTGTCGTTGGCGGCGGCGACGGCCTCGTCCTCGGTCGCGAAGGTGCGGATCGCGGCGACCGGGCCGAAGATCTCGGAGTCGATGATCGCGGAGTCGGGGGCGATGCCGGTGAGGACGGTGGGCGGGTAGAAGCAGCCGGGGCCCTCTGGGAGTTCACCCCCGGTCAGGACGGTGGCACCGCGCTTGACTGCGTCCCGCACGAGGTCGTGTGCCTTGCTGCGGCCGACGACATCGATGAGGGGACCGACGTCGGTGCCGGGTTCGGCGCCGGGCCCGACGGTGAGGGCGGCCATGCGGGCGGTAAGGCGTTGGGCGAACTCGTCGGCGACGGAGGTGTGGACGAAGATGCGGTTGGCCGCGCAGCAGGACTCGCCCATGTTGCGCATCTTGGCGACCATGGTGCCCTCGACGGCCACGTCGAGGTCGGCGTCGTCGAAGACGAGGAGCGGGGCGTTGCCGCCCAGTTCCATGGAGGTGCGGATGACGGTGTCGGCGCACTGGGCCAGCAGGATCCTGCCGACCTGGGTAGAGCCGGTGAAGGACAGCTTCCGGATCTGCCCGCCGCGCAGCAGGGGTTCGACGACGCCGGCGGCGTCGGAGGTGGTGACGACGTTCAGCACACCGGCCGGCAGTCCCGCTTCGGTGAGGATCTGAGCCAGGACAAGGCTGGTCAGGGGCGTCTGCGGGGCGGGTTTGAGGACGATGGTGCAGCCGGCGGCGATGGCGGGGCCGATCTTGCGGGTGCCCATGGCCAGAGGGAAGTTCCACGGAGTGATGAGCAGACAGGGTCCCACGGGCTGACGGGTGACCAGCAGACGGTTCCTGCCGTCGGGGGCGGTCATCATGCCGCCGTCGACACGGACGGCTTCCTCGGAGAACCAGCGGAAGAACTCGGCGCCGTAGGCGACCTCGGCACGCGCCTCGGCCAGGGGCTTTCCCATCTCCAGGGTCATCAGCAGCGCGAGGTCCTCTGTGCGCGCGATGATGATGTCGTAGGCGCGACGCAGGATCTCGCTGCGCACGCGCGGTGGAGTGGCGGCCCAGGCGGCCTGCGCGGCGACCGCCGCTTCAAGGGCCCGCTGGCCGTCGCCGGGTGAGGCGTCGGCGACCTGGCACAGTTCCTCGCCGGTGGCCGGGTTGTCGACGGCCAGGGTTCGGCCGGACTCCGCGTCCCGCCAATCGCCGCCGATGAACAGCTGCTTGGGAACATCACGGACGACAGTCATCGTGGGTATCTCCTTGTGGGTGCAGAGGGGCTGCCGACCGGTCAGCGGATGCGGTCGAGCGTCTTGTAGTAGGCGCCCGCGAAGGGCAGGAACCAGGCGGTGCCGTTGTAGAGAGGGATGCGGGGCGGGGCGATGTCGCGGACGGGGTTGACCTCGGGGTGGCCGTCCATCACCTCGGCCATGACCTGCCCCATGTGGGTGGCCATCTGCACGCCGTGGCCGGCGTATCCCATGGAGTAGTAGACGCCGACGTCGGTCTGCCCGGCGTGCACGATGCGGTCCATGGCGAAGCCGACGGAGCCGCCCCATACGTACTCGATCTTTGTGCGGGAGAGCTGGGGGAAGATTCCGCACATCTCACGGAACAGGACGGCCCCGCTCTTCTTGTCCGAGGTGGGGTCGGACGGTGCGAAGCGGGCGCGGCCGCCGAACAGCAGCCGGTTGTCCGGGGTGAGCCGGAAGTAGTGGCAGACCTTGTTGGAGTCGACGATGAGGCGGGCCTTGGGGATGATGTCCCGGGCGAGTTCCTCGCCGAGCGGCTCGGTGACGATGATGAAGCTGCCCACGCATACCTGCTGGCGGCGCAGCCACGGGAAGTTCTTGTCGGTGTAGGCGTCGGTGGCCATCATGACCTGCCCGGCACGGATCACACCGCGCTCGGTGCTGACCTCGAACCGGCCTGCTGCGGTACGCCGTACGCCGATGGCCGCGTTGCGCTCGTGGATCTCGACGCCGGTGCGCTCGCACGCCTCGGCCATGCCGCGCACGAAGCGGCCGACGTGCAGGGCGGCGCTGAACGGGTCGAGCAGGCCGCCGTGGTAGGCGTCGGATCCGATCTCGGTACGCAGCTCGGCCTTGCCGACCAGGGTGGTCTTGTGTCCGAAGTACTTGGCCAGGTCGCGGTGTTGGGCCTTCTTGCTCTCGAAGTGGGCGGGGCGGGACGCGACGCCCAGGCGTCCGACGCGGCGGAACTGGCAGTCGATGGATTCCTCGTTCACGAGCCGTTCGACGGTGTTCACGGCCTCGCCGTAGGAGTTGTAGATCTCGCGGGCCCGTTCGAGTCCGTACCGGCGGATGGCCTGGCCCACGCCGATGGTGAAGCCCAGGTTGGCCATGCCTCCGTTGCGGGCGGAGGCACCGGAGCCGATCTGCCCCTTCTCGACGAGGGTGACGCGGGCGCCCTTGCGGGCGGAGTGCAGGGCGGTGGACAGACCCGTCAGGCCGGCGCCGATGACGACCAGGTCGGTGTCCTCGGTCAGCGGCTTGCCGGATCGGTCGGGAAACGCCCCGGCGGTTTCTATCCAGTAGGGAATCGTCTTCATGTCGGGTCCTTAGCGGGGAGTTTCGAAGTGAGGGGGGTGACCGGGGAGCGGGGCCGGATCGCGCTCTGAGCGCCTGCGCGGCCCGTGTCGGAGGGAAGGCCGGGATGGGGGCGGTGCCGGCAGGACGTGCTGACTGTCCTGTTGCCACCGAGCTTGCGGACGGAGGCGATGAGGGGCGCGCTGACGACGGTGACGGTCAGTTCGACGTCGAACTGGAGGTGTTGAAGACGCGGATGGGCAAGGGCGGACATCGCGTCAATCGCGGTCGGCCGGCGACTTCTCCACGCTTGCCGCGGCAAGGCCGCTTCCACGTGACCAGCCGCTTCTACAGCACCCTTTCGAGGAAGGCCTGCGTGCGCTTCTCGCGGGGGTTGGCCAGCACTTCGCGTGCGTCCCCGCGTTCGACCGCGATGCCTTCGTCCATGAACAGGACTTCGTCGGCGACCTCGCGGGCGAAGGCCATCTCGTGGGTGACGAGCAGCATGGTCATTCCGTTGCCGGCGAGGTCGCGCATGACGGCGAGTACTTCGCCCACGCGTTCGGGGTCCAGCGCGCTGGTGGGTTCGTCGAACAGCATGATGGTGGGTTCCATCGCCAGCGCGCGGGCGATGGCCACGCGCTGCTGCTGGCCGCCGGAGAGCTGCGCGGGGTACTTGTGGCCGCACCCCTCCAGGCCGACCCTGGCCAGCAGTTGCTGTGCCTGCTCCCGGCAGGAGGCGCGGTCCTTCTTCTGCACCAGCACCGGTCCGGACATGACGTTGCTCTCGGCGGTCATGTTGGGGAACAGGTTGAACTGCTGGAACACCATCCCGATACGGGCGCGCTGTTCGGCCAGCCGCTTTGGGCGTACGGCGTGGTAGGCGTCGTCCTTCTCGACGTAGCCGAAGTCCTCTCCGTTGACCTTGAGGACTCCGCGGTCGACGGTCTCCAGCCCGTTGATGCACCGCAGCAGGGTTGATTTGCCCGAGCCGCTCGGCCCGATGATGCAGGAGATCTCCCCGGCCGCGACGGTCAGGTCGATGTCACGCAGGACCTGGTGACGTCCGAAGCTCTTGCACAGCTTGCGTGCGACGATCGTTCCGTCCGGGTTCACAGCAGCGACTCCCTCGTAGGGGGAACGAGTTGACCGGTCCCGGGCTCGGCCGAGGTGACGGCCGGGGTCAGCCGCGCCCGGGTGGAGCGGGAGAAACGGCGCTCGATCATGGACTGCGGCACGCTCAGCACCAGCGTCATGATCAGGTACCAGAGGCTGGCCACGATCAGCAGCGGGATCGTCTGGTAGGTGCGGGCGTAGATCGCTTGGGCGCTCTGCAGCAGATCGGCGACGCCGAGCACGCTCACCAGCGAGGTCTCCTTGAGCATGCCGATCACCTGGTTGCCGGTGGCGGGGATGATCGCCGGCATCGTCTGCGGGATGATCACGTGGCGGAGCTTGGTGAACCCCGACATGCCCAGGGACTCCGCGGCCTCGTGCTGTCCGCGGCTGACGGAGGCGAACCCGCCGCGGATGATCTCGGACATGTAGGCGGCCTGGTTGAGCGTCAGTCCCACGATGGCCGCGGTCATCGGCGTCATGATCGCGTTCACGTTCACCGGTGTTGAGATGTCGGTGAAGGGGATGCCGATCGAGAGGTTCGGGTACAGCGCCGCGATGTTGAACCAGAAGACCAGCTGCACGAGCACCGGGGTGCCGCGGAAGAAGGTGATGTAGAGCTGGGCCAGCCCGGAGACGGGCCGCTGGTGCGACATGCGCATCACCGCCAGCACCAGCCCCAGCAGCGTGCCCAGACCCATGCTCGCCGCCGTCAGGAGCAGCGTGACCAGCAGGCCGTTGAGGATGGTCTGCGTGGTGAAGTAGCTGAACACCACGGGCCAGCGATAGTTCTCGTTCGTCACCGCGGTCCACACCAGGCCGGCGACGATCGCGATGGCGACGGCCCAGGCGACATAGTCGCGCGGACGTTTCGGCGTGATCCGCTTCTTCTCCTCGGCCCGTAGCTGTGGCACCGGTTCGCTCCTGGTCGTCGAGGTCTCGATCACGTCCATCGGCGTCTCAGTCCTGCGGGACGGCCGAGGCCGCGGTCTTGATCCCCAGGTCCTGCAGCCCCCAGCGGCCCAGCGCCTGGGCGTACTTGGGACTGTCGATGATCGACTGGAGGGCGGCCTTCACCGCCGGGGTGAGCGGGGAGTCCTTCTTCAGGGCGACGGTCACGGGCTTGGTGGTCACCAGGGGCTTGAGGACGTCGAACGTCTTGGGCTGCTGCGTGGCCGCCCACTCGAGCGCGACGAAGTCGTACATCACCGCGTCGATCCGCTTGGAGACCAGTTGGGTGAGAGCGTCGTTCACGCTGGGCAGGGTCACGGCCTTGATGGGCGGCTTGCCCTTGCTCGTACAGTCCTGCTTCGACAGCTGGGGCAGCCACTGCAGCTCCTGGGTGCTGCCGGACGTGACACCGACGTGGTGCCCGCACAGCGTGTGGGTGCCCAGCTTCTGCGGATTGCCGTAGGGGACGGACACTCCCGTCCCGGCCTTGAAATAGTCGACCATGTCGAGCGCCTTCAGCCGGTCCGTCGTGGCGCCCATGGTGGAGGCGGTGAAGTCGTACCGGTTGGCCTGCAGTCCGGTGATGATGGTGTCGAACTTGACGTTGTTGATCTGGAGCTTCAGGCCGAGCTTGGCGGCGATCAGCCGGGCGATGTCCGGGTTGAATCCGATCGGGGTCTTGTTGTCCGATGCCATGAAGGTGGTGGGCGGGTACGACAGGTCCATGGGCACCGAGAGGGTGCCCTTGGCCTTCACCGCCGCGGGCAGCAGCTTCACCGCGTTCTGGTCGGGCTTCACACCGACCGAGATGTCGTCGGTGTGCTCGGCGGACGGGCCGGATCCTGCGCCCTGTGCCGTGCTCTTCGCCCCCACGTTCTGCCCGGTGGCGCCGGCCCCGCACGCGGCGAGCGCGAGGGCCAGGGCGGTCGTGACGAGCGGGATGCTCAACTGCCTGTTGACCTGCATGGCTGCCGCTACGGCGCCTGCGGTGCGGCGTACGGTTCTGCGGCCTGTCCGGTTGATTTCCATGGCGGTGCCTCCTGGGGAACGCGGGGATACGGGGAGCCGGTGATGCGAGGGATGCGACGGATGCGGGTGGGGCCGTGATGCGGGGGTACGGGGAGCCCGATCTGCGGGGGGACGATGTGTGGGTCGGTCCGGGGGGTGAGACGGCGTGGTGGCGCGTCAGATGCCCAGCATCTGGTTGAGCTCGTCGAGGGACTTGACGGTCACGTAGTCGTAGCCGTGGGTGACCGGGTCGTAGCCGCGGTCCAGGAGGACGAGGTTGCGGAAACCCAGGTCGTGCATCGGCATCAGGTCGTAGCGGGTGTGCGAGGAGACGTGCACGAAGTCCTCGGGGGACGCGTCGAGCTGGTCGAGCATGTACTCGAACGCCGCGTAGCGGGGCTTGTAGTAGCCGGCCTGCTCCGCGGTGAAGACCGCGTGGAAGTCCGCGCCGAGCCGGGGCACGCTCTCCGCGAGGAAGGAGTCCTCGGCGTTGGAGAGGATCACCAGCTTGTAGTGCTCGCCCATCTTCTTCAGCGGTTCCGGCACATCCGCGTGCGGGCCCCAGCTGCGCACGCCGTCGGCCAACCGCTTGCCGGCGTCCGGGGCCGCCTTCACGCCCCACTTGCGGCAGACCGCCTCGAAGGCGTCCTGAAGCGTCTGCTCGTAGGGGCGGAACGCGTCGAGGATCGAGTCGTAGCGGTAGCCGCGGAACTCCTTGACGAACTGGTCCCAGTGCTCGGCCGGGATCTGGTCACCGACGAGTTCACGGGTGATGGGGGTCATCGGCCACTCGATCAACGTGCCGTAGCAGTCGAACGAGACGTACTTAGGGCGGAACTGGAACGAGGGGATGGGTCGCATGGACGTACTCCAGTCTCTTGTGCGTGGGTAACCGGTCATGGCCGACACGGACTGCCTTTTGGCATGCTCGCGACAGGTGTGTCGGTGTGCGGGGCGATGCGGTGGACGATCGTCGGCGATCAGGCGGCGCCGACACCCGCCGGAGCGAGGAAGCCGACCGGGTGCCGGGTGGTGCCGTCGAGTGCCAGGTCTGCGGCGATCTCTCCCATCGCGGGCGCGATCTTGAAGCCGCTGCCGGAGAACCCGGCCATGACGATGATGTCGTCCTCGCCGGGGAGATGACCGACGAGCGGGTTTCCGGACTGCGTGTAGCCCTCCATATAGGCCGACATCCTGATGGGGTCGGGGTTCAGGTCGGGCATGAGTTCATCGATGAGCTCGCGGAAGGTGCCGAGTTCCTCGGGGCGGACCGTGCGGTCGAGCTGTTCGGGCTCGGGCACCGGCGCGTGGTACTTGAAGGAGAGACCGAGCTTGACGGAGATGCCGTCGGGTGACGGGATTCCGAAGCAGTCGTGCGGTACGGCGCGCACGAACGGAGGGGCACCGCCCGCGAACCAGTCGTGACGGGTGGGCAGGTGCCAGGAGCAGACCACCCGCCGTACGTCGACGGCTTGGGGAAGGCCCGGGAGCAGGGTGTTGATCCAGGGGCCCACGGTCACCACGGCGACGTCCACGTGGTCCGTCCCCTGGTCGGTGACGACCCGCACCCCGCCGCCCGCCACGGCGACGACCTCGCGCACCGTGGTGTAGCGGTGCAGCCTGGCGCCCAGGTGCTCGGCACGGCCGGCGGCGGCCTGGATGGACGCCTCCGGCCTGATGACGGCGCCCAACCGGTCCAGGACGGCGATGTGTCCGTCCGGGAGCCGGTGCTGCGGGTAGCGGCGGGCGAGTTCCTCCCTCTCCAGGACCTCGTGATCCAGTCCCTGGGCGGTGCTGGTGGAGAGGAGGAGCCTCATGGACGGTGAGGAGGCCTCCCCCATCACCAGGCTGCCGCTGCGGCGCCGCAGCGACCGGCCGGTCTCCGCCTGCAGTTGCTCCCACATCCGGTCCGCCAGCCGCAGCAGAGGAATGTACGCGGGCTCCCCGAGGTGGACGGCTCGGTAGATACGGCTCTCGCCCCCGGCCGCGCCGCGGTCGTGACCCGGTGCGTACCGGTCGTAGCCGATGACCTCGGCTCCGCGGGCGGCAAGCCGCCACATGGCCTGGCTGCCCATGCTGCCGGCACCGATCACGGCGACGCGCTTCGGGATGCGCATGAGGTCGCTCCTCTCGATGGTGTGGTCTGGGTGGCAGTCGGGCCCCAGCACGCTGCGGATACCGTGCGGACCTTTGCAGTTCGGCTCCTGCTGGGGATGGCGTTCACTTTCCGCCCGGCGGAACCTGCAGGTCAACCCACACTGTGTTCCGGCTTGGGGCCTTCTCGAGACGGTCTGTCACGGCGGACGACCGGACTGCCCGAATGACGGGCCGCCTCTTGTCACGATGAGTGGCCGGTGCCAAGGTGACCCCGATTCCTTCAGAAGAAAGACCCCCTATGCCGCCCAGACACACCGCAACCGGGCACTTCCCTACTCTGAGGGAGGTACTGCTCCTGCCCGTGCTCGCCGAAGGGATGCCGCGCGTACTGGCCGGGGAGTCACGGCTGGACAGCGCGGTGCGCTGGGTGCACGTCACCGAGCTCCTCAACCCCGCGGACTTCCTGGAGGGCGGCGAGCTGATACTGACGACCGGCATGCCGCATCCCGAGGACGCCTCCAAGCTGCGCGGCTACGTCGACCAGCTCGCGGACGTCGGCGCGGCGGGTCTGATCGTGGAACTCGGTTACCGGTACCAGAAGGTGCCCCACGAGCTGGTGGCGGCGTGCCGCGCTCGCGACGTGCCGCTGGTCGAGCTGGCCCGTGGCGTCCGGTTCATCGACGTCACGCAGACGGTGCACGCGCTCATCCTCGACGCCCAGGGGGCCCTGCTGCGCCGCGGCAGGGACATCCAGAACATCTTCACCGCCCTGACGCTGCGGGGCGCGGACCCCGAGGAACTGGTGCACACCACCGCGGAGCTCACCGGAGCGCCCGTGGTACTGGAGGACCTCACTCACCGGGTCCTCATGTGCGAGCTGCTCGGTCGGCCGTACGAACCGGTGGTCTCGGCCTGGTCGCGGCGCTCACGAGCCGCACCGACACCGGAGACGATCACGCCGAGCGGCCCGGAGGGGTGGCTGATCGCACCGGTGCAGGACCACCACGGGCCCTGGGGGCGGCTTGTCCTGCTGGAGGGCCGGCTCAACGCCGAGCCCGACCCCGAACACATCCTCGTGCTGGAAAGCGCGGCGGTCGCACTGACCATGGCGCGCCTTGCGGGGCAGGCCTGGTGGGAGCGCCGGGCCCACCGCACCGTACTGCGAGACCTGTACGAACGGCGTTTCCGCTCGCCCGCCGACGCGCGGGCCCGCACCGAGGCGCTGGGGCTGCCCACCTCCGGACACCGGCTCTTCGCCGTGGTCATCCGCCACCCGTGCTCCAGCACCGAGGACGAGCACCTCGACGAACGGATCGCGAAGGCGCTGACACACACGGGCGTGCGCGCCCTGGTCGGCGAGACGGCCCCGGGCCGGATCGGCGTCCTCATGGCACTGGCACAGGCGAGTGCCTGGCAGCCGGTCGCCGAGCGGATCGGCCGGCTGGCCCGGGAAGAACTCGGACCGCGGGCGGTCGTCGCCGTCGGCCCCGGGGTGACCGACCTCGGCGGGATCGCACGGTCGTGGCAAGAGGCGGAGCAGACCGCCGAAGCCATCACCGCGGCCTCCCCGGAGCGGTGGTTCTACGTGCCCGCCGACGTCCAGTTGCCTGACCTGCTGGGCGTCCTGCGGGCGGACACTCGTCTTCAGCGGTACGCGGAACGGCAGCTGACCCGCCTCATCGAGCACGACGACCGCAACAACGGCGATCTGCTCCCGGCACTGCGCGCCTATCTCGCGGCGGCCGGAAACAAGTCGGTCGCCGCGAAACACGCCGGGATGTCCCGGCAGGCGTACTACCAGCGCCTGCACACCATCGAACGTCTCCTCGGCTGCGACCTGGAATCCGGGCTGCAGCGCACGTCCTTGCATGTCGCGGTACTGGTCCTGGACGCGGGCCAGGCGCCTGCTCCTGGCGCATGACCCCCCGCCGATGAGTTCACGCCGTCGGCGAGGATCGGCGCGCACACCCGGCGTCGCCCTGAAGAGCGTCGACGACGATCAGGCCCCCGACCCCGCGTGGAAAGCAGACGTGGACTGCCCGGCGAGCGGCGGGTGGCGTCGTCTCCGCCGCGCACGCGGAAGGGGACGGCTCAGAGGAGCTCGATCAGCTTTTCGGTGAACTCGGCGGTGGTCGCTGTTCCGCCCAGGTCACGGGTACGGGTATCGCTCTTGGCCAGAATCGCCGCGATCGCATCCGTGATGTCCTTGGCCGCGGCTCCATGGCCGAGGTGGTCGAGCATCAGGGCCGCGGACCAGATCGCGCCCAGCGGGTTGGCGATGCCCTGGCCCGCGATGTCGGGCGCGGAACCGTGCACCGGCTCGAACATCGAGGGAAAGTCCCGCTCGGGGTTGAGGTTGGCCGACGGGGCGATGCCGATGGAACCGGCGACCGCGGCCGCGAGGTCGCTCAGGATGTCGCCGAAGAGGTTGGAGGCGACGACGACGTCGAAGCGGGCGGGGTCGAGGACGAACTTGGCGGCCAGGGCGTCGATGTGTTCCTGGCCCCAGGTGACGTCGGGGTGCCCGGCGGCCTGTTCGGCGATCAGCTCGTCCCAGAACGGCATGGTGTGGATGATGCCGTTGGACTTGGTGGCGGAGGTGAGCCTGCCTCGGCGGCGGGCGGCGAGCGAGAACGCGTAGTCGGCGATCCGGGTGACCCCGGCGCGGGTGAACACCGCTTCCTGGACGGCCAGTTCCTCGGACGTGCCCTGGTTCAGTCGTCCGCCGATCTCGCTGTACTCGCCCTCGGCGTTCTCCCGCACGACGACGATGTCGACCTCGCCCGGACGTGCGCCGCGCACCGGACTGTCGATGCCTTCGAAGACACGGATGGGCCGGAGGTTGACGTACTGGCGGAAGCCGCGCCGAATCGGGATCAGCAGTCCCCACAGCGAGACGTGGTCGGGCACTCCCGGGTATCCCACGGCGCCCAGCAGAATCGCGTCCTTGTCGCGCAGCTGGTCGAGCCCATCGGTGGGCATCATGGCGCCCTCCCGCAGGTACCGCTCGCACGACCAGTCGTACGACGTGTAGGACAGGCTGAAGCCGTGGCGGCGGCCGAGAACGTCGAGCACCTGCTGTGCTGGGGGCAGTACCTCGGCGCCTATGCCGTCGCCGGGGATCAGGGCAATGCGGTGGGTTGTCGTCATGCCGTTGATTGCAGCAAGGCGGTCCGTGGGGCGTCCAAGACGCAAACCGGATATCCCATATAGGCGACGCCTATCAGCTCCAGTGGTGCCTGTCAGCTGCCGGTGGCCGAGGTGGCGGCCGTGACGAACGCGGCGGCTGCCGGCGACAGGCTGCCGCGGCGGCTGACGAGAGCGATGTCCAAGCTGGTCTCCGGCTCGATGTCCAGAACGCGGGCGCCCAGCCGCCGGGCGAGGTCCCGCCAGGAATCCATGATCACCGCGAGCCCCACCCCGGCCAACACCAGCGGCATGAGCGACACCCGGTGCTCCGTCTCGGCGGCGATGGTGAACTCGATGCCCTGTTCCCGCAGCGCGTCGACGTAGGCGCGCATCCCCGTACCCGGCTGCCCGACGATCAGCCGCTGCCCGGCAAGCTCGTGGCATTCCACCGCCCTCCGACCGGCGAACGGACCGTCGGCCGGCACCATCAGCACGAAGCGCTGCCGCTCCAGCGCGTAGGCGACGACCTCCTTGTCGGAGAACGGCCCGGTGGACGCCAAGAGCCCCAGTTCCACGGCACCCGTGCGCACCATGTCGATGACATCACGTGCGGTGAACGCCGCTTTGATGGCCACGGAGACGCCGGGGTACCGGTGGCTGAAGGTACTCACCAGACTCGTCAGCGGTTCCACCGCCTGCGAGGGCACGGATGCCACGTCCAGGCGCCCCTCGCGTAGCTCGTGCACCGCCGCGACGCTCGCCCGCGCCGTCTGCAGACTCCGTACCGCCTCCCGGGCAGGTTCGATCAGGGCTCTTCCGGCCTCCGTCAGCACCGCTCTGCGTCCGATGCGATGGAAAAGCTCGGAACCGAGATCACGCTCCAGTGCCCGCACCGCCTGTGACAGGGACGGCTGCGACACGTACAGGGCCGAGGCCGCACGGTTGAATCCACCGCGATCGACAATCGCCAGGAAGTACTCCAGCTGCCGAACGTCCATACGCGCCCTCCGCCCTCGGGGAATCATCCGGCGACTCGATTGGCCGCGACCATGGTTGCGTGAAGGACCGCCTGGACGAAGCACGGACCACCGATGCATTGGCCGTAATCCTCACGTCTCGGCGATGATCGGCGGCAACGGCAAATCTGCCGAGATGGTGGGAGGCGAGACATCTGCCGGAGAATCCGGCTGCGCTGGCCGACGAGCGGTACCCGAGTCGTAACGCACACCGCAACTGGCTCGCTTGACGACCGGGCCGGAAGGTCGTGTGCCTCAGCCCCGCCCCACCTGCAGCTCCGCCCACCGGCTCGTCCCGCCCGCGTGCACGCGTACGCCGCACCGGGTCGCCAGTGCGGTGACGATGCCGAGGCCCCGGCCGTGCTCGTCCGGGTCGAGGACGGAAGCGGACAGTCCCGCAGATCTCGCCGGTCCCATGTCGGTCACCTCGACGCGTACGGCTCCGCACCGGTCCACCTCGCGGCGCGAGAGGCTCACCGTCGCCGGGGGCAGGGCGTGGACGAAGGCGTTGGTGAGCAGCTCCGAGGCCACCAGCAGCACATCCTCGGCGAGGTCCGCGGCCAGGTTCCAGTCGGTGAGGATCTGGCGTATCCGGCGGCGTACGGCCGAGACGGCTCCCGCCGCGTGCGGCAGCGGGAAGACGTGTTCGGCTTCCCCGCGGGGCGCGGCGGCGAGCTGCGCTGCTGTCATGTTTCCTCCTCGGGGAAGCGCATGGGCGGACCGGGCATGCCGATGGAACGCTAAAGAGGGAAATCCCGCCGGTCAACGAACATCGGTCGGCATTACCGAACGACAGTCCCAAAACGGAAAAACTCGGACTACCATCGCTTCATGGCCGGCCCAGTCCAGTCCATCGAGCGAGCGGCGGCAATTCTGCGCCTGCTCGCCGGAGGATCCCGTCGGATGGGCCTGGGCGAGGTGGCGTCCTCGTTGGGCCTGGCCAAGGGTACCGCCCACGGAATCCTGCGCACCCTGCAACATGTGGACTTCGTAGAGCAGGACCCGGCGACCGGAAAGTACCAGCTCGGGGCGGCTCTGCTGCACCTCGGCACCAGCTATCTCGACGTCAACGAACTGCGGTCGCGCTCCATCAACTGGGCCGACGCCCTGGCCGCCCGCAGCGGCGAGGCCGTACGCCTGGGCACGCCCCTGGAGGGCAGGGTGCTCGTCATCCACCACGTCTTCCGGCCGGACGACACCCTCCAGACCCTCGACGTCGGCGCACTGCTGCCCCTGCACGCCTCCTCGCTCGGCAAGGTCCTGCTGGCCTTCGGAGCCACGCCCGTCGAAGCCCTGCTGGAGGACGCACCGGAGCCGTACACCCGGCACACCCTGGTGCACCCGGAGGAGATCAACCGGGCGCTGGCCGAGATACGGGATCTCGGCTGGGGCGCCGAGGTGCAGGAGATGAGCATGGGCGAAGCCGGAATCGCCGCGCCGATCCGGGGGCAGGGCGGTCTGGTGGTGGGCGCGATCGGGGTGTCCGGCGCCGTCGAGCGGATCTGCGACACCAAAGGCCGGCCTCAGCCGGCCCTGATCACCGTGTTGCGGGAGGCGGCACGTGCGATCTCCAGAGACCTGGGCGCGGCCCGCTGGTAGGTCCCCAGCACCTCCGCGACACATCGGAAGGCAGGGCCGATCATGGTTGAGCGGTATGTGATGTCCATCGACCAGGGCACCACCTCCACGCGATGCATCCTGTTCGACCACAGCGGACGGCTGGTGTCGGTCGCCCAGCGGGAGCACCAGCAGTTCTTCCCGAGGCCCGGCTGGGTCGAGCACGACGCCGTCGAGATCTGGCGCAATCTCCAGCGGGTCGTACCGGAGGCCCTTTCGAACGCCGGCGTCGACGCGGGACAGATCTCGGCCATGGGGATCGCCAACCAGCGTGAGACGACGGTCCTGTGGGACCCGCGGACCGGGGCCCCGCTGGGCAGGGCCATCGTCTGGCAGGACACCCGCACCGCCCCACTCGTCGACGAGCTGCGAACGGAGCCCGGCGACGAGTTCTTCCTCGAACACTGCTGCCTGCCCCCTTCGACGTACTTCTCCGCGCCCCGCATCCGCTGGCTGTTCGACCATGTCGACGGGCTGGAGCAGCGCGCCCGGGACGGCGAGGTGCTCTTCGGCACGATGGAGAGCTGGCTGATCTGGAACCTCACCGGCGGCACGGACGGCGGCCTGCACATCACCGACGCCACCAACGCCAGCCGCACCATGCTCATGGACATCCGCACGCTGACCTGGGACGAAGCCCTGATGGACTACTTCGGCGTGCCGCGCTCGATGCTGCCCGAGATCCGCCCCTCCGCGGAACGCTACGGCGAGGCCCGCTCGCTCCTCCCGGGCGTGCCCATCACGGCTGCCCTCGGCGACCAGCAGGCGGCCCTGTTCGGACAGACGTGCTTCTCGCCCGGCGAGGCGAAGTGCACGTACGGGACCGGCAGCTTCCTGGTGATGAACACCGGTACCGACCTCGTGCGCTCCCAGCACGGGCTGCTCACCACCGTCGCCTACAAGATCGCGGACCAGCCCACGGTCTACGCCCTGGAAGGACCGATGGCCGTCACGGGTTCGCTCGTCCAGTGGTTCCGCGACCGCCTCGGCCTGATCCACAGCGCACCCGAGATCGAGACGCTGGCACGCACCGTCGAGGACAACGGCGGCTGCTACATCGTCCCCGCCTTCTCCGGTCTCTTCGCACCCCACTGGCGCAGCGACGCCCGCGGCGTCATCGTCGGCCTCACCTCGTACATCACCAAGGGGCATCTGGCCCGGGCGGTCCTGGAGGCCACCGGCTGGCAGACCCGCGAGGTCGTCGACGCCATGAACGCCGACTCCGCGCTCGCCCTGAAGCAGCTCAAGGTGGACGGCGGCATGACCTCCGACCATCTGCTCATGCAGATCCTGGCCGACGTGCTCGACGTTCCCGTCGTACGGCCCCTCGTCCACGAGACGGTGTCGCTGGGCGCCGCCTACGCGGCGGGGCTCGCGTCCGGCTACTGGCCGGACCTTCAGGTGCTGCGCCGCAACTGGCACATGGCCGCCCAATGGCTGCCGGACATGGACCCGGAACGGCGGGAGTGGGAGTACGCCAGCTGGAAGCGGGCCGTCGAGCGGTCCCTGGGGTGGATCCAGCCGCCGAAACGGCCGTGACGTGCCTGTGTCAGGGCGGCGGGGGACTGGTGCCGGTCCCGCTCGGTGGCGTTGTCGGGGTCGGCGGCGGGTCCGTGGGTGTGGGCGGTTCGGTCTCGGTCGGCGTGGGCGTCGGAGGAGTCGTGGTCGCGGGGGGCGTGCTCGGCGGCGGCGTGGGCGCAGTCGTCGTAGGGGCGGGAGTCGTCGGCCTCTGAGTGGGGGTCGTGCGGTGGCTGGGCCGGCTCGAGGGGTGCGGCCTGGCCTCGGTCTGCGGGCTGCGGGTCTGCGCGGGCAGCTTGAGCCGGAAGTCGTGCACCGGTCGGCCTTTCAGCGCGGCGGACATGTACGCCGTCCAGATCCGGGTCGGATAGGAGCCGCCGTTGACCCGGCTGATCCCGGCGGCGTCGCCGAGCGAGATCCGGGTGTGGTCCGTGGGCTTCTCGGCGAACATGGCCACGGATGTGGTCAGTTCGGGCGTGTAACCGACGAACCACGCCGAGAGGTTGTCGTCCGTCGTGCCGGTCTTGCCCGCGGCCGGCCGGCCCAGGGCGGTCGCCAGATAGCCGGTGCCCTCGGGGCTGACGACGCTCTTCAGCACCGAGGTGACCTGGTCGGCCGTGGCGCGGGAGAACGCCCGGCTGGCCTCATGACCGGGCAGGTCGTACGCCCTGTTGTCACGGGTGAGCTTCTGCACCGCCCACGGAGCGATGCGCCGGCCGTGGTGGTCGAAGGTCGCGTACGCGCCGGCCATGTCGAGCGGACTGGGCGTGGCCACACCGAGGGTCAGGGCGGGTGTGGCGCCCATGTCGGGCGTGTCGGCGGGCAGTCCGGCCGCGACGGCGGCCTTGCGGACACGGGCCAGACCGGCGTCGGCGCCCTCCTGCGCGTACACGGCGTTGACGGACTTCATCATCGCCGTACGCAGGCTGATCCGGCCGTAGTCGCGGTCGTCCTCGTTGGGCGGGCAGTAGTGGAAACCGCGCGGCAGGCCCTGCACACAGTGGCGGCTGGTGCCGTCGTACCGGGTTCGGGGGGTGATGGCACGACCGTCCTGTGTGGTGGCGCGGTGCTGGAGTGCGGCCGCGAGGTCGAACGGCTTGAAGGTGGAGCCGACCTGGAGGTCGTGGCGGACGGCGTCGTTGTAGGGGCGGACGGCGTAGTCGGGTCCGCCGTAGGCAGCGACGATCCGTCCCGTCGACGGGTCAACGGATGCCGCGCCGACCCGGATGGACCTGGCCTTACGGGTGTCCGGCAGCTCCCGCAGGCCCTTCCTCACCGCGGCGACCAGCGCCCGCTGGTCCTTCTTCACGAAGGTGGTGGTGATCTGCCAGCCGCCCGAGCCGAGCGTGGCCTCGTCGACGATGTGGTGGTCGATCAGGTACTTGCGGGCGATGTCGATGAGGTACCCGGCCTGGCCGCCGACCCCGGGGGTGGGCCGGGGCGCGCTCGGTTCCGGGAAGGTCATTCCGGCGCGCCGGTCCTTGTCCAGGTAGCCCAGGTCGACCATGCCGTCCAGGACGTAGTTCCAGCGGGCGACGGCCGCGGCCCTGAGGGCCGGGGTCGCCGTGGAGACGTCGTAACTGCTGGGTGCCTTGAGCAGCGCGGCGAGGTAGGCGCTCTGAGGAACGCTCAGCCGGGAGGCGCGGATGCCGTAGTACGCCTGGGCGGCGGCACGGATGCCGTAGGCGTTGCGGCCGAAGTAACTCGTGTTCAGGTACCCGGCCATCACGGAGTCCTTGCTCTGCGTCTCGTTGACCTTGATCGCGATGATGGCCTCCCTGACCTTGCGGTCGAGGGTCTGCTCGCGGGTGAGGTAGTAGTTCCGCACGTACTGCTGGGTGATGGTGGAACCGCCCTGAAGCCCGTTGCCGGTGACGGTGCTCCAGGCCGCGCGCAGGATGCCGCGGGCGTCCACGCCGTTGTTGGAATAGAACGTACGGTCCTCCGCGGCGACCACGGCGTGCTGCATGCTGACGGCGATCTCCGGCAGCGGCAGCGATTCGCGGTTGACCGCGCCCGTGCGGCCGATCTCGGTGCCGTCGGCGTAGTAGTAGACGTTGCTCTGGCTCACCGCCGCGGCGTTGGGATCGGGAACCTGGACGGTCACGTACAGCGCGAAGAACGCCGCGACCACGAGCAGGATCACGGTCAGCAGGCTGCTGAGCACCATGCGCCAGGTGGGGAACATCCTGCGCCACCAGGGCATCGCCTGGCGTGCCGCCTTGCGCAGCAACCGGGCGCGCCGGCGGGTCTGCCGCGCGCTGCGAAGCTGCCTGCGCCAGGCGGCAACCGGTCTCGCGGACTCGCCGTCCCCGTTGTTCATACCTGCGCCGTTCTTCAGAGCGGCAGAGTCGGGGGGTGCGCCTCGGGGCGCGTACCGGACGCGGCGCGCCGCTCCGAAGTGCCGTAAATACCACTAATGGAATAGCATTTTCCCCTTTGTGGCCGAACCATGCCTGTCACGGTGGTTTGCGGGGGCGGTTTTCCGACAGGGCGGGTCGGGTTCTCGACCGGTGCCCGACGGGGCGAACAGCCGGATCGGCTGGGGGAGTTGGCGGTCGCCGTGACGAGAACCGGGCGTGCCCACCGGCGGCGGGCGCCAGGCTCCCAGGAAACTGCCCCCATGAAACTGACGACCATCACGAACGTCTCCGTCGACGGCGTGACGCAAGGACATCGACGGATCGACGCGGGGACCCGGCCCGAGGCCGAGGCGCCGGACCAGGACGGCAGCGGTGGATTCGAGCGCTTCGGATGGGCCCCGCCGCTGCTCGACGAGGAGGCCTCCGCTTTCATCGTCCAGGCCTTCCAGCGCGCCGACGCGTTCCTGTTCGGCCGACGGACCTACGAGATCTTCGCGGGCTCCTGGGGAGCCGGCATGGATCCGGGGAACCCCATCGGAGAGGCCCTGAACACGCGGCCCAAGTACGTCGCCTCGAACACGCTCACCGACCCGCGATGGGCGCGCACGACCGTACTGTCCGGCGACGTCGCGGGCGCGATCGGCGCGTTGCGCGCCGAGCCGGGCGGTGAGCTGCAGGTGTGGGGCAGTGGCACCCTGATCCGCGGGCTGCTCGACCACCGGCTGGTCGACGAGATGGTGCTGCTCACCTATCCCGTGGTCGTCGGCCAGGGCACCCGTCTCTTCGCCGCCGACGGCCGGGACCTGGGACTCGAACTGGTCGACCTGCGGTCCACCCCGAAAGGCCTGACCATCCAGACCTACCGCACCACGGGCCGCCCGCGGTACGAGGCGGCCACCGCCTGAATCATGGCCGTGGCCGCCTCGGGCTGTCTCAGGGGATCATGGCCTCGCGCACGAGCGCGGTGTCCACGAACTGTTCGAAGCGGACGATCAGGCCACCACGGACGACGAAGTGGTGCGCCACACGGACGTCGATCGGCTTGCTCGTGGCCTTGTTCACGGCCGTGTAGCGCGCGAGGACGACGACGTTCTCGCCGTCGACGACGTAGGTGTCGTCGTGGGCGGTCCAGCCGTCCCAGTCCTTGCCGAGCTTCTCCATGACGTTGGAGGTGACGCCGTCGGGGGTGCGATAGGTGCCGGCCAGCGGGAAGCCGGCCATCTCCGTCCACTCCACGTCGGGGGCGAGGGTGGCACGCAGGGCGGCCAGGTCGCCGGCCGCGGAGGCCAGGTACTGACGGCGTACGACGTCGGCCGGGGCGGTGGAAGTGGCGAACTCGGCCATGGTCAGCCCCACTTCATCTCGCCCTTGGCGACCTTCGCGCCGATCTGGGCGGCGATCTGCATGCCGTTGTCCGGGTAGCGCTTGATGAGGGCCTCGGTCAGGGCTGCCCCGTCCGCCGCCTTGCCCAGCTCCTCCTCGAAGGCGAGCAGGTAGGCGCGGGTGGCGGCGATGGCGGAGGCGTCGGCGGGTGCCTCCGGGAGACGGTGGCCGGGGACGACCAACTCCGGGTCGAGGGCGGCCATTTCGTCGAGCAGGTCGATCCAGGCGGCGCGGTCGCCGGGGGTGGGGGTGTCGGCGACCCAGACGTGCTCCTGCTGGAAGAGCAGGACACCGCCGAGCAGGGCGCGGTGCTCGGCCTGCCACAGGTAGTGGCGGTCGGGCAGTCCGGCCGGGCCGCCCTTGAGCTCGAAGCGGTGGCCCTCCAGGGTCAGGTCGCCGGTCAGGGGCTCGAGGTCGACGAGGCGGGTGGGCAGGTTCGGGCCCAGCGCGGCCCAGGCCTTGAGCTTGCCCTCGTAGGAGTGCCGGATGTGCTCGATGACGATTGGCGTGGCGACGAACTTCGCCTCGGGGAAGGCGTCGGCGATCACCTCGGCGCCGAAGTAGAAGTCGGGGTCGCCGTGGGAGATGAAGACGGTCGTCAGCGTCTTGCCGGAGTCGAGGACCTCGGCGACCAGGCGGTGGCCGTCGGCGCGGGTGAAGCCGGCGTCCACCAGCAGTGCCTCGTTCTCGCCGGTGACGAGCGTGGCGGTCTTGTTCTTGCTGCCGGCGGGGAAGTCCAGGTCGAGGACCTTGAAGGACAGGGTGCTCATGGATGGCTCCTTGAGGGGAGTTGACCGGGTGGGGACGGGGAGGCGCTCAGGCGGCGTGCAGGGCGGTGAGCTGCCGGTCGATCTCGTCGACGTCGGCGCGGCCGTACGCCACGGGGATGACGCGTTCGTCGTCGACGGCGAGGAGGGTGGGGAAGCCGGTGACGCCGAGTTCGGCGGCCCGGCGGAAGTCGGCCTCGGCGGCCTGCCGCGCCTCGGCACCCTCGAAGGCGGCGACGACGGCGTCGGCGTCCAGCCCGGCCTTCTCCGCGACCTTCCGGTAGGTGGCCGGGTCGGAGAGGCTGAGGCCGTCGACGTAGAAGACACCCTGCAGGGCGGCGGCCAGTTCCGCTGCGCGGGCGGGAGCTGCCTGGCGCAGGGCGGCGACACCGCGCGCGGCCGCCTCCGAGTCCATCACGAACGAACCGTCGGCGATCAGCCGCTCGTAGGCCTCGCCGAACTCGGCGCCGGTCACGTCGGCGATCTTGGCGTTCGCGCCCTGGACGTAGCCGAACTCCCGGATCGGCACCCGGCGCGCACCGGTGAACAGGCCACCGGAGACCACCTCCACCGGGAGGTCGGGGTGACGGGAGACGACCTCGAGCAGCGTTCCGGAGAAGCCGTGCGACCAACCGCAGTAGGCGTCGAAGACGTAGACCAGTTTCATCGAAGACCTCGGCAAGGTGATGGCGCGCCCGCCGACTGCGAGCGTCTCGCCTGACAAAACAGTAACTGACGCGTCAGATATTTCCCTGCACGTGTGGCGCCGACCACATGCCCCGTGGTGCGGGCTCAGGCGCCCTTCAGGGCAGGCGTGGCAGTACGTCCCGGGCCGAGTGGCTGAGGATGCGCAGGTCTTCGGCGAACCGCTCGCGATCCTCCGCGGGCAAAGGTGCCAGGAAGTAGCGGCGGATGTTCTCCACGTGCAGTCGCGAGGCACGCACCGCGGTCTGCTCGCCCGACTCCGTGAGGCACACCAGCCGGCCGCGCCGGTCGCCGGGATCCTCGGCGCGCTCCACCAGCCCGGCCGCCTCCATCCGGTCCACCAGGCGGGTGGCGCCGCCCGTGGTCAGCACCTGCTCCTGGGCGATGGCCCGCATCGACAGGCCCGGCTCGCCCGCCCGCCCCAGGATCAGCAGCACCTCGAACATCAGGTGGCTGATCCCGCACTCCTCCTCCAGGGCGCGCCCCAGGATGTACTCCAGTCGGTTCGCCGCGCCCTGCAGCCTTCCGAACGCCAGCACCAGCGGGTCGTTCGCAGCGTCTTTCGCCGACGAGATGTCCGCCCGCTCATCCACGTCGCCACCGCCTGTCGGGTCTTCCACGGCTTCCATCCATTGATCATGCCGTCTCGGCGCCGTGGATGCGGGGAGTATCGATCTCTCCGTGGCCACCCGGCTCGCCCGCCACGCGGGCCGGGGCCATGGCTGTCTGGACCGGAAGTGCGCCGTGCCGGACTACGCGTGGACCTGCCACCACCGGTCTGCCTCGGCGCGAGCCACCTCGGCGTCGTACTGGCCGGCGTCGAAGTGGAATTCCGTCGGCGGAGAGGCGGGGGCTTGCGGAACCTCCCAGTCCGACCACTGCACGACGTCCTTGAACCGTTGCACGACGACGGACAGGAAACCGCAGCAACCGCCCGTGCACTGCGGTTCCCCCACCTCCAGCCGGCGTGCCTCGCCGGTCGCCCGCAGGAGGCTTGGCCGGCCGGCAGGCAGCAGGTCGGCCGCGAACGGCCCACGGCCGCCCTCGCCGACAGGCCCTTCGATCACGTCCTCGCCGTTGACCCAGAACCGCACCTGGGCAGCGAACCGCGGTCCCGGCGGCACTACGCGGATCTCCAAACGATCGAACATCGGGCTACCCTATGGGGTCCGCATGAAGGGGCAGTCTCGGAAGCCGGGGCCGCAGGCCTTTCGGAGTTGCCTGCGGTGAGCAGGTCGAGGAGCTGCCGGGAAGTGGTGGTGTCGGCGCAGGCGGCGGCCCTGCGGGCGCGGTCTGGTCAGCTCGGACTGTCCCCGCTGGGAGCAGGGCAGCCCCGGGGACGCGCCGTGGACCAATCGATCGAAGAACCACCACTGCTCGGCTTCTGCCGCCGAACTCGGAGTTGCCGCCACCAGGGCTGCGGGTCGTCCGGTTCCACAGGTGCGTCCGGCAGCGCCGAAAAGGCGCCGGCCTTTGCGTGCCAGCCGCTGAACAGGCCGCGGAACACCGGGTGGGGCTCGTGCGGTAGAGGGCCCCTCGATGAAGCCACTGTGCTCTCCTTCGCTTGCTCCGTTACCGGTAACGTGACCGTTAACGAGATTCTTGCCCAGGGGAGGAGATTCCGTCAACGCCCGCAGCCGGACGGCGATGGCGCGGCCGTCCGGTGAACCTGATTGACTTGGAGACAGGGCGGCACAGGAACAGAAGTGAGTGGGCAGCGTGGCCGGACAGCGGGGAACGGAAGACCAGGGGCGGGCGCGGGGTGTGAAAGCCGTCAAGCGCGTCACGCTCCGCGACGTCGCCCAGGCGGCGGGCGTGTCGCATCAGACGGTCTCCCGGGCGATCAACGGCAAGGGGGAGATCGACCCGGCAACTCAGCAACGCGTGCTCGATGTCGCCAGGCAGTTGCGGTACCGGCCCAGCCGGTTCGGCCGGGGGCTGGTCCGCCCTGACGTCGTGTCCGTCGGGCTCGTCGTTCCCGACGTGGTCAACCCCTTCTTCCCGGAGTTCGTGGCAGGAGTGATCGCGGCCGCGGACGAGCGCGACTGGCAGGTGCTCGTGGCCAGCACCGAGAACGACCGGACCCGGGAGCTGGCCCTGGTCCGCTCACTCGGCCAGCAGGTCGACGCTCTCGTCGGCTACATCAGCCATCCCGATGAGCAGCTCGAGCCGTATGTGGGCACCACGCCGCTGGTCCTGGTCGATCGCGGGCTGGACTCGTCGAACCACGCGTTGGTCCACATCGACACCGCGACGGGAATCCGGGCCGGGCTGCAGCACCTCGTCGACCGTGGTCATCGCCGGATCGGCATGATCGACTGCGAGTGCTTGAGCGCCCCGCAGGTGCGGCACCGCACCTTCCTCGAAGTCGCCACCGAATACGCGCTGCCGGTCGACGAAGGCTGGATCGTCATGGCCGAGCAGTCCCCGGCCGGGGGTGCCGCCGGGTTCGAGGCGCTGTACACCGCGCGACCGGACCTGACCGCCGTGGTCGCCTTCAACGACCTGGTCGCGATCGGCGCGCTCCGGGCCGCCCGACGGCTCGGGGTCCACGTACCGGAGGACTGCGCACTGGTCGGCTACGACGGGCTGAGTGTCGTCGATCTGGTCGACCCGCCCCTGACCACCGTCCACCTCGACAAGCGACGCCTGGGTGAACTGGCCATCCACCAGGTCGAACAACTCCTCGCAGGCGAACTGCCACCCCCTATCGTCCTGACACCGACCCTGAATGTCCGCGGCACGACGTGACCCGCCTTCGGCCTCCGCCTGGTCGAACACCCGCGCTCAGGCGCCGCCACTGAAGGCCGAGGGCGCGCTGACGTTCCCCGTCGCCGGCCCCCGCCGTGCTCCACCGCCCCGGCGACCGGCGCCCCGCCGGAAACGCCAAAGGCCCGGTTCCGCCTCCCGGCGGCGGAACCGGGCCTCTGCTCACGCTCCCGGCGGTCGGCTCATCGCACCTGCCCCGCATACGGCGCCACGACGAGCCGGTCGATCAGCGGTGCGTAGCGGGAGCGGAGCAGCACTCCCGGGAAGGTGTCCGAGGCGTATGTCGTGCCGTCGAAGTTCGGCAGTTCCTCGGAGCGGAAGGTGAGCGTGTTCTGTCCCTTCTCGAGGTGGACGGGGACGGTCAGTTCCCAGAAGTTGTCCTGGTGGAAGGTGTGCGGGAAGCTGACGCGCTGCATCGTGCCGCCGTTGACGGTGAGGTCGGCGTGGCGGGCCAGCGGGTCAGGGTTGTAGTGCGTGGCCTCGGACTGTTCGGGGTTCGAGTAGCGGATGCGCAGGGCGTACAGGCCGGGGTTGTCCGCGGCGACGGTGAACGTCGCCGTGTTGCCGTTGCCGGGAGCGCCGCCGATGCCGGTGATCGCCGTACCGTCGGTCGCCAGGGGCAGCGAGGTCAGCGCGGCCGAGCCCGCCAGCTTGGCGTCCTGCGCCTCGTACGTGCGTGTCTTGAGTGTGCCTTCGGTGGGCGTGACCCTCAGCCGGTCGACGAGGGTGGCGGTCGAACCGCCGGTCAGCGTCACCTTGTTGATGCCGCCCGAGAGGGAGACGGCGACCTGGTTCCTCGCCTTGGTCACGTGCAGGACGTCGTGCCCGTTGACCGACAGACGGGCGTCCGCGGCGCCGAGGGTGTCGATGCCGAGGGTGGCCTCGCGGTCGGCGGGGGAGTAGACCCAGAACGTGGCCGTCTGGCCCTTCGCGAGCCGGGCCGCGCCCGAGCCCGTGGCGGGGGTTGTGGCCTGCTTCGGCAGGTCGTAGACGGGCCGCGCCCCGCCGCCCAGCCAGGCCAGCTCGCCCTCGTGGACCTGGGTGGCCGCCGACGGGTCCGGCAGGGACAGGGTGAGGCGGTCGACGATGGCGTCGCCCTTGGTGGTGCGCTTGCCGTCGAGGCTCTTCGCGGCGAGCGTCAGGGTGTGCCTGCCCTTGGTGAGATGCACCTTGGTGTCGGTGTGGTCCCACACCACCCACTTGTAGCCGAGCGGCAGATACAACTCCTGCTCGCTGTCGGCCTGTCCGTCCACCCGCAGGAAGACGTTGGTGGGGCCCTGTTCCTTCACCTTGTCGAAGGTGTTGAGGGAGTTGGCGAAGACGCTCAGGTCGTACGTGCCGTCCTCGGGGACGTCCACGGCGAAGCCGAGCGTCACGTCCGATCCGGTGCGCAAGCCGCCGACGTCGTAGCCGCCGGAGGTGTAGAACTTCGACACGTCGGTCGTCGACCCCTCCGGACCGTTCTTGGAGTAGCCGGATCCGGTGTGGGCTGCGTCCTCCGCCTCGTACGACCCCTGCCAGCGCACGGGCGCGGACTGCGTGCCCTTGGCCTTCCCGGCCGGGCTGAGGACGATCTCGTACGCCGAGGACTCCTTCAGCTTCGGCAGTGTGCCCTCGCCGAAGTCCACGACGGCCCTACCGTCGGCACCGACCTTCAGGTTCGTCTCCGCCAGCAGCTTCGGGCCGGAGTTGTCGCCGATCTGCCCGCTCCAGTCGATCTCCCGCACCCAGGCGTGGACCTGGTCCCCGAAGACCTTCTTCGGGATGCCTGCGAAGGTGATGTGACCCTTGCCGGTCGAGCCGCCGAAGATCAGCCGGGCCTGCTTCTTCTTCTCGTCGAGCGTGGCCACGCCCTGCATGGTGTAGTTCCGGCCCGGGAACGGCGGGGTCACCTTCACGGTGTGCCCGCTCATCGAGGCGTACGAGTGCAGCAGCCACCACTGGCCGTTGCCGCGGCCCGACTGCACCGCGGAGTCGGAGAGGTTGCCGTCGATGTTCCAGTACGCGATGTCGGCGTCCACCTTGGACTCCTCGATCGCGGACACCCACTGGATCATCTGGCCGGGGACGGAGGTGTGGTAGTTGAAGGCGTACTCGTTGATGTTGACGGGAAGTTGGGTTCCCTCGCGGGAGGTTCCCTTGAACAGGTCCTTCTCCCAGGCCCGGTACTTGGCGACGCTCTCGCGCACCGCCTCCGGGTGGCTCAGCTCGTGCCAGGTGATGACGTCCGGGAGGGTGCCGGCGGCCAGGGTGTGCGTGAGGAAGCCCTTCACCTGGTCGTACAGGATGCTGGTGTTGGGACCGGCTATCCGGGCGTCCGGCATCTTGCCCTTGATGAGCCGGTAGGCGGAGTCCCAGGCGGCGAAGTAGTCCTTGGGGTCGCTCAGCCAGCTGACCTTGTCGTAGCTCCACTCGCCGGTGCCGAACATGTTGCCCTCGGGCTCGTTGAACGGCACGAAGACGATGTTGTCCTGGTACTGCTTCGGCAGCCGCAGGACCTGGTCGACCTGCCCCGCGATCTTCTGCTCGTAGAGCTTGAGCTTCTCCGCGGGGGTGTCGCCGGGCCACTCGTACGGGAACCCGCGGTGGATGTCCGTCATGTAGATGTACACGTCGCCGTCGGTGGAGTCGGCCAGCGGCTCGACCACGTCCAGTGCGTCGGCGCCGGGGTGCTGCGGACCGTCCTGCGCCTTGGTGGAGACCGTGCGCAGGCCCATGCCCTCGATGAGGTTGTTGGTGGGGACGCCCGGCCCGTACACGCCGTAGAGGGTGCCGGAGGCACCGCCGTGGAACCTGCCGGTGTCCGAGCCGAGGTCGACGGTCAGGGCTCCCTCGCGGACCACGGTGACGGTCGCCTTCACCGCGCGTCCGGCGGCTGTTCCGGCCACCGTGAAGGTGCCCGGCTGCGCGTACTTCTCCGCCGGTACGGCGTCCCAGGTGACCGGGGTGTCGCGGTCGTAGCCGTCGGAGAAGGAGGAGCGGACGGCTGCGGGCAGGGATGGAGCCGTCCCGGTCGTCGTACGGACCTCGAAGGAGGTCTGCGAGAGCTGATCGAGGATGGGAAGCGTCCCGACGGTGCCGGCCACCTGCTCCGCGGTGAGCGCCGAGTGCCAGACCGTGAAGTCGTCGACCGCGCCCTTGAGCAGCGGGTCCGGGTAGAAGGACTTGCCGATGTAGCCGGCCGCGGTGGCCGAGCCGTCCAGCAGATCCTTGGCCCTGACGTTCGTCGCGGCGGAGGAGACCGCCACCCCGTCGAGGTAGGTGGTGACCCGGTGGGCGGCGGTGTCGAGGGTGACGGTGACGGTCCGCCAGCCGTCGGCGGGCAGCGGCGCGTACCCGGAGACCTGTGCCTCCGCGCCCCCTCCGCCGGTGGTCACGGCGGTCCGCAGCACACTGCCGTTGTACGGCGTCGTGAACAGGTACTTGGTGGTGTCGGTGCCCAGATCGAAGATCCGCTGCCAGGCCGACTTGTCCCCGCTCCACTTCACCCGGGCCGAGACCGTCAGGTCGCTTGCGTCACCGAGCACTTCGCGGGGGAGGCGGACGTACGCGCCGTCCGAGGTGGGCGCCCCGCCCGGCAGGGACAGCGCCCTGCCGCCGTCCGAGCCCGCGACGGACTGCGCGGTGGAGCCGTTCACCAGGGTCGCCGTCAGCCCGTTGCCGGAGCTGTCGGTGATCCGGCCGGAGGCGGGGTCGTCCTGGTCGAAGGTGTAGTGGGCGGCGGGCTGGGGCGTATCGGCTGCCTGCGCGGGGACGGCCGGTGCGGCCAGCAGGCCCGCACCGAGAGCCAGCCCCATGGCGGCGGGGGCCCGGCGCCGGGCGGATCTGTCAGCGGATGGCATGGATTGCGTCCTCAATCCTTGTGTATCGGCGTATCGGCATGCATCGAACCGGTTCGATTTCCATGACCGCACATGCGAGGGAAGCGCGTACAGCCGACGGAAGTTGCGGCTCCGATCGGTCATCGAACCGGTTCGGGGAAGCTAGCACCGGGAATCCGGGCCAGCAATCCCTCCCGCCCTAAGAAATCCGGACCTTCTGGCGGGTGCGGCAGTGTTGTCAGGGGTGTTGACAGGCGTCGGTCGGATTCCTACCTTCACTTCACGCGAACCGGTTCGATGCCCGGCTTTGCGCCTACGCTGTCCACCGAGGAGCCGAACCGGTTCGAGCAGGGTTCGAGCAGGATTTCGAGCAAGGAGCCGCCCGTGAACATCGGAGAGATCGCCCGCCGGGCCGGTGTCTCGCGGAGCACCGTCTCCTACGCGCTCAGCGGCAAACGCCCGGTCTCGGACGACACCCGCCGGAAGATCCAGCAGGTCATCGACGAGCTCGGCTACCGCCCGAACGCCAGCGCCCGCGCCCTCGCCAACGGCCGCACCAGCACCCTCGGCCTCGTCTTCCCGCCCGCCGGCAACCACTACACCGGCATGCAGCTCGACTTCATCGGCAGCGTGGTGGAGGCCGCCGCGGCCTACGACTACGACGTACTGCTCTCACCCAGCGGCGTCGACAGCGACCGCTCCTTCCAGCGGCTGCTGGGGGAGCGGCGGGTCGACGGCGCGATCCTGATGGAGATCAGGCTCGCGGACGACCGGGTCGACCACCTGGCCGAGCTGGGCTTTCCCTCCGTCGCCATCGGCCGCACCGCCCACCCGGAGGGCGGCTGGTGGGTCGGCCTGGACCACACCGCGCTGGCGGCGGCGTGCGTCCACCACCTGGCGGACCTCGGCCACCGCCGGATCGCCTTCGTCAACCGCCCCGAGCAACTGCTGCGGGCCGGGTACGAGTCCGCACACCGCGGCCTGGACGGCTTCACCAAGGCCGCGGCCGAACGCGGGCTGACCGTCAGGACGTACTGCTGCGGGGACGACGCGGCAGCCGGGCAGGCCTGCCTGGAACAGATCCTGCACGACGACCCGGCCACCACCGGCCTGGTCACCCTGAACGAGGCGGCTCTCGGCGGCCTCTACCGGGGACTCGCCCAGGCCGGCCGCCATGTGCCGCGCGACTTCTCCGTCACCGGGGTCGTCGCCAGCCGCTGGGCGGAGACGGTGACCCCGCAGCTCACCGCGGCCGACGTACCGGCGGAGGAGATGGGCCGGCGCGCCGTCGACCTGCTGGTGGAACGGCTCGACCACCCCGACGCACCACCCCGCCACCACCTCCTCGCACCGCCGATCTCCCTGCGGGCCAGCACCGGTCCCGCCGGCACCGTCACCGCGCCCTGACCACGCCCCCGTAGTACTCCTCAACTCCTTTCACATCACCGGCCGTTCGCACCGCTCGACACGGCGCCGTTCGTCGTGCCCGCCTGTTCTCGCGCTGCCGGGACGGGCCTGCACCACCCATGCCTTCACCCACCCGTGCCCTCGGCACCCGCATGCCCAGAACAAAGGAACCCTCGCCATGAACAGCTTCTCCAGACAGCGCCGTCTGACCGCCGCGGCCGTGACCGCGCTCGCCGTGGCCGTCTCCGCCACCGCCTGCTCCTCCGGCTCGGGCAGCACCGACACCAAGGGCGCCGGCGGCGGCACGTACACGATCTGGGACCCGTACCCGCAGTTCGACAAGACCTCGGACTGGGCGAAGCTGCTGGACCAGTGCGGCACCAAGGCCGGAGTGAAGGTCAAGCGGACCGCCTTCGACACCAGTGACCTGGGCAACAAGACGCTGCTGGCGGCGCAGCAGGGCAACTCCCCGGACGTCCTCATCGTCGACAACCCGGTGGTGTCCACCCTCGCCGAGGCGGGCGTGCTCACCACGACCGACGACAACAAGCTGGACACCTCGAAGGTCGACCCCAACCTGCTCGCGGCCGGCCAGTCCGGCGGCAAGACCTACGGCACGCCGATCGGCGCCAACACCCTGGCCCTCTACTACAACAAGGAGGTGCTGAAGAAGGCCGGCGTGGACGTCGCCTCCATCAAGGACTGGACCTCGCTGACGGCGGCCCTGGCGAAGGTCAAGAAGGCCGGCAAGAAGGGCATCACCTTCTCCGCGATCGGCACCGAGGAGGGCAGCTTCCAGTTCCTGCCCTGGTTCTGGGGCTCGGGCGCCAAGCTGACCGAACTCGACTCCTCCCAGGCCGTGTCCGCGCTCTCCCTCTGGAAGGACTGGCTCAAGCAGGGCTACGCCCCCAACTCGGTGCTCAACAACACCCAGACCACCAGCTGGCAGGAGTTCGCCAGCGGCGACTACGCGTTCAGCGAGAACGGCACCTGGCAGCTCGCGGGCGCCAAGAAGGCCGGTTTCGACTACGGCGTCCTGCCCATCCCCGCGGCCACGGGCGGCAGCGCGGCGGCACCCACCGGCGGCGAGTTCGTCACCGTCCCGGTCCAGAAGGACAGCGGCCGCTACGCCACCTCCCAGAAGCTGGTGACCT
Source organism: Streptomyces sp. NPDC001137 (assembly GCF_040298885.1). NCBI lineage: Bacteria > Bacillati > Actinomycetota > Actinomycetes > Kitasatosporales > Streptomycetaceae > Streptomyces > Streptomyces sp. NPDC001137. The sequence goes on from NZ_JBEPBA010000006.1 coordinate 422,748, forward strand.
GTCTGACCAGCGGCGACAACCTCTACAACACCGACACCACCCTGTCCTACGTGGCCCCCACCAGCGAGGTCCAGGCCAAGCAGGTGGCCGCGAACGCCGATCTGAAGCCGTGGGTCGACGCCGTCAAGGCCGCCAAGGGCCGCACCAGTGACGACCTGGGCACCAAGTACCCCAAGATCTCCGAGCAGATGTGGAAGGCCGTCCAGTCCGCCCTCAGCGGCTCCAAGTCGCCCAAGGACGCGCTGAGTTCGGCGCAGGCCGCGGCCAAGTGACATGAGCCCCATGAAGCAGCTGAAGCAGACGACCCGTCCGCCGGACCACCGGCCCGCGGACGACCGGAACGGGGCGGCCACCGCCGCCCCGCCCCCGGCCCGCACCAGGAAACGCCACCGGCCCGCCTCCACCCAGGGGGCCGCCTGGGGATTCCTCGCCCCGGTGACCCTCTACCTCGTCCTCTTCTACGCCTATCCGCTCTACCGCAACATCGACCTGAGCCTGCGCAACTACACCGTCCGCTCCTTCGTCCAGGGCGACGCACCCTTCACCGGCCTCGCCAACTACCGCACCGTCTTCGACAACCCCACCTTCGCCCCGTCCCTGCTGCACACCGCCCTCTTCACCGCGGTCTGCCTGGTCTTCCAGTACGCCATCGGGCTCGCCCTCGCGGTCTTCTTCAACCAGCACTTCCGGCTCTCCGCGACCCTGCGCGCCCTCTTCCTCGTACCGTGGCTGCTGCCGCTGATCGTGTCGGCGTCCACCTGGTCATGGATGCTCAACACCGACTCCGGCATCGTCAACGCCGCCCTGCACGCCGTCGGCATCGACTCCGTGAACTGGCTGACCTCGCCGTCCTGGTCACTGACCTCGGTGATCATCGCGAACATCTGGATCGGCGTCCCCTTCAACCTGGTCGTGCTCTACAGCGGTCTGCAGTCCATCCCGGCCGGCCTGTACGAGGCCGCAGCGCTGGACGGAGCGGGTGCCTGGCGCCGGTTCTGGAGCATCACCTTCCCGCTGCTGCGCCCGGTGTCCGCGATCACCCTGCTGCTCGGGCTGGTCTACACGCTCAAGGTCTTCGACATCATCTGGATCATGACCAAGGGCGGTCCGGCCGACTCCTCCACCACCTTCGCCACCTGGTCCTACCAGCTCGGCTTCGGCAACCTCCTGCCGGCCTTCGGCCCGGGCGCGGCCGTCGGCAACCTGCTCGTGGTCGCCGCGCTCGTCTTCGGGCTGGTCTACGTCCGGGTGCAGAGAAAGCAGGCCCTGTCATGAGCCGCATCCGCAGGCGTACGTGGGTGAAGACCACGATCGGTGTCGTACTGACCGCGATCATGCTCTTCCCGGTGTACTGGATGCTCAACGTGTCCCTCACCCGCGACCAGGACATGCGCAAGAGCCCACCGGACCTGCTGCCCCTGCACGGCACCCTGGCCGGCTACCGCACCGTCCTGGACGAGCAGTTGCCCTATCTCGGCACCAGCCTCGTGATCGGCCTGGGCACCGTCCTGCTGACCGTGGTCCTGGCCGCGCCCGCCGGCTACGCGCTGGCCAAGCTGCGCCCGCGCGGCGGCGGCATCCTCAGCTTCGTCCTGCTGGCCGCGCAGATGATCCCCGGCATCATCATGGCGATGGGCTTCTACGCCGTCTACCTCCAGCTCGGGCTGCTCCAGTCCGTTCCCGGCCTCATCGTCGCCGACTCCACCCTGGCCGTCCCGTTCGCGGTGCTGATCTTCACGGCGTTCATGTCCGGCATCCCCGGCGAACTCCTCCAGGCCGCGCAGGTGGACGGGGCGATGGCGCTGCGGACCTTCTGGTCCGTGGTGCTGCCGATGAGCCGCAACGCCGTCGTCACGGTGTCCCTGTTCGCCTTCCTGTGGTCCTGGTCCGACTTCGTCTTCGCCAGCACCCTGGTCAACGGCGGCGCCCACGAGCCGATCACCCTCGGCATCTACCACTACATCGGCAACAACAACCAGCAGTGGAACGCCATCATGGCCACCGCCGTCGTGGCCTCGCTGCCGGCCGCGGTGATCCTCGTCCTCGCCCAGCGCTACGTCGCCGCCGGCGTGACCGCGGGCGCCGTCAAGGACTGAGCCCCCCAACCCACCACAGAAACCGGCCAGTTGTCGGTCGACTGCTGCCCCTGTCCCCAGAAACGAGTCACGCCACCATGACCGCCGCCCCGTCCGGCCCGGCCTTCTCCGTCCACGACATCCCGTTCAGTACCTACGGATCCTGGTTCGACATCTCGCCCGTGATCGCGGAGAAGACCTACGCCGAGGATCTCCACCTCGTCTCGCACCAGAACGGCATGCACGGCGTTCTGCGTCTGGTCCCTCTGAACCCGGCGAACGGCGATCGCGCCGAGAGCCGTGTCGAGGCGACACCGGGCCTGCTCAGCTGGACCGGTGAGAGCGGGCGTGTCGACCTCGCCTACGAGTCGCCGGACACCGTACGGCTGCGGGGGAGCGGCCTGGGCTTCGGGTTGTCTGCCGCTGCGCAGGCCCTGACTCCGTTCAGCGGGACGTACTTCTTCCACGACCCGGTGGCGGACGCGCACGTCTTCACGTCGTACGAGACAGGACGGCGCTACCGCGTCACCGTGCTGTCCGGCTCCCTTGCCGAGGCGGCCGGAACCCAGGCCCTGGGCAGTGCCGACCGCGGTCTGGCCATCACCGCGGAGCCGGGCGGCGGTTGGGAGATCGCGGTCGAGGAGCTCGACACCGCCCGCCCGCCGTACGCGTCCTCGGCGACCTTCGACGAGATCGTGGCCGGGGCACAGGGCGGGTTCGCGGAGTTCGTCGACGCGGTGGCCCCCTGGCGTTCGTCCGCCACGCCGGCCGCCGAACTCGCCGCCTACGTCGTCTGGTCGGCGACCGTACGGCCGACGGGCCTGGTCACCCGGCCCGCCGTGCTGATGTCCAAGCACTGGATGGACAAGGTGTGGAGCTGGGACCACTGCTTCAACGCCCTTGCGCTGGCGCCGGGTTGCCCCGAACTGGCTCTGGACCAGTTCGCCCTGCCCTTCGACCACCAGGACGACAGCGGCGCTTTGCCCGACTCGGTCACCCACTCCGAGGTCCTCTACAACTTCGTCAAGCCTCCCATCCACGGCTGGGCCTTCGGCCACCTGCGCCGCCGTGTCCAGACACCTCTCGACCGGACTCAACTGTCCAAGGCGTACGCCCAGTTGGAGCGCTGGACGAACTTCTGGCTCACCGCACGACGAGCCCCGGGGGCCGAACTGCCCTACTACCAGCACGGCAACGACAGCGGCTGGGACAACGCCACCACCTTCGACCCCGAGCGGGTGGTCGTCACCGCCGACCTGGCCGCCTTCCTCGTGCTCCAGCTGCGCGAACTCGCCGATCTGGCAGGGGAGTTGGGCGAGGCGGATGCGGCGCGCCGATGGACGGCCGTGGCCGAGGAGACACAGGCGGAACTGCTCGACCAGCTCTGGACCGGCGAACGGTTCGTCGCCAGGGGAGCCGCCAGTGGGGACACCTGGAGCAGCGCCAGTCTCCTCGACCTGATGCCCATCGTGCTGGGCGAGCACCTGCCCGGCGAGGTCAGCAGCGCGCTGGCCGACCACATCAAGGCACACCTCACCCCGTACGGCCTGGCCACCGAACTGACCACGTCCCCGCACTACCTCGCCGACGGCTACTGGCGCGGCCCGATCTGGGCCCCCGCCACCGTCCTGGTCGAGGACGGCCTGCGCCGGGCCGGCCACCACCGGCTGGCCGACGACGTCAGCGCCCGCTTCCGCGCCCTGTGCGAAGCCCACGGGTTCGCCGAGAACTTCGACGCCCTCACCGGAACGGGCCTGCGCGACCGCGCCTACACCTGGACCGCCAGCAGCTACCTCCTGCTGGCCGAAGCCCACGCACACCGGGGCGGCCGCTGACCGGCTGCCTCACGCGAGCTCCGGGGGCCGTTCAGTCCCCGGTCCTTTCCCCCACCCTGTTAGGAGCCGCACAATGAAGTCGCTCTCCTCCGCACCGCCCGGACGCGCATCGCGCACCAGACGCCGAGCCATCTCGTCCGCGGCCGTCCTCCTGGCCACCCTGGCCGCCACCCTGGTGCCCGCCGGCCCGTCACAGGCCGCCGACACCACCGTCGCCGTCGACTTCTCCGTCGCCGGTGGCGCCCCCACCTACCGCGCTTCGGGCATGATCTACGGGCTGACTCCCGACGGGTCGCTGCCGCCGGACCACTTCTTCAAGGACATCAAGTGGCACTTCGAGCGGGCCGGCGGCGCCCAGCTCAACGGTGGCGGCTACGCCACCAGCCTCGCTGACTACCAGACCCGCTGGAACGCCACCCTCGCCCAGTACAAGCGCACCAAGGCGCTCGGCGGCACGTTCGTCATCCTGCCGCACGACCTGTGGGGCGCCGACGGCACCACCAGCCAGGGCTTTCCCGGCGACAACGGCAACTGGACGCTGTTCGACAACTTCGTCAACCAGCTCATCTCCGACGTCAAGGCCAACAACATGACGGTGGAGTGGGACCTGTGGAACGAGCCGGAACTCAGCGGCTTCTGGGGCCGGTCCCAGAGCCAGTATCTTCAGATGTGGTCGCGGTTCCACGCCGCCGTGCGGGCCAACCTCCCCGGTCAGCTCATCGTCGGCCCCAGCATGGCCAACCCGCCCAGCGCCTCCAACACCTGGTGGACCACCTACCTGAACTACGTCAAGGCCAACAACGTCGCCCCCGACATCTACAGCTGGCATGCGATCCCGCACGACCCCGTCCCGGCCGTCAGCAACGCCAACTCGACCATCGCCGCCGCGGGCCTGACCAACACCCGCCCGTACCAGATCAATGAGTACGCAGGGCGCGAACAGCAGAACCCCGGTGGCGGCGGCTGGTTCATCAGCCGCCTGGAGCGGGCCGGCGCCGACGGCCTGCGCTCCAACTGGGGAGGGGGCCCCAGCCTGCACGACTACGCGGCCAACCTGCTCACCAAGAACAGCTCCGGCCAGTACCTGCCGCTCGGCGAGTGGTTCCTGTACCGGTACTACGGCTCCCAGACCGGAAACATCGTGAACCTCACGCCCGGTACGAACACCGACGGGCTGGCGACGAAGGACAACTCCGCGCGGAACGCGAAGATCCTGCTGGGCAGCAATGCCAACACCGGCAATGTCACCGTCAGCCTCAACCGTCTCGACACCACCTCGGTCGTGGAGAACAGCCGGGTGCGCGCGATAGTCCAGCGCATACCGAACAACGGCGGCGGTGCGGTGACGGGTCCGGTGACGGTCTTGGACCAGACCCTGACCGTGAACGGGAACTCGGCCTCGGTGAGCGTGCCGTGGACGGACTCCGCGGACGGCTACACGGTCACGCTGCTGCCGCCGTCGAACACCACCGTCTCCACTGTCGCGGTGGCCCAGCACAGTGGTCAGTGCCTGGACGACACCAACCTCAGCACCAGCGACGGCACGCAGTACCAGCAGTACTCCTGCGAGGGCGGCTACCAGCAGATGCTGGACTTCAAGCCGGTCGCCGGACGGGCGAACACCTACACCATCGTGAATGAGCACAGCGGCAAGTGCCTGGACGTCTCGGGTGCCTCCACGGCCGACGGCGCCGCCGTCATCCAGTGGACCTGCAGCGGCAGCACGAACCAGATGTTCACCCTCAACCCGGTCACCGCGCTCGGCAACAGCAAGGACTACCAGCTGGTCGCGGTGCACAGCGGCAAGTGCGTGGACGTCAGCGGGGTCTCGACCACACCCGGCGCGCTGATCCACCAGTGGACCTGTGACCCGGCGAGCGCGCTGAACAACAAGAGGAACCAGATCTGGCGGCTCCTCGGCAAGAGCTGACGGCGCCTCTCAGACGGGTGGCCGTCCGGTGTCGCCGCCGGACGGCCACCCGTGCCGTGCGCAGGGCGCCGAGGCCGGGCGCGCACCACTCGTGGAGCACACCGACTGCTCCGAACGACTGATCTCCCGCCGCCGCCCGGGCTCATACGACGCAAAGTGATTGTCCTGCCGCCGTGATCCGACTGAGCTGGTCATGCCTGAAACGCTCGTGCACTCACCTCGAGGAAGGCGAAGATGACCCGTTCGACTGCGGTCCCGCGCCCGATCCGTCCGCTCCGAGCGCTGCGGCTCGTCGCCGTCGTGCTGTATCTGGTGGCCGCCCTCCTCGTCGGCGGTGCGACACCGGCCGCCGCACTGACCAAGCCCGTCATCAACGGGCCCGTGTTCAACGACCCCCTGGGTACGCCGGCGCAGCAGGGCGCGATCTTCACCCAGCTCATCCGGCTGATCGACGCGACGCCCGCCGGAGCGACGATCCGCGGCTCGATGCACGAGTTCCAGGACCAGGACGTCGCCGACGCGCTGCTCGCCGCCCACCGGCGCGGTGTGAACGTAAGGATCATCGTCGACGACTCGACCTACGTGGACGGTGACAGCAAGGAGTTCCCCAATCCGGCCTTCCGGTCGCTGCGGGCGGGGCTCGGAACCAACGACGCGGCCCGCTCCTGGATCGTCGTCTGCGACGACAAGTTCGAGGATCAGGACGGCGTGGACGAGGTCGAGCGCGGCTGTCTGAGCGTCGCCCCGCCCGAGCCCGCCTACAACCACAACAAGTTCTTCATCTTCTCGAGGATCGGGCCCTTCGACGACGGCACCAGCTACTCGAAGGTGGTCTTCCAGACCTCCTCGAACCTCTCCGACTGGTACAAGGTCGAGTCCTTCAACGACTCCGTGACCTTCACGAACGGCGCCGTGTACGACGGCTACGCCTCGTACCACGGGAAACAGCGCACCGCGCGCGCACTCCCCGGCGGCAACAACCACGTGTACTTCTCCACCCCGACCGGCTCGGCCTACCGCGGCTTCTTCTTCCCCCGCGGTGACTCCTCGTACAACAACCCGTCCACCGACACCATCGTCAACTCGCTGGACGAGGTCGCCTGCCACTACACCGGCGCGGACGGGAATCGGCACCAGACCGACATCCGCATCGTGATGCACAGCTTCCAGGGCTCGCGCGTCCAGGTCGCCGACAAACTGGCCCAGCTACGGGGCAGGGGCTGTTGGATCGACGTCATCTACGCCGAGAGCGACAGCAGGATCACCGGCAAACTGACCAACGCCGGCATCCAGCACCGCAGATGCCGTATCCCTAACGGCCCGGGAATCGACGTCCGCCCGCACAACAAGGAGATCCTGATCGACGGCTCCTTCGGCGGCGACATCACACCGCGCGTCTACACGGGCAGCGCCAACCTGACCGGCTCGTCGCTGCGCTCGGCGGACGAGGCGATCGTGCGGATCGCCAGCGCGTCGTACCACGCGAAGTATCTGAGCACGTTCTACAAGATCCGCTCAGCCTGTGGCGGTTGACGGGCCCCGTTGCTACCCCGTCTCGGCCGTCATCCGCCGCCGTCGAGGTCCGTCCGCTGCCGGAGCACCCGTAGCTCGTGGCCGACGAGCCGCATCTCGTACAGCTTCCCGCGTGCACTCTCGAACAGGCGGTGAAGGACCATCATCAGCCGGCCGTAGAAGAGTACGTTCCGGCGGATGCCTACTTCCCGGCGATCTCCCCGAACCCGTCGAGCAGGGCGTCCAGGCCCGCCGCAAGGCCCTCCGGTCCGCCCGGCTCGGTGAGGGCGGGGGCCGCCTCGCGGAGCCCGGGCAGTTCCTGGGGCGGCATGCGGTGCAGGCCGAGGCGGAACGCCGGGTCCTGCTCGTCGGGGTTGTCCACCATGGGCCGCAGCTCCACGGACACATAGCCCAGCAGCCAGGCCGTGAAGGCCCGGAAGACGGCTGCCGTACCGGCGTCGTCGAGCCCGGCCTCCCTGAGCAGCGCGAGCACCCTCTCGTGGTCCTTGAGCACGGCGAGCGGACGACGCGCGAGCGGGACGGCGAGCATGCGGGTGGTGAGCAGTGGGACGGCTTGGGGGTGTGCGAGGCAGACCTCGTAGGTGGCGCGGGCGATGCGGTGCAGCTCGCTGCGCCATGACCGCGCCCCGGCCGCTGTGCCCGACTCGGCGGTCAGGCGTTCCTCGAGCTCCAGATAGAGGGCTTCGACCAAGCCGTCGAGGAGGGCGTCCTTGCTCGCCGCATACCGGTAGAGCGCCATCGCCTCCACCCCGAGCTCGGCACCCAGCCGCCGCATGCTCAGCGCGGAGAGCCCTTCGCGATCCACCAGCGCCAGGGCGGCGCCCAGGACGCGCTCGCGGTTGAGCCTGCCGTAGCGGCCGCGATCGCTGGCGCGGCGTGCTTGGCCGACCCCGGAGTCACGTGCCATGCGCCTGCCTCCTCACCCTGTGACCAGGCTGGCCACCGCATCACGTACACCGTAAACACGCATGAGCCGGCGCGCGTCGACAACAGGCCGACTGGCCCGGTGGACGCACCCCCGGGGATGATGAGAGGGGTTCGGGACAGTTCGTGACTCTCTGGGAGGAGGGTCGGATGGGCCTCACAGCCGAGCTCCGCGGTTTCCTGCCCATGCACACTGCAGGCCTGCTGACCCGTCCTGCCGACCTCCTGACCGCACGTCGGCTGGCAGGCTCCCTGCGCGCGGAGGGCGTCGCCTACGGTGGGCCGCGCGGACCACGGCGGACACTCTCCGATCTCCTCGTGTTCCGTCTCGACGGCGGTGCGGCGCCATCCGTGATGGTCAAGCACCCACGCACCCAGCGCGCCGTTGCGTCGCTCGCACGGGAGTGCGAGGTCGTGCAACGCCTGGAGCACGACGAGCGCCTCGGCTCGTGGCGACGGCTCGTGCCCCAGGTGGAGCAGCGCCGACTGCAAGGGCCGCTGCCCCTGGTGGTGCAACGCTGCCTGCCGGGTATCGAGGGGGACACGCTGCTCCAGCGTTCCCCGCAGCTCACCCATCAAGTGGCCCTGTCCGCGCTGGGGGCGATTCGCGAGTTGCACCTGGCCACGGGGAGAACGGAGGAGGTGACGACTCGCCTGAGCGACTGGGTCGAGCCCCAGCTGTCCGTCCTCGCGCGGGAGGTCCGCTGGTGTCGGCACGGCCGTGGTGCGGACGCCATGTCGGTCCTGAGGGGCCGTCTGCAGTGTGCTCTGTTCGGTCGCCGGCTCCTCGTCGGATGGACGCATGGCGACTTCCACGCAGGCAACGTGCTGCTCGCGCGAAGAGAGGGCGGACTGCTCGGAGTGATCGACTGGGTGGGTGCCGTCCCCGACGGGCCGTCCGCCATCGACTGCCGCACCTTCGTGCTGACCATGCGGCATCAGCATGAAGGCCGCCAGTTCGGCCGGGTGGTGGCCGAAGCGGTGCGCGATGACTCCCTGCGGCCCGAGGACCGGCGGCTGCTCTCCGAGGTGGGCGAGCCCGTGACCGACAACCAAGGGGAGACTGCGCTCACGCTCCTCACCTGGCTGTGGCACGTGGCGGGCAACGTGGCGAAATCGGCTCGGTACGGGCGTAGCCACCGATGGGTCACCGAGAACGTCGTTCCCGTGCTCAGCGAGGTGGCCGCGGAGGGAGCCCCCTGACCGCTGACCGGCTGCCGGGCGCCTGAGATGCCCGCACCGCCCACCCCACCTAACATCGGTACGGGGTACCCCACGCACGTGCGCGCGCATGTGCGAGGACGGCGCGAGGATCTTCGCTCCGCGCGTTTCGCCCAGGTGGGGCCCACACCCCCTGGCGGGAGAAGGCTGTGAATGCACCTTCGGTGGCCTTGATCAACACACCGGCCGGCCCCACGCACATCACGGTGCCGGCTCCTCGCGAAGCGTGGTGGGCGCTTGCCGATCAGGATGCCGGTACCTACGTCACCCAGACTCCGGCGTGGCTGGACTGCATCTGCGCCACGGGGCCGTTCCGGGACGCGAGTCGGCTCTACGAGTTCCCGGACGGCACCCGGATCCTGTTGCCTCTCGTCCGGAGAAGCCAGCGCCCGGGGTGGCTGGACACGGAGGAGTCCTGGCCGGCCGACTGGGGCATCGGGGGGCCGGTGTCCCAGGGGGAGGTCAGCTCGGCAAAGGCCCGGGCGGTCTTCGACGACCTGTCGCGGCGACCGGTCTTCCAGGTCGGTGTCCGGTTCCGGCCCGCAGACGCGGACGTCTGGGCGAGTGCCGCACCTTCGAGCTTCCAGCGGAATGCCCATATGACGCAGGTGCTCGACCTGGACGGCGGGTTCGGTGCTGTCTGGGAGCGTCGCTTCCACACCCGGGTGCGGCGCGACATCCGCCGGGCCGAGAGATCCCAGGTCGATGTGGAGGCGGACCGCACCGGCAGGCTCGTTCCTGTTTTCGGTCACCTCTACGAGCAGTCGATCGTGCGCTGGGCCGCGCAGCAGCACGAGCCGCTGGCTCTGGCGCGGTGGCGCAGGAGGAGAGCGTTCCCCATGCAGCGGCTGGAGGCCGTGGCCACCCGGCTGGGCGCATCGTGCGCGATCTGGATGGCCTGGTCCGCTGGTGAGCCTGCCGCGGCGATCGTCGTCCTGCGTCACGGTCACTACGCCAAGCTCTGGCGCGGGGCCATGAATCGGGACTTGGCCCACCCGGTCCGGGCCGTACCCCTGCTCTACAAGCACGCGATCGACGAGGCGTGCGCCACGGGCTGTGGGTGGTTCGACATGGGGGAGTCCGCCCCAGGGTCCTCCTTGGCCTACTTCAAAGGGGGCTTTGGAGGGGCAAGCCTCTCATCCCCCCGTTACTTCCGTGAGCGGCTTCCCGTGTCGGTGGCCGAGGGCTGGCTGCGGACGGCAGTCAAACGTGCGATCCGCTTCCAGGACGCATGACGTCCCGCTCCTTCCTGGTGCGTGGGTGCGGTGATCTCCCCGGCGTAGGGCAAGCAGTTCGCACGGAGAGGAGTGGTTCCGATTTCCCACGGCGATGTCGGCACCCCCTGGCAGCCGGTCCCCGACTTGTTCGCGGACGTGGCAGAACTGCACCGCGGGCTGCTCGACGCCGCAGCTCGTGGCGACCCGCTCGACGCCTGTCTCTTCGCGGCCGGCATGGTCCAGGTGGGCGAGGACCGTCTCGATGGCACGCCATGGCTGCTCAGCAGAGCCACCCAGCAGCTCGAAGGAACTCGGCCCGGGACCCTGCTGCGCCTCATGCTGAACGGCACCGTGACGGCCACCGGACTGACACCGGCCGTCCGGCGGCTCCGGTCCTGGCTGTCGGTCGTACAACAACTGACCGATGCACTGGCGGACGCCGTGATCGTCCGGCCGCCCGACGGCGATGCCGACCGACAGACGCTCCCCGGACCGGCCCGCGCGCTGCTGGACCGCCTCGGCGCCGAGGTACCGGAGCCCGTCACCACAATGCTCGAAGGTGTTGTCCTGCGCCCCCCGTCCTGCTTCCGCAGCTTCGACCAGCATCCTCGCGACGTTGTCCAGCTTGTCGAGCGCTTCGCCCACCGGTACCGCGACCGGCGCCGCCCGCTTCTTGTGAGGGGACTGCGTACGTCGGGGAGCTATCTGGCGCCGCTCGCCGGAGCCGCCCTCCGCGCCGAGGGGTACACCGACGTCGGCGTCTGCACGACAAGACCGTCAGGGGCGTCCGCTCACACGGATACCACGCAGCTGCGTTCCGCCCTGCGTGACGGTGCCCTTGTCCTGCTGATCGACGATCCGCCGCGCACCGGTGGCACCCTCGCGACGGCCGCGCACAGGCTGCTGCGGGCCGGCTTCCCCGCCGAATCGATCGTCCTGCTCTTCGCCGCCTTCGACGACCGGCCGGTTCCCCAAGTCATCGCCGACTGTCCCAAGGTCGTTCTGCGGCCGGACGACTGGTACATCCGCGAGCGGATGCGCACGAAGGGCCTGCACCGCACCGTGGCATCCCTGCTGCCGGATCACGAGGTGCTCGGAGTGTCAGCGGCGGAGCCCGGCCTGCCCTCTCGCTGGTCCCACCTGGAGGTTCCTTTCACCGTCCTGACGCGCAGCGGCTCCGGGGACAGGGAACTGCACCTGGTCGCGCAAGGCGCGGGCACCGGGTACTTCGGCCGCCACACCCTGGCGGTCGCCGGGGCGCTGGGTGGTCTGGTGCCCCCGATCCTGGGGTTCCACGACGGAGTGCTGCTACGGGACCTGCGGCCCGCGGACCCCGGTCGACTGCCGGACCTCGTCTCGACGGAGGGGGTGCCGGCAGCGGACCTGGTCCGCTACGTCGTGCAACGCCGTGAACGTCTGCCGCTGCCGGCGGACCGCAGCGCGCTGCTGACGGGCTGCCAGCCGGTCTGGGAGGTCGGCGCGCGGCTGTTCGCCGGCAGGTGTGGCCGATTGGCGGCCTTCGTGCGCCCGCTGCTGATCGATCCGCTGCTGCGAGACCTGCTGCGCACCTCTTCCGCCTCATTGGTGGACGGACGCATGGCTCTCGGGCGCTGGTGGCTCGACCCCGACGGATGGGCCAAGGCAGACTTCCACGAAGGGTACTTCGGCCATCTGGACCTCGCCTGCTATGACGCCGCCTACGACCTCGCGGGTGTGGCCCAGGCCCTGCCCGAGCACGTGGCCCAGCTGCTGGTCGAATACCGGCGGCGCACGGGGACCCGGGTACCGGCCGCTCAATGGTGCGTGTACCAGGCCGCGCTCGGCTGGAACGCCGAGCGTCTCGTGTGTTCCGGAACAGGTGCCGGTATGGACGAGGCCGCCGCTCGGAGGGCGCGGTCCCGGGCAGTGCAGCGGTATCTCGCCGGTCTCTATCTCGACGACCTCGACGACCTCGATGAGATCGTTCGCGAGGACGGCACCGACCGGCCCGCGAAGCAATGGTGTGTGCTGGACGTGGACGGCGTCCTGGAGTCGGACCTGTCCGGTGCGCCCGCGCCCTCGCCGACGGGGATGCTGGCCCTGCGGGGGCTGCGCGCCCACGGATACCAGGTACTGCTCGCCACCGGCCGTCCCGTGCCGGAGGTCCGCGACCGCTGCCGTGCGTACGGGCTGCCCGGCGGTGTAGCCGAGTACGGGGCTGTGGTGTACGACGCCGGGAACGACCGTTCCACACCGCTGGTGACCGGGCACGACCGCTCCGCGCTGGCCCGCTTGCTCTCCGGGCTGCCTTCCGTGACGGTCGACCCCCAGTATCAGTCGTGCCTCCGGGCGTACCGGGGATGCGGCCCGGACCGCACGGCGCTCGACGACCGTACCGTGCACGAAGTGACCGGCCGTCCGGAGGCCGCCGGCTTCCGCGCCGTACAGGGCGAGACGCAAACCGACTTCCTTCCCGAGGGTGTCGACAAGGCCACAGGCCTGGTGGCGCTGCTGAGACTGCTCGGCGCCCCGGCGGGAATCCGCCCGGTGCTCGCCATCGGCGACAGCGCCACCGACATCGCGCTGCTGCGGCAGGCCCGGAACGGCTGCGCTCCGGGCAACGCTGCCCCCGCGGTCCGGGCGACGGGACTCACGGTCATGCGCCGGCCGTACCAGGCCGGGCTGGCCGACGCCGTGCGGCGGCTGCTGGGGCACTCGCCGGGCGGCTGCCCTCTCTGCCGGCCACCCGCGATGTCACCCACCGATGTGGCCCTGACCGCACTCTTGGCGGTGTCCGAGTCCGGCCGGGCCGGAATACCCCTCCGGCTGGCCCGGTTCGCGAGAGCCCGTGTGGCCGCGGCTGGGCCCCACACCCGGAGAACTGGGGGCCTGCCCAGCGAAACGACTGGTTCAGGGGCCGCCGCGCGCACGCGCCGGAGGCGACGGCGATGAGGACCACCATTGCCGCCCGCCTGCTCAAACGAGTGCCGGAAGCCAGGCCCCGGCGCATCCGATCCCTGGAGGAGATCTGGTCGTTGGAGGCCGTGCTGCGCAATGGCCACATGCTGACCGTCAGCTCGCTGCTCACCTCCGTGCTCGGGGCCCTGTACTGGGCACTGGCCGCACATTCCTACAGCGACGACAGTCTCGGTCGGAACTACTCGGCGGTGGCGGCGATGATGCTGCTGGCCGGAGTGGGCCAGCTCAACATGACCAATGTGATGATCAGGTTCACTCCGGGGGCCGGCCGGCGAAGCCGCCGCCTGGTCGGCGCCGGCTATCTGGCCGCGTGCGTCACCACCGCTGTCCTTGCCGTGGGATTCGTGTTCGTCATCCCGGCCGTGTCACCGGGCCTCATGTTCCTGCACCATCCCCTGGTGGCCTGCGGCTTCGTGTTGGCGACCGTCGGCTACGCGATCTTCGTGCTGCAGGACGGGGTGCTGACGGGCTTGCGCAGACCCGGTTGGGTCGTGCTGGAGAACCTCGTCTTCGCTGTGGTGAAGATAGGGCTCGTGGCGGCTCTTGCCTTCCTGGCTGCCACCGGGATCCTGTGGTCCTGGGCACTCTCGGTCGTTGTCGCCATCGTTCTGACCAACATCCTGCTGTTCGCTCGTTTTCTGCCCCGGCGGGCGGAGGCCACGGGCGACGACCGCGTGGACCCCAGCCGACCCACCGGCCGTTACATCGTCGCGGACTACCTGGCGGCCCTGTTCTGGCTGGGTGCCACCACCGCCCTGCCGATCATCGTCCTCAACCATCGCGGGCCCCGGCAGGCCGCCTACTTCTCGCTCGCCTGGCTCGTCGCCTTCTCGCTCTATCAGCTCAACACCAATATGGGCGCCTCCCTCATCGTCGAGGGGACCAACGACCCGTCCCGGCTTGCCGCTCATTGCCGGCTGGTGCTTCGGCACACGGGTGTGCTGCTGGCCGGCGGCGTCGTCGTCCTGTGCGCCGCCGCACCGTTGATCCTGCGCATCTTCGGACCGGACTACGCTCGCTACGGCGCCGATCTGCTCCGGCTGATCGCCCTCTCCGCTCTGCCGAACATCGTCGTGGTCGCGGCCGTCAGCATGTGCCGGATCCGACGACGGCTGTTCCTGCTGGTCGGCATCCTGGGGGCGGTGTGCACGCTCGCCACCGTGCTGACCTACGTTCTGCTGCCGGTCATGGGTATCACCGGAGTCGGGGCGGCGTGGCTGCTCGCGCAGACCGCCGCGGCGGCCACGCTGTGGTGGCGCAGACCGTACTGGCTGCCCACGCAGCCCCAGGGGCCGGCGGGCTCAGGTGATTGAGGCGCTCCGTGGGACCGCTCACGCGTTCTTCTTCCAGACGCGGATGGGATCGGCATCGGCACTGTGGCGCAGGGGTTTCAAGCCGTAGGCGTCCAGCAGCATGCGCAGCAGACCGTACAGGTTGTTCGGCTGGGCGTGCGGTCCCGGCCGGACATGCTCACCGACCAGAAGCGTCGGGATGTGATTGGTCCCGTCGGCTGTTTCGGGGCCCTCGTCCCATGTCACCACCAGCAGGCTGTTGTGGGTCATCGCCCAGCGCGCGTAGTCGTCGAGGTTGTTCCGCAGCCAGGTGTCGGCCGTCCGCACGCTGCCGTCGTGCATGTCGTGCTCCAAGTCCGGGACGACGAACGACACGTTCGGCAGTTGCGTGTAGTCGCGTGGGAAGTGGCTCCACGGGCGGTTGACGGAGGCGGGCAGGTTGCTGAAGTTCACCCAGGGGTTGTGCCGGCGCACGTAGGTGTGCCCGCTGGTGCAGCCGGTGAAGCCGACCTGGGGCATGCTCTGCGCGTAACCGGCGAAGGTCAGGCCCGCTTGCAGGAGTTGAGAGCCGAGATTGTGCCCGCTGAAGGTGAAGGGGCAGGAGTCCCCGCTGACTCCCTGCGTGGAGCCGGAGAACAGCGCCAGGTAATTGGGCTGACTGGGGTGGGTAATGCCGTAGAACTCCGTGAGGGAGGCGCCTCGCCCGGCCAGCTCGTTGAGGTACGGGGCTTGAGCGTTCCCGATGATGTCGCCGTATGCCCGGTCCTCCTCAATCACCACGACGATGTGGTCCGGGCGGGGGATCGTGTGGCGCGACGGCGCATCACAGCCGGCTGCGGGCAACAGGGTCGCGATCGCGGGGGCAGGCCCGGAAGGCGGGGGTGCAGTGGGGGGGCCCCCCCCCACCCCCCGCCCCCCGGGACGGGTGCA